>JAYEGY010000122.1:0-109376 GCA_034659275.1 Bacteroidota bacterium | reverse complement strand
GGTCATTTTGCAAAGATGCGTAACAGCTTCGATCCTTTACGCAGCGGGGATGTGATTATAATCCTGAAACCCGCCTGGGTTGAGAATGATATAAAGGTGACAAACCATAACTCTGTATATGAATACGATTCACATGTCCCTCTTATATGGTATGGCTGGAAAGTTAACAGATCAAGTATAACAAAGAAAGTGAGCATGAATGACCTGGCTGCTACCCTGTCGGCTCTTTGCAGGGTGCCTTTACCAAATGCATGTACCGGAGAGCCTATGACTGAGCTTTACAGGTAATGGTATTCTTTTTGATTGCACAGTATTGTGCAGAGACAAAATAAATTTTTATGTTTTATTCATTTTTATATCTTTGCATGAATTTTTAAGCGTAACTTAATTAAAATCAAATACTATGGGAGTATTATTCAGGAAAAGTCTAAATGCGCTGTTTCTTCTGGTAATTTTAGGCATTACACAGCTTACTTATGGGCAGACAACAATTAATGATGTAAAATCATCGTTTAACCAGGCTGTCCAGATGGAAAAGATCAATCCCGAAACTGCCGTCACTTCGTACGAGAAAGTCATTGAACTGGCAGATGAAGTGAGTGGGGAAGAGGCTGATCAGATCAAAGGACAGGCTATGACCCGTATTCCAAAAATGTATTATGAATCCGCAAAACAGTATGCAGGAGCAAAAAAATATGAAAAATCGATTGAAATGCTTGATGCTTCAATAGAAGGATATAAGGCTATTGGTGATGAAAGAAGCGCATCAAGATCGCTCAACACAATAGTAAGCATCAGGAATGTCCAGGGTGCATCTGCACTCAATGAAGGTAATTATGAAGAAGCATTGGGTTTTTATAATAATGCCCTGCAGAGAGATCCTAACTATACGAAAGCTTATCTCGGAAAACTTATTATCTATGATAAGATGGAAAATATTGAAAAAATGGAAGAAGTTGCTATGATGGGCCTGCAGGTTTGCGACCAGGAACGTGACAACAGGACTGCGGGTGACATAAAAAAGGTGATGCGCACACATTATTTCAATGATGCGCAAACAGCCATGGCAGAAAAGGATTATGTCAAAGCTGAAAGCAACCTGAAAAACACCATCGAATATGGTAATAATAATGTTATCGTACATTACCAGATGGGCCTGGCTCAGAAAGGCCAGGAAAAATGGCCAGAAGCAGTGCAGTCATTCAATGAGGCGCTTGAACTGGAAACAGGCGGTGCTGAAGAAAAAGCTAAAATATATTTTGAACTGGGAGGTGCTTACCAGGCCCTTGATCAGAAAAATGAGGCATGTGCAGCTTATAAAAATGCACTGTACGGGGAATTTAAGGAAGCTGCCCGGTACCAGATTGATAACGTTCTTGAATGCGATGAATAATACGAATTAGCACGAATTAAGGCGAATTAACGCGAATGATCCTCCTTTGGAAACAGAGGGGGATTTTTTTATTTCTCATCTCTTATTTTGCTTGCTGCTTCAAGCAGTCCGGGGTCATCTTCATAGCCGTTGCCGAGAACCACCATATCAGCCCCGGCATCGTATGCTTTTCTTATATCTTCCGCTTTGCGCAGTCCGCCACCGACAATAAGGGGGAGAGAAACAGCATCCCTCACGGCTTTTACCATAAGCGGTGGTACGGGATAACTTGCACCACTTCCACCTTCCAGGTACATAAGCTTTAAACCAAGCATTTCCCCTGCCATGGCAGTAGCCACTGCAATATCTGTTTTTGAGGAAGGGATGCCCTCACTCTGGCTCATATATTCAACTGATGTTTTTGCTCCACAATTCACTAAGATATAACCGGTGGGTATAATATCAATTTCCATCTTCTTCAAATGTGGAGCTGCTATTACATGGTTGCCTATGAGCAGATCGGGATTCCTGCCGGAAATGAGGGATAAAAGCAGTATGATATCGGCCCTGTCGGTTAACTGCAGGAGGCTCCCGGGGAAAAGCACGACCGGTATATCAAAATTCTCTTTAATATTAAGTATTAATTCATCAGGATGTACACTGGTGAGGCTGCCACCAATAAAAATATAATCAGGAAGATACTCAGATTTAATTTCTTTCAGCTGTTTTATATCACCTGGTGCATACTTATCAGGATCCATTAACAGGGCGATACATTTTTGCCTTTTCAGACTCTTTATCATCATATTCTTTTTTAGTCCAGACTATTGCATAGTTTTCATACCGGGTATACTGCAAATCAAATATCTCGTTTACAAGATCTGATTGAACTTCACCCCTGATATCACCTGAATGCTCCACCTTGAATGGATATATAGTGATATTTTCCTGCATATTGATACCTTCCCTGTCACATATTTTAAACAGAGCTTCCTTGGCACACCAGTGTAAGTAAAGATGGTATTTCCTCAAATCCCTGTTATTTGTAATCTTCTCGTTTTTGTTGATGAATTTCCTTGCTATACCCGTAATATTTGCACTCATATATTCAAGATCGAGACCTATTCTTTCCCGTGAGCTAAGCATTATAGCTGTTAATTTGTTTGAATGGGAAATACTGATAAAATGGGATCCGTCTTTTAAGAATGGCTTGTTATTTTTATTATATACAATCGTGTGTCCGGGCCCCAGCAATTCTGCCAGCAGTGCCCTGACACTCAGAAATTCCAGCTTTCTTGAAGTGCTTTTAAAATTGGCGAATTTTTTCTTGTCTTCCGGATTGAGCTTCACCAGTGATAGCAATGTATTCAGGTCTTCTTCGATCTTCCAGACTCCGAGCATTGTGTATTCATTAAGATAATGTTCTGATATACAAGCCATTTTACTCTTTACTTATCATTTCCATTCAAGTGTCTCAATAAGGTGCACTACATCTTGCCTGAAAAAATTTATTACTGGTGCCAGAGAATCCTTGTTGGGCTGAGCATCAAAATATAATGAGCCCCTAAGGTAATGACTTAAACTGTCAGTGACAAAAAACTGTACGGAAGAAGCCGCATCACCACTGATAAGATAAATTATACCATAAACATTCTCGTCATCATTTATCCATAATTTTTCTTCTATGGCATCGGCTTTAACCGAATGTTTATAAGCAAGTTTATGGGCATCATCAGTCAGGGCTCTCAGGTTATTGTTTACATCCATATAACTCAGGTGCAATTTCCCCTTATAGTCAGGGAATACAATATTAAACCAGCAGTATTCATCCATTCCCGGTTCTTTTCTTATTTCACTGTAAACAGGGTATTCAAAAGTAAAAGGGCATATGGAATCAAACTCTGTATATTCCTTTTCGGGCAGGTCTATCCTGAAGTGTCCCCTGGGCCTGGGCATAGTATTATTCCTGCATGAGCAAATTAACAATGCAGGGCATATAAGTATAAGAAAAAGTATTATTTCAGGCTTTCTAGTCTTCATCATCATAAGGTCTTATTTCCACCCTCAGTTTTTTTATCCTGCGCTTGTCAGCTGAGAGAATATGGAACCTGAATTGTTTATAATCGATACTGAATCCCTGGGCAGGTATTTCCCCTGTAAGCTCAAGGATCAATCCGGCAAGGGTATCCGAGTCGCCTCTTACCTCTTCGAAAGGATCATTTTCAATTTCCATGACTTTAAAAAAGTCGTTGAGTAAAGTCTTGGCTTCGAAAATGTAAATATTATCTTCTATTTTTTCGAAGGAGATTTCCTCTGATTCGTGCTCATCGGGTATCTCGCCCACTATTTCTTCAAGAATATCTTCCAGGGTTATTATTCCGCTGGTACCACCATATTCATCTATTACTATTGCCAGGTGTATTTTTTTTGTCTGGAATTCCTCAAGCAGGTCATTTATTCTTTTTGTTTCAGGAACGAAGTATGGTGGTCGTAACAGCGATTGCCAGTTAAAACTGTTGGCTTTGTGATAGTGGGGAAGAATATCTTTGACATACAATATACCCTGTACCTTATCAAAGGTATCTGAAAATACAGGTATTCGGGAATAGCCTGATTCAATAATCTGGGGTATTACTTCCCTGAAGGGAGTTTTTATATCTATGGCCATTATGTCAATCCTGGGCCTCATTATTTCCTTTGCCTCTATATTTCCAAATTTGACTATCCCTTTAAGTATTTTTTCATCGTCCTTATTTTCTCCTGAGGCCAGGCTAATAGCTTCAGACAGCTCACCCTTGCTTATAAGGTGATCTCTTTGGCCGGCCCTTCTTTTTACCAGAGAGCTTGACCTTATCAGGAAAGCACTCAGCGGTCTGAAGATTTTTTCACATATATTAAGAGGTATTGCCATCAGGAGGGAAAATCGTACGTTTGCTTTTGTAGCATAAACCTTCGGCAGGATTTCGCCGAAAAGCAAGAGGATAAAAGTTATCACCACCACTTCTAGCATAAAACCAAGCACCGGATTGGAAAAAGTAAACAACTGTTCACTGATATAGGCCGATAGTAAGACAATACCCACATTTACAAAATTATTGGCAATAAGTATTGTACTTAACAATGCTTCGGATTTGCCCAGTAATTTCAGGGCAATTGTGGAGTTATGTGAGTGATTATTCGTAAGTTCATCAATATTTGCAGGGCTCAGAGAGAAAAAGGCAACTTCAGAACCTGAGATAAAGGCAGAACAGGCCAGTAACACTACCAGTACAGCAAGTTCAATAATCACCGGTGGTGTAATGGCAATATTATATAGAGCTAAGATTTGTTGAAAAGGCTCAATAGTATCCAATTGACAAACGTTTGATTAACACTAGAATGGCAGATCATCAGGTTCATCACTGACATCAGGAGAATCATTGCCGGTGTCGAAAGGATTTTCTGCCTGCGATGCCGAATCAGTATCTTCGGAAGTGGAACGTCCACTGCTTTCATTATATGAATTACCTTTGTTCTCAGAGCCTGTTGATTGGCTGTCAGGACGGCGACCGAGCATCTGCATATTATCAGCAATAATCTCGGTAATATATCTTTTGTTTCCCTCCCTGTCATCATATGAGCGGGTACGTATTTTACCCTCTATGAAAAGTTGGGATCCTTTTTTTACAAATTTCTCTGCAACCTCTGCCAGGCCCCTCCATAATACAACATTATGCCACTCAGTTGTGGTTATTCTCTCTCCATCCCTGTTCCTGTAAGTTTCACTTGTAGCAAAAGGAAACCTTGCTACAGCAACATTTGTGTCTATATAACGTACTTCGGGGTCCTTTCCTACATTACCCACTAAAATAACCTTGTTAACTGACATTTTTTACTTAGTTTAAAATACGATAATTCAGGTGGTAAAGGTAGTAAAAATAAAGCTAGTAACAATCAGGAAGAAAAAAATGAAATATATTTTTCCGGGAGGGAAGTATGTGATTAATATCCCTGTAATCAGTGTTGCAAATAGGCTTATTAAGGCTTACATAAACTGATCAGTTAATAATATTAACACTAATTCAACAAGTTATGCTCTTAAAAATGTAAAAAAATAAAGCCGAGTGTTTCATTTATATGAAATAATATTTTACATTTGCAGAGTTAATTAAAAAAAAGTATAACATATAAATTGTTGAATTAAAACTCATTAAAAATGACTAAAGCAGACATCGTTAACGAAATTGCCAAAAAAACTGGTATTGAAAAGGTAACCGTTCAAAGAACTGTTGAAGAGTTTATGGACTCCGTAAAAGATTCAATGGTTGCCGGTAATAACGTATATCTAAGGGGTTTTGGTAGTTTCATTGTTAAGAAAAGAGCTAAGAAAACTGCAAGGAATATCTCAAAGAACACCACTATTATTATTCCTGAACACTTCATTCCGGCTTTCAAACCTTCAAAATCATTTATCAATAAGGTCAAGAACAATATTAAGTAAGTAATTTATGCCCAGCGGAAAGAAAAGAAAAAGACATAAGATGGCCACTCACAAGCGTAAAAAGCGCTTGAGGAAGAACAGGCATAAGAAGAAGAAGTAAGGTCTTGTGCCCGGGGCCGGTTCACAATTTATATTAAACCTAAAGATTGTCTGATCTTTAGGTTTAATATATTTATAAAACATATATATAAAAGATCTATACCACCATAATGTGATAAGCAAAGATTTAATAATAGACTCGGGGGCTAAGGAAATTGCCATTGCCTTGTTGGAGCAGAAAAAACTGGTTGAGCTTAACAAGGAAAAGAAAGATATAAAATTTGCAGTTGGAGATATTTACCTCGGCAAAGTGAAGAAAATAATGCCGGGGCTGAATGCTGCTTTTGTTAATGTCGGCTATGAACGTGATGCTTTCCTTCACTACCTCGACCTTGGTGCCCAATTCAGGTCATTACATAAATATTATGAGCTTGCCTTGAAAAGAAAAGGCAAAATGCTGCCGGTTCATAAATTCAAAAATGAACCCGATATAAATAAGGACGGGAAAATTTCTGATGTGTTGAAGACGGGCCAGACGGTGATCGTTCAGGTGACCAAAGAGCCTATATCAACCAAGGGCCCAAGACTGGGTTCAGAAATATCCATCGCAGGAAGAAATTTAGTCCTTTTGCCTTTCTCTGATAAGGTCTCTATATCAACGAAAATTGAAAGTGCTGAAGAGAAGAACAGGCTTAAAGCTCTTATTCAAAGTATAAAGCCCAAGAACTATGGTGTAATAATCAGGACAGTAGCTGAAGGTAAAAAGGTGGCAACCCTGGATGCGGAATTACGCGACCTGGTTGAACGATTTGAAACCGCTTTCAGAAACCTCCGCAAAGATATTTCCAAGCCAAGGCTTTTCATAAGGGAAATGAATCTTACAAACGCAATAATACGGGACATACTCAATGTAAGCTTTACAAGTATTACGGTTAACGATCAGCTAATGGCTGCTGATATAAAACAATATGTCAGGGAAATAGCTCCGGGTAAGGAGAAAATAGTAAAGCTTTACAGGGGGGGGTCCCCTATTTTTGATCACTTTGGTGTTACAAAACAGATAAAAGCCCTTTTTGGTAAGACCGTATCTTTCAAACACGGATCTTATCTTATTATAGAGCATACCGAGGCTCTGCATGTAATAGATGTCAATAGCGGGAACAGGTCGAAGGTTGATACCGACCAGGAAACAAGCGCACTTGAAGTAAATCTTGAAGCAGCAAAAGAGATAGCCAGACAACTCAGGTTAAGGGACCTGGGGGGTATAATAGTTATTGATTTCATAGATATGCAATCGAACGAACACAGGCAACAACTGTTCGATACTATGAAAGAAGTGATGGCTGAAGACCGTACCAAGCACAATATCTTGCCCCTGAGCAAATACGGCCTGATGCAAATAACAAGACAGAGGGTGAGGCCGGAAATGAATGTCAGCGTTACAGAAAAATGCCCAACCTGTAACGGTACCGGTAAAATAGGACCTTCATTGCTGTATATCGAAAAGATGGAGAGAGACCTGAAGACAATACTTGAAAAGGTCAAAACAAGGAATTTCATACTTCAAGTGCACCCCTTCGTTGCCGCTTACCTTACAAAGGGGATTTCCCCGGAATATCGTAAAATAGCAAAACGAAATAATTGTAAACTTCAGGTGAGGGCTATACAATCATACCATTTCCTTGAATACAGGTTTACTGATAAGTATGGAGACGAAATAGATTTGAGATAACAAATTATAATATATATTGTCACCCTTCATCACCTTATGACTGTCTTAACATAAAGCTGTTTCTTTTGTTTAATAAGTAATATTGAAACCATATTGTTAAAAGAATTTAAAAATATTTTTAAATGATTAGGCGGACTAAATTATCACTCATCTTTTTGTTGCTTTCAATAATTTCGTTCTCCCAGATCTATGATCCTGTTGAATGGTCATTCTCCTATGAGAAGAAAGGTGATAATACCTATGAACTGATTTTTACGGCCACCATAGAAGAAAAATCCCATTTGTATTCTATGCACCTGCCTGAAGGAGGGCCCATACCAACCAGCTTCACTTTTAAGGAATCGGATAATTACGAGCTCATTGGCGAAACACGTGAGATGAACGAGGGTGAGATTGTTTTTGACCGGGCCTTCGGGATGGAAATAAAATATTTCAGCGGGGAAGCCGGGTTCAGGCAAACAATAAGTTCCGATCTTGATAATTTCACTGTGGAAGGTTATGTCACTTACATGGCCTGTGATGATGAGAGGTGTTCACCTCCCCAGGACCGGGAATTCAACATAAGCGTATCAGGCGGTGAAAGTGACGGGAAACAGCCCGTCACAGAGCTCCGTGGTGCCGGCACAGATAACAGGGGACTAATAGGCCTCCTCCTGGTGTCTTTCCTCCTGGGTATGGCTGCAATAGTTACACCCTGTGTGTTTCCTATGATACCTATGATAGTTGCTTTTTTCTCCCAGGGGACGGAAAATAAGGGGAAATCATTTATTAAAGCCCTGATCTTTGCCCTGTCCATAGTAATAATATATTCATCCCTGGGTATTATAGTATCACTTACAAGCGCGGGTGCCGGTTTTGCAAATGCCCTCAGTACTCACTGGATACCCAACATAATCTTCTTCCTTCTCTTTGTTGTTTTCGCTGCTTCCTTCTTCGGGGCTTATGAGATTATTTTACCGAACAAATGGGTAAGCAGTGCTGATGCAAGGGTGGATAAAGGCGGCATGATAGCAGCTTTTTTCCTCGGCTTGACCACAGTCCTTGTTTCCTTTGCCTGTACAGGTCCTATAGTGGGTGCCCTGCTGGTGGAAGCAGCCACGGGAGATGTATTACGGCCCACGGTGGGCATGTTTGGCTTCGGTCTTGGCTTTGCAACGCCTTTCTTCCTTTTTGCCCTCTTCCCGGCAGTGATGAAGAAATTGCCCAGATCAGGAGGCTGGCTGAATTCTGTTGAGGTTGTCCTTGCCTTTTTAATGCTCGCCTTCAGTATGAAATTTCTGTCTACAATAGATGAAGTATACGGGCTTAATATACTGACAAGGGATATTTACCTTGCAATATGGATCGTTCTCTTTATCCTGCTGGGGCTATACCTTATGGGTAAGATTAAGTTTGCCCATGATAGCGAGGTGCAACATATAGGGATCTTCAGGTTACTGCTCATTATAGCTGTTTTTTCCTTTGCGGTATACCTCATACCGGGTCTGTTCGGTGCACCTCTCAAAGGAGTTTCCGGGCTCTTGCCTCCCGAATCATCGGCTAAGTTTGATCTCAGACCCGGAAGCACACCGGTGGGAACGCTTCCTCCTGCTGCTGACATCAGTTCAGGAGACAGCACATTGTGTTCTGAACCAAAGTATGCGGATAAATTTGAGTTGCCCTATGGTCTTACCGGCTATTTTGACCTTGAACAGGGACTGGCCTGTGCCAAAGAAAGGAATATGCCTGTTTTTATTGATTTCAAAGGACATGCATGCAGTAACTGCAAGGAGATGGAGGCGAAGGTATGGTCTGACCCGGAAGTGCTTAAGCGCCTCAGGAATAATTTTGTTATAGTAGCTTTATACTGTGATGACAGGACCAGGCTCCCCGAGAGTGAGTGGATTACATCTGACATTGACGGCAGGGTGAAGAAAACAATCGGCCAGGTAAATACCAACCATGAAATTGAAATGTTTGGAACAAACACCCAGCCTTTATATGCCATAAGCGATCCCGAAGGTAATCCTCTGGTTGATCCAATGGCTTTTAACCTTGATGTAGAGGAATATATAGAATGGCTTGATACGGGTCTGGAGAATTTTTAACTGTCATCCTGAGCGTAGCGAAGGATCTCTCAATTTCCTTATAGGTGCTGCTATGAATGTTATTACCAGGATGAATACTCCAAAAATGGTTACATACCTTGATATAAAATCTCCATTCGCCGAGTAGAAGGTCATTTCGTTATTGAGATTGAGGGAGTGTTTCAGAACACCTTCTTCCCACCAGGCTGCTTGTTGTATTATATTTCCTTTGCGGTCAATAAAACATGAGATACCTGTATTGGCTGCCCTGGCCACTGCCCTCCTGTTTTCAATGGCCCTGATCCTGGCAAACATAAGATGTTGCTTATAACCCGCCGTATCTTCCCACCATCCGTCATTGGTAATGATAACAATAACATTGGCACTCTTCCTTATATACCCCGTCACGAAATCCCCGTAAACCGACTCGTAGCAAATTACCGGGGCGAGCCTCGAAATACTGTCGGGGTGAAAGAAAACAGTTCTTTCATCCTGAGAACCATAACCGGTCATCGTACCTCCCAGGTCAGGGATTATTTTATCCTTGATAAAATCAGGCAGTGTCCTTATCCTTTTTTCTATGCCCGGCACGAGTTTTGATTTATGGTAAAAGTGAATAACTGAGTCTGGGTTAACCTGCATAGCTGTATTATAAAGCTCGTAATATACCCTGCTGTTATTAATCCTTAAAGCACCCGGTGGCAGTTCTTTATCTAATTCATGATATGATCTCATGGTAGTAGCACCCGTAAGCAGGCTTACCCCTGGATATTTATCCAGCAGGGAATCAATCATCAGGTAATATTTATTCCTCAGCACGTTTTCTTCATAGAAGGGATCATCTATTGCTGTTTCCGGAAGTATGATCCAATCGGTATCGTCACCGATATTCTTTTCAGCCAGCTTCAGCATCTTCCTCAGCTGTAATTCAAAGGGGTAGTCACTGAATTTCTCACTGTAAGGATCGATATTGGGTTGTATTATGACAAAGCCTGCATCTGCACATTCACGGGGATTCCTGGAGTAGGTGTAAAAAGAGATACCTGAAGGGATAAGAAAGAGCAGCAAAAATATAATTATATTCTTCAAAAGCTTATTCCCTGTTTTATCCAGGCTGAAGATGATCCTGAAAATGGCCAGGTTGCACAATAATATCCACAAGGTCCCCCCGGTAATACCTGTGACATCGTACCATTGTATAAACAGGGGGTCGTTGCCCAGTGTGTTGCCGAGGTTGAGCCAGGGGGTTAATATGCTCACCCTGGTGTTAATATGTTCCAGGATAATCCAGAAAGTGATCAGGCTGGTATATCCCAGGAATGATGATGACGACCTTTTATATATGAGGGCTGCAATCCAGAACACTGATGACATAAGAAAGAAATTTGCTGTAACCGCATATATAGCACCTGCTATTGAAGCATTGCGCAGCCATGATATGGTAAGAATGTTAAACAAAAGGAAGCCCGGAAGTACGCTCAGGAACACCAGCCTGGCCTGGTCCTTTTTATTTATGTTATACTGGAAAATATATATAAAAGGAACAAAAGCAATCAGCATTATCAGGCCGCTGGCATTATCATACCATGCCAGGCCACATAAAGCACCACCCAATAAAGAAACCAACCATAATCTGTTTTTCATCCTGCTTATTTAAATTAGCCGGGTGTTTTTCTTCTTATAGTAAGATAAACACCGGCAAGAATGCAAATTACAGAAATAATCATAAAGAGAGTAATATTCTCACCATCTGCGAATCCCCACATGGTTGACACCAGGGGGGCCAGGTATGTTACCGAAACAGCATAAACAGGTGATGTCCTTAATATCAATATATTGAAAAGGACCACAGCTACACCTGAACCAAAAACTGAAAGTATGGAGATAAAACCAAGATTACGTAGCCAGTGTTCTGTTTCCAGTGCCGGCCCAAAGTCATTTAAGAGAAGGGAAAGCCCGGCAAAAGGACCTATTATAAAGAATGCCAGTGCAGTAATGACAGCACCGTTCAGGTTTTTTATCAGAGTCACCTGGTTTGAGCTTATCCCGTAAAAAAAGGTGGCAAGAACGATAAACAAACCGAGAGGATCAAAAGAAAATGAACCACTGTATAGTAAACCGGCGGCGCCTACCAGCCCTAAGAGTATTCCTGTAACCTGGTTCCACCTTGCCTTGCGCCTGTAAAGAAGTATACCTGTTAATAAAGTGAAAAGAGGCGTTAATGCATTGAGCATGCCTGCAACGGAGCTATCTACCTCCCGCTGGGCAAAAGGATATAGAAATGCAGGAAGGGCATTGCCTATCAGTCCTATTATAATCAGGCTTAGCAGGTTGTTCTTGTTTATCCTGCGAATATTGGGGATGGCCAGGGGTAAAAGAAAAAGATAACTAATAAATATCCTCAGCGATGCAATCTGAAGCGAATCAAATGACCTCAGGCCTTTCTTCATCAGAATAAAGGATGATCCCCAGGTAAGAGACAGGAAAAGGAGTATTGACCAGTTAATTAATTTATCCCTGAGCATAGTGATGGCAAAAATAGCATTTTTCGTGCTTTAAGTTTACAAGGGCAATATTTATACATATCGCTTTAATACACTTTTAACCGTGCTTCACCACCAGTTATGCTGTTTTGGTGTAAAAAATATGTGCATTGATTGATTTAGATTTTCATTAATTGCTTTTTGGGCCTTTTTTTCATACTTTTATCCAAGTTACATCATATTATACCTTTCATATGAAAAGCCTTGTAACCATCTTTTATGTCCTGTTGTTGTCTGCCGGCCTTAATGCACAGGATGTTAAACAGCAGGTGGTGTCAAGTGCAGGGGGGTATGATATTTCAAGCGATAACAGTATGTCACTCAGCTGGACTCTGGGTGAGCTGGTTATTTCCACAGCTGAAGCGGCAGGGGGTGATCTGATTCTTACCCAGGGTTTTCAGCAATCAAAACTCCTTGTTACAGGGATAAATTTAAACCCCGAACATGAAATTGATGTGATACTCTTTCCGAACCCGGCAAAGGATATACTTAATATAAGATTTTCAGAGCCATTGAATGGCGAAACAATGATATTTTTATCAGGGCCCGATGGAAGACTTATTGATACTGAAATAATAAAACCCGGCGTTCTGGTTAAGGAAATAAACATGCAGAAATATCCTGCGGGTAACTATTTCATTAGGATGAAGAATGGTGATAAACATAATGTTTATAAAATTATTAAGCTTTAGGCTTAAATGATGCTTTTACTGTCCAAAAGCAATTTTTCCATTCTTTTCATGGCTGCCCCTGGCGATATCGTCAGGGGCTTTTGCATGCTTGTCTTTTTTATTAAAAGCTGTTTTAGAATAGCTTAATTTTTTCTTTTCTGAATATCTTTTTATCTAATTTTGAAACACTGTAATAAATAAAAATATTATGAGAAGAAATCTGTTACTTGCGTTTATCCTTCTTTTTTCATTTGCGTTTACTTCATGTGGTGATGAGGAAGCGCGAATAGAACAAAAGGCCGATAGAATTCATAAGGTTATTCTTACAGTTGATACGCATTGTGATACCCCCATGAGGCTGATGCGTTCAGATTTTGATCTCGGCATAAGAAATGAAGATGGTTGTGTCGACTTTCCGAGGATGAAAGAAGGAGGACTTGATGCCGAATTCTTTGCTGTGTTTATTGGCCAGGGCCCCAGGACCCCTGAAGCTTACCAGGAAGTATATAACAGGACAATACAGACTTTCGAGAAGATATACGATAATGTGGAGAAAAACTCAGATATTGCCGAGGTGGCTTTTACTGTTGATGATGCTTATCGTATAAAAAAGACAGGAAAACGTATAGCCTTCATTGGTATTGAAAATGGCTATCCCCTGGGTAAAGACCTTTCTAAGGTGGAGGAATTTTATGATCTTGGGGCAAGATATATAACGCTGTCCCATTCCCGCAATAATGATATATGTGATTCATCCACAGATGATCGTGGCCCGGAGCATAATGGTTTATCTGAATTTGGGGTTGAAGTTGTGAAAGAAATGAACAGGCTGGGTATGATGGTTGATGTATCCCATATCTCTGATGAGGCATTTTATGATGTGATAGAAACCACCACTTCACCGGTCATTGCCTCTCATTCATCATGTCGTGCCCTGTGTGAAAGCCCTCGTAACCTGGATAATGATATGTTGCTGGCCCTCAAGGATAATGGTGGGGTCATACAGATATGCATCCTGAGCAGTTATCTTAAACAACCAGAGCCCAATCCCGTTCTTGAGGAAAAACTCGCAGAGATAAGGGATAAGTATAATGATTTCGAAGGCCTGTCAGAGGAGGAGTTCGAAAAAGCCAGGAGGGAATATTACCAGGTGAGGAATAAGTACCGTAAACTTGCCACAGTGGAAGATGCCGTTGATCATATTGATCATGTTGTACAGTTAATAGGGATTGACCATGTTGGTATTGGAACCGATTTTGACGGGGGAGGAGGCATTGAGGGTGTAATGGATGTTTCCCAGATGAAGAATATCACACATGAACTTTTAAGGCGTGGTTATTCCAAAAAAGAGATCAAAAAGATTTGGGGTGCTAACATAATGCGTGTTCTGCATGAGAATGAAGAGGACGCCGGGTAAACTAATTTCTATCCTTATCCTTTATCTTTGAATACTTCAGTACTTTGATGATCCATGCAGGAAGGTTCTTTTCGGGATGACGCTTGCTTACGTCTATATACCACCCTAGCTTTTTACTGATTGGTATTTTAAGTATTTCGACAAATTCGATAAGTGTACCATCGGGGTCTTCTATATAGGCAAAGTGTCCTGCCGCTTCACCCATGTCAAATCCTTTAACATCATGGCTTGCCTTACTGTCAACGGTAAAGGCATGACCCTCCTTCAGGCAGTGCTCTTTGAGCTCATCCATGCCCTTGATATCATAGCACAGGTGTATAAAACCCGGGTCGCCCCAGTACCGGTCCTCAAATATCCTGGAAGGGGTTCTGCCCTTAACACTTATAAGTTCAATAACGCTGTCCCCGAATAACCTGCTGAAAGCACCCCTGAATGGTTTACTCTGCCTGAGTAGAATCCTCCTGAAAGTATGATCACCACCTGGCAGGTTTCTGAAATCATCAAACACTCCTGATTTGTCATATAATACCTCGTCGTAGCCCAGTATGCTTGAATATACCCTGAGCGACCTTTCAATGTCAGTAACACCTATAACTGCCCCGTATGCTCCGCCGTTCACCTTTTTCTCATTCAGGAACCAGTCAGAGGCTTCAACAAATTGAAAAAGATTGTTATAAGGGTCTTTTATAAAGAATGTCTTTCTTCCCAGAGGATCATTGGCCGGTTCGCCTACCACTTTTGCCCCTTTCTCTTTATAATTATAAAGTGCCTCATCAATATTCTTGACTTTCAATTTACATGCGAAAATACCCAGGTCACCTGCCAGTATTTCATTCTCTACTTCCTTAGGCTGCCTGCCCTTGTACTGCCAGATCTCAAATCCTCCCCCGCTTTGCAGATTCATAGCTAGAACAGCATGGCGCCGCCGGGGTTCACCCCCCGTATAAGGGAGCATAAGTTTCGCTTCAGCTTCCTCTTCGAAGATGGGCACATCCATGCCAAAAAACTTCCTGTACCATTCCCATGCTTCATGAAGATTTTTAACCCCCACACCCATCTGCTGAATGCCACTGATAAGATAATCTTTCATTTTGTCAACTTCTTCTCTTTTTATAATTCTCCTCAAAAATTCAATCTCAGTGAGGTTTAAGCCTCCCTGCAAAATTAAAGAAAATTGATGGAAAAAACTTCCTTATATACAACATAATTAATTCTCTTCCACCAACAAGCACTTCCCTTTTATTACGGGCTAAACCCTTAATAATCAGCCTTGCGGCTTTTTCGGGGGGTATACCACGTGCCTGTCCGGCATCCATTTTACCATGTTCCTTGCCCGTTGCTGTCAATGCATTAAACGAAATATTTGTTCTCACTCTCCCCGGGATAATTACAGAGGCTTTAACATTATTAAGCTTGTTTTCAATATGCAGGGTTTCAAAAAAACCATGCAAGGCCTGCTTGGATGCAGAATAAGCCGAGCGAAGAGGGAAGCCGAAACGCCCCGAGATGCTGCTTGTGGCCATTATATGTCCCGAGCCCTGCGTAATCATATAGGGAAGCACTGCCTTGCTCAGGGCAATGGTGCCAAAATAATTTATCTCCATTATCTTCCTGTCGAGCCAGAGAGGTGTTTCCGTTATCTTTGCCCTCTGGCTTACACCACCAAGATTAATAAGCACATCTATGCGCCCGTGTTTCTCAACCTGTTTTGCTACTATAAGGTCAATAGTGCTCATCTCAGACAGATCAAAGACTACTGTACTGAGCAAATGCATCTTTTCATGGGGGCTCTTTTTTAATGCTTCAAGTTCATCGGCTTTGTTAGATGAGGCTATTACGGTGGCTCCGCGGTCCAGAAGTTCGAAAACAAGCGCTTTGCCTATACCCGATGAAGCACCTGTCACCCAGAATACTTTGTTGGTGTATTTCATTCCCTTAACTTGCTAATGTCATCCAAAAGGCATGAATATTCTTCCTTGAGCTGTCTGTATTCTTTATTATTCCTGTTTACGTATTTTCTGACTCTTATCCTTTCAAGTAATTTCTGCCACATAAGAACATAATTCCATGCAAATATCCCGGCCGGTATTATTAACAGTATAACAATAAGTGCTAACCACCACTGTGGTATGAGTAAGAAAGCTATAACAGCATAAACAGGTAAGAAAATTATACCCAGTACAAGTGATATTGCGTAGCGTATTGAACCATGAAACATGGTATCCTTTATACTCTTAAGTGGTAGTTTTGGTATTTTATAAAAAATATAATTTAATATCCAGCCGGCTATGAAAAATGGCGATAATGCAATCAGGCCCGTAATTGCAAGGGCCTGGAATACCAGCCGTGGTTTTTTTCTGTTAAGGTGATAATACCCTACATTTAGCTTTTCAGCCAGGTCTCGTATCTTAATTGTCCTCTTGCATATCTTTTTGTATAGGGCTGTATTTTTTTTCTGCAATAATTCCATTTGTCTTATCAGTTGCTTATCCCTGGTAACTTTGGGATACCTGGTCCTGGTGGAATATTTCCCGTTCACTATCTCCCTGAGTTCATTAAGAGCTTTGTAGTCTTCCTCTGACTCAATATGGACCATATATTTCTTTAATTCTTTCGCTAATCTGTCCCTGAAAGAGTTATATGCCATTTGCGGGTTTTCTTCATACAAATCCCTGTACTCCTCTACAACAATTGGCTTTCCGTAAATAACAGTCAGAACAGACCTGAAACGATGGTAGTCGGAAAAATCAAGACTTACAGGGATAATCTTTAAGCCCAGTGTGAAATTTTCTGATGCTTCAGTTTGCAGGGCAATTCTGAAAATGCCCTTCTTGAGCTGGCGCAAGCGCCTGAAACCGGCATGGCTACCCTCTGGTAGGATGACAAGTGGTTTATTATGTTTCAGGACATCAATTGTTTTTCTGAAAATCTCGCTGTTCTGTTTAAGGCTTTGATATCCATCCCTTATTCTGTAAACGGGGAGTATTTTAAGGAAATAAAGTATGGAAGCAATAAACTTTTTTTTAAAAATATCAGCCCTTGCAAGGTATATCTGGTGGCCTTTCGTGGAACATGCTATTGCCAGTGCATCCATCAGGGCATTCTGGTGATTTGGAGCAATTATCTTTGGAGAATTGTCTTTCAGGTTCTCCCTGCCAATAACTATTATTTTCCTGTAATGTATATTATTATGCCAGGCTTTGGCAATTAATTTCACCAGGGTGTATCCTGCCGATTTTTTTTCAATATTATGTTTGCCCATCCCTGTTTTAATATTTTTTACCGCCTGTCAGGCCATTACCATGTAATCACCGTGGTGGTATTAATATTCAATTCAAACCTTCCAATATACTAAATAATTAGCTGTTAATTAAAAGTCCATGAGTTTATCAAGGTCACGCCTTTCTTTCTTTGTAGGACGCCCTGAGCCCTTATATCTATACCTGGCTCTTGTTTTTTGCTTCATATCCAGTTTTATTTTTTCTTCTTCGGGGGTCAGGTCTTCAATATAGTCATTCACCATTTTGGCCGAGACCCTGGATGGAGGTATTTCCTTAATACTGTAGGTATATAGTACGGGTGGCTTTTTAACTTTAATTATCTCACCGGGTGTTACCAGCCTGGCAGGCTTTACCTGCATGTCGTAAATAATTATCCTTCCTTTCTTACAAGCCCCGGTAGCAATGCTTCTTGTTTTGTATATCCTTACCGACCACAGGAATTTGTCAATCCTCTGATCTTCCGCTGTTTTCTTCCCCATCATCCAGTGATTTTGCCTCTTTATTATACTTTGTCATTGTCAGTTCAATACCAATTGTACCGAAAGACTGAATTATTTCAAAGACCAGTTCAAGTCTTTTGTTTAATATGTTCTCTTCTTCTTCAGTTAGTTTACTCAGCACATAATTAACCTGACCACCGGTCATAAAGTCATCACCAATGCCAAATCTCAGCCTTGCATAGTTACCGTGCCCCAGTATCATGTTGATATGCGCAAGGCCATTATGCCCACCGTCTCCTCCTTTGGCTCTCAACCTCATTGACCCGAAAGGAATGGACAGATCATCCACAAGGACAAGCAGGTTTTCTTCGGCTATCTTTTCTTTTTTCAGCCAGTACCTGACTGCATTCCCGCTCCTGTTGACAAATGTTGATGGCTTTAACAGGACAAAGGTGCGTCCCCTTAATTTTACGGAAGCAACAGAACCATAACGCCTGTCAGTAAAAGAAATATTTAATTTTCTGGCCCAGGCATCCAGTATTATGAAACCAATATTATGGCGGGTATTGATATATTCCTCACCAATATTTCCCAAGCCCGCAATTAAGTATTTCAAGGTATGGGATTTTTATAGTTAAACAGATTGTACTAGGTGCTTTCGGTTTCTTCCTTTCCCTCTTCTTTAGCTTCAGCGCCTTCAACTCCTTCTTCGGCCTCTTCACCTTCTACTTCACCTTCAGCTTCTTCCTCAACAACTTCAGGAATCTCCATCCCTTTCATTGCAAGTCGTGATGAAATAACAGCTACAACCATGGCCCTGGGGGGATCAAGTATTTCGATACCTTCATAGTTGAGCTCATGTACTTTTATTGTCTGGCCTATATCCAGGTTGGTAATGTCAATATCCAGCTTATCGGGCAGTTTATCAATGTTTCCCTTGATGATCAGCCGCCTTCTCTTAAGCCTTAATTTACCACCTCCTTTCAGTCCGACTGATTCACCGATAAGATTAACAGGCACTATGATAGTCACCGGTTGGTCCTCAAACACCTCCATAAAGTCGATGTGAGTTATTTTATCAGTGACAGGGTGAAACTGGATATCTTTAAGTACTCCTTTATACTTTTTACCATTTATATTAATGGTTACAATATAAACATTAGGTGTATATACCAGTTCTTTAAAATTATTTTCGTGTGAATGAAAGTGTATTACTTCGATACCTCCATACATCACGCATGGCACATTACCTTCATTCCTGATTTTCCTTGTTTCTTTTTTCCCTGTTTGATTTCTTTGCTCGGCAATAATTTCGAGAGTTCTCATTTGTCTTCTTTTGTTGTGCTACTCAAGATCATCTTATTATGATCTCCCATCACACGTTTGACAATAAATGTTTCAGTTAAAATTTGGCCTGCAAATATAGGATAAATACTGTTAAAAAACAAAGCCAGTACTTATGGATTCATTATGATAAACTGCATCTATTGTTTCAGCAAACAGCTTTGCCACAGACATCACTTCGATCTTGGGTGACGGTCTTACATTTGGTATTGAATCGGTAACAACTAGTTTTTCTATGGGTGACTTTTCTATTCTTTCGTAAGCCGGACCCGACAACACAGGATGGGTGGCAAAGGCATTAATACTTTTTGCCCCGTTGTCTTTTATTACCTGTGCAGCCAGTGTCATGGTTCCTCCTGTATCAACCATGTCATCAATAATAATAACGTTTCTGTCTTTTACCTCACCTATAATTGATATTTCTTCTATTACATTTGGTTTCTTCCTGAGTTTATAGCTTAGTACCATTTCAGACTGAAGGTGTCGTGAATAAGCATTAGCTCTTTTTGAGCCTCCCATGTCGGGAGCGGAGATTGTAATATTAGAGAGGTTCATTTCCTTAATGTAATTGGCAAAAAGGAATGAAGCATAGAGGTGATCTACCGGTACGTTGAAGAATCCCTGTATCTGGTCGGCATGAAGATCGAGGGTCATTACCCTGTCGACTCCAACTGATTCCAGGAGGTCAGCAACCACTTTTGCCCCTATTGACACCCTGGGCCTGTCTTTCCTGTCCTGGCGTGCCAGGCCGAAATAAGGTATTACAGCTATTACCTTGTAGGCAGATGCCCTTTTAGCCGCATCTATCATCAATAATAGTTCCATCAGGTTATCAGCAGGAGGGAAGGTGGACTGAACGATGAAGACCGAGCATCCCCTTACTGATTCATCGATACGGGGCTGAAATTCACCGTCACTGAACTCTGTTACGCTGCTCTCACCCAGCCTTACTCCAAGGTGCTTGGCAATATTATCAGCTATGTATCGGGAGGCTCTGCAGGAGAATATCTTCAAAGGTGATTTTCCGTTCATGGAGGTTTCGGTTTAAGTAACAGGTTTTATGCTATCTGCAAAACTACAAAAATCATATTTACCTTAATGTAGCTTTTTTAAAAAAAAGTTATTGTTTCTTCAATATATTTTAATATGTCTTCACGCCCCCTTTTGGTAACGGCTGAACTGATGAATGCAGGGGGGAGGCTTTCCCATGTTTCGAGCATGAACTTATCATGAACAGACCTGATCCTTTCTAACCTGTTGTTACTAACTTTATCTGACTTGGTGAATATCCTGGCAAAGGGAATCCCATTAAGGCCAAGGAATTCCATGAACTCATAATCTGATTTGAGAGGTTCGTGCCTTGAATCAATAAGGACAAACAACGACACCAGGTTTCCCCTTTTTGTGATATAGTCAGCAATCAATCCTGACCACTGCTTACGGGATGATTTTGAAGCTTTTGCATATCCGTAGCCCGGCAGGTCGGCAAGGTACCATTCGTCATTAATGATAAAATGGTTTATTGTCTGGGTTTTTCCGGGTGTGGATGATATCTTCGCCAGCTTTTTTCTTCCGGCAAGCATATTGAGAAGTGATGACTTTCCGACATTAGACCTGCCAATGAAAGCATATTCAGGCTTGTCAGCCACAGGGCAGTCATTTAATTTTGTACTGCTTTTAATGAACCTGGCCGACCGGATAATCATCGAATTATTTTATTTTTGAGAGAAACCGTTTTTCTTCAATTATATACCTTTTGTGTATGCCGTCGCCCACCAGGTTCTCTCCCCTTAATACTTTTACTTCAAAAGTGAGCTGCTTACCCTCACCAGCCTTCAATTTGCTGATACATTTTATCTTCTTTCCAACAGGTATGGCTTTCGTATGACTGATGTCCAGCGATATACCTACAGTGCTATAGCCTTTTTCCAGATATGGCTGTACAAGTTCCATAGATGCTTTTTCCATGAATGCCACCATTGCTGGTGTTGAGTACACATCCAGCAGGCCAGAACCATGGACTCTTGCAGTGTCATTTTCTCTGACTGTCGTTTTGAGTTCAATTTTTTCACCCTCCTTAATCGCAATGTTCATCAGTATAAATTATTATAGGGTAATTTTATTCTTTTGCTTATTATCTTCTTATTTCTGAACCTGGTCGTGTATACTGCAATAATGTTAACGTATCCTTTACCTTTTTCACTGTTGGGCTTGAGTTCAACAAAGCCCTTGCCTGATGATGTTGTGATATCTGTGCACTTATCAGGTTCAAAAGAACCGTCAATGAGCGAGCCCCGGTAGAATCTTACATTTACTGATTCGTTGCTAAGCTGGGTGAATACTCTCACAGCATCTGCCTGGGTATCTGTCAGGTCCCTTATGGTATGTTCAATGGTGGGGTATGATTCCACTTCCCTTCCATCCGGGAGATACTCCTTAAGCCCCGGGGTCCTGAGCCCGTTTTTATAGGGGAGGGTGGCCTGGAT
This sequence comes from Bacteroidota bacterium, assembly GCA_034659275.1. GTDB lineage: Bacteria > Bacteroidota > Bacteroidia > Bacteroidales > VadinHA17 > UBA9300. The sequence goes on along the minus strand of JAYEGY010000122.1, from coordinate 87,505 downwards.
ACGGCCTGACTTGTAGTATTTAGTCTGTACGCCATGTATCTTATCATTCTTATAAGGGGTGGCACGGTATACCATACCCTCGGGATAATACCATTTGGCAGTGTCTTCCTTAAGCCCGTTCTCATACCATATCGTTCTCTTCAACCTGCCGTCGTCGTAATAATTACGGCAGATGCCGTTTCTTATACTATCCTTGAAAGTCACTTCCTTCACAAGCCTGCCTTCGTTATAGTATTTCACGACCTGTACATCGTCGGCGGCTTTTTCTTCATCTGCCTGGCTCTTATCATTGTCCGCATCCCGGCAACCGGCAGCCGTTGCAATTATCAGGGCGAGGAGAAAGATTCTGTTAATCATTATTTTATTGTTTTTTAAATGCTTATTTTTCATCGGTTTTCCTGATGTATACCTCAAGAATCCTGGCTGACGGCTCGGGATATATGCCTACTCTTTCCATCAAGGCCGGTATAAGAACCGTTTCGCCTTTCATAAAACTCATGTTTTGATTTTCCCATTCCAGCTTTGCTTTTCCGTCAACACAAATGTATATAACAAAGCTGTCAATAAGAGAATAATCCTTGTTGATGTTTTTATCAAGTTCAATTATATTAGTTGTAAAATATTTACAATCAATTATATTGACAGTTTTGTTGAATTCGGGTTCCACTCTTGTTTTATAGGATTCATAAGTATTATAATCAATGGCATCCACTGCCAGTTCGGTATGGAGCTCACGTGGTTTACCATCAAGGCCGTTCCTGTTCCAGTCCCATATCCTGTAAGTGATATCGGATGTTTGCTGTATCTCAATGAGTACCACCCCTTTGCCAAGAGCATGAACACGTCCTGATGGTATAAAGAAAACATCACCGGCTCGAGGCTTTTCTTTATTCAGTATATCAGCAATATTTCCATCTTTCAGGGTTTTTAAATATAATTCTTTTGTCATTTTCCTGTTGAAGCCGGTGTATATCACTGCATCATCACTTGCTTCAAGAACATACCACATTTCGGTTTTCCCATATGCGTGGTGTCTTTCTTTTGCCAGCTCATCAGGGGGATGAACCTGAATTGAAAGATCTTCGTTGGCATCTATTATCTTAACCAGCAGAGGAAATTCCCTGCCGAATTTTTCAAAGATATCTTCTCCAACCAGATCGCCCATGTATACCTCTGTTATTTCTTCAAGGTTATTGCCTTCAAGAAAACCATTTGCCACAAGGGAAATATCACCCTGTACAGCCGATAGCTCCCAGCTTTCACCTATTTTAGATCCTTCCTTTGCCTTTTTACCGTATTCAACAGAAAGCCTGTTGCCTCCCCAGACTCTTTCTTTTAGGATTGGGAAAAACTTCAGGGGATATAAATTCGTCATAAAAGAGTGCTGTATTTAATCATTAACAGAAATTAGTATTTTTGACTAAATTATTGCAAACAAAAGTAATAAAATATGTTGATTGTAGGAATTGCCGGTGGTACAGGGTCAGGGAAAACAACCGTTACAAGAAAGGTAATTGACCTCCTTGGCAATGAAAATGTGATAATGATACCACAGGATGCTTATTACAGGGATAACAGGCACCTGCCTTTTGAAGAAAGACAAAAAATAAATTTTGATCACCCTGCTTCCATCGAATTCAGCCTTCTAAATAAACATATTGATGACCTGGCAGGTGGAAATACGGTGCAGATGCCACAATATTCATATATTACATGTACGAGGTCAGATGAATATATCGTTGTTAAACCGGCACGGGTCGTCATAATTGAAGGGATACTCGTTCTTACTGATGCAGAACTGAGGGAGAAGATGCGTATAAAAGCCTTTGTCGATGCTGACCCTGATGACCGCCTTGCAAGTGTTATCAGGAGGGATATAGAAAAGCGGGGGCGCAATATAAAAATGGTGCTTGACAGGTATTATGATACGGTAAAACCTTCGCACCTGCAGTTTATTGAACCAACGAAGAGATATGCAGATATAATTATTCCTCGTGGAGGAGAAAATGAAGTTGCCATAGAAATGCTTGTGTCTGCAGTAGAAAAATATTTAAACTCATAGCCGCCTTACTTTGATGGTGTGGATTTCAACCGGGCAGTTTGGGCTTGCCATTAGCCAGCGAGTACTGCGAGCTTAGTGAGCGATGATGTCGTAGATAGCAAATCCACATCAATGAAGTATGGGCCTTGGCCTAATATAATAATGAACCTATGAAATTACTTAGAAGCATCAACCCGGCGAGGATACTGTTCCTGGATATTGAAACTGTTCCCATGGTTTCATCATATGAAGAGCTGAGTCCCGAATTACAGTTACTCTGGGAAAAGAAATCACTGTATTTCAGAACCGAGGACCAAAATGCCGGCGATGTTTATTCAAGGGCAGGCATATATGCTGAATTTGGAAAAATAATATGTATTTCAGTTGGCTATATTGCGGGCCAGGAAAATGATATGTCCTTAAGGCTTAAATCATTTTTCGGGCATAATGAAAAAGAATTACTGGACGACTTTTCGGTGATGCTCAATAATTTCAGCGCAAACAAGGATGCAATGCTGTGTGCCCACAACGGGAAGGAATTTGATTATCCCTACATAGCAAGGCGTATGATAATTAATGGTCTGAAGATACCGCCTCTGCTTGATAATGCAGGGAAGAAACCATGGGAGATTAATCTTCTGGACACAATGGAACTATGGAAATTTGGTGATCATAAGAGTTATACCTCCCTTGAGCTGCTGGCGGGCATTTTAAATGTTCCTACTCCAAAGGATGATATTGATGGTTCCATGGTTGCTGATACATACTGGAAGGAAAATGATATTACAAGGATAGCAAGGTACTGCGAAAAGGATGTTGTTGCTCTTGTACAGGTCTTCCTGAAATTCAGGAATTGTGAGCCTATACCACAGGGAAAAATAGAATCTGTGACACAATTTGGTGCTTAAGCCGGGAAATTTTCCCTGAACAGTTTAATTATAATCTCAGGTTTTTCTGCATGTATCCAGTGACTGGAGCCGGCTACCTCGATTATTTCAGCTGCCGGGAAAACTTTCTGTATGAGATCATAATCCTTCTCATTCATATAATCCGAGTCCATAACCCTGAGAAAATAAACCGGGAAGCCGGTAACAGGATCAACATTCCCGCTTACCGGTATTTCTAATCCGTCAAATATATTTTCCAGGTTGTCATAAAGCTTAGGGGGGTTAATCTTCCACTTAAAATTGCCCTTATTGTCTCTGCGCAGGTTCTTTAACAGGAAATTCCTCACTTTCAACGCGGGTATTATATCTTTGAAAATATTATGAGCCTCTTCCCGGTTTTCTATTAATGAAAGATCAGTTTCGCTCATTCTTTTTAATAGACGAGTGTGTATGCTGTTGGATATGTTATCTTCGGGTCTGGTTTTGAAAGGGGATATATCAATTATTACCAATCCTGAAAGCAAACCGGGCCATCGCCTGGCGAAGAATGAGGCTGTTTTCCCGCCCATACTATGACCCGCCAGGATAAATTTGTCTATATCAAGACTGAGCACCAGCTCATGAAGGTCTTCGCTCATTGCTTCATAGGTATGAACCGGATCATGGGGTGACTGGCCATGATTTCTCTGGTCGGGTAATACTACTCTGTAGGTATCTGAAAGTTCCCGGGCAATAGAAATCCAGTTATCTGATGACCCATATAAACCATGAAGTATTACCAGGGGGAATCCATCGCCGTATTCGCGGTAAAATAACTTCATCGGGGGGTATTGTGTTTTTATTCTTTTACAAGCAGTCTCTTGTACATGCCGATAGTATTTTGCAGGCCATAATACAGGGCATCTGATATCAGTGCATGACCAATTGAAACCTCTTTCAGCCATGGTATATTCTCCGAGAAATATTTCAGGTTATCAAGGTTGAGGTCATGGCCCGCATTCAGATCCAGTCCCAGTTCCCTGGCTGCTGTAGCTGCCGTGATAAAAGGAGCAATGGCTTTTTCAGGATCAGAAGGGTAGCCCGAGGCATATGACTCCGTATATAGTTCAAGCCTGTCACATCCTATATTCAATGCCACCTCTATCATGTAAACATCAGGATCAATGAATATTGAAGTGCGAATGCCCTTGTCTTTAAAAACTCTTACAATATCTTTTAAGAAATCGCTGTGCTTGATAGTATCCCATCCCGTATTTGAAGTAAGGGCATCCGGAGGATCAGGAACAAGTGTTACCTGGTGAGGTTTAACCTCGCATACAAGGTCAATGAATTTATCTGAAGGATTTCCTTCAATATTGAATTCTGTTTTTATGTCGGGTCTTATAGTCCTGACATCCTCATAGCTTATATGTCTTTCATCGGGCCTGGGGTGCACTGTTATTCCGTCAGCACCATATCTTTCACATTCCATAGCTGCCTTGTGTACATCGGGGATATTACCTCCCCTGGCATTTCTTATGGTAGCTATTTTATTGATATTAACACTTAATTTTGTCATAATTTTTTCCTTTTATACAAATTTTCATATAACAAATGAATAAAACAACAATAAATATTTTTTTCCGTACTTTAGATGTATTATATTAATTAACCGCAAAAGAAAAACAGAAAGAGGAATAACAATGCTGGCAAAAGAACTTATATCGGAAGTAGTATCTGCATTAAAAACCTCGGATACCGGTCAGACAGCTCTTAACTGGATGGAAGTATTCCGAATATCCCATTTACCCATAGTTAATAATCTTGAGTTCCTTGGTCTTATTTCCGATACCGATATTTATGATCTCAATGATCCCGAACAGTCTATTGGTAATCACAAACTCTCGTTAATAAAACCTTATGTGAGGCTCGATCAGCATATTTTTGATGTCATAAGCCTTGCTGCCAGGCTTAAGCTGTCGGTCGTTCCCGTTCTTGATGACCATAACCACTACAAAGGAGTAATAATGGTTAGTGACCTTATTTCAGAGCTGGCTAAGATGTCATCACTCACGGAACCGGGCGGGCTGATAGTACTTGATATATTACAGAATGATTATACCCTCTCTCAGATAGCACAGATAATTGAAAGCAATGATGCAAAGATTCTGAACCTTTATATTTCTTCACCTCCTGAATCCACCAGGATGGAGGTTACCATTAAACTCAATACCAATAACCTGATGCCTATAATAAGGACATTTGAGCGTTTTGAGTACGAAGTAACGGCATGGCATGGTCATGAAGATGATATGGATAACTTTTATTCTGACCGCTTTGATTCCTTCATGAGATATCTGGATATTTAAAATCATTATCAATGCTTAAAGAAATTGCAATTTTTGGATCTGACAATGGTAGAACCACGGCTTCCTGCTTAAGCAATATCATGTCAGTTCTGAAATCTCATAATTTAAATGTACTGCTGCACGAAAATCTGGCAAGGCTTGTTGCTAAGGGTTCTTACAAGATTTTCAGGAACCTTTATAAAGAGAATCTTAAACCCGATCTTGTACTCAGCGTGGGAGGCGATGGTACTTTCCTTGAGACTGTCTTGCAGGTAAGGGATTCGGGGATCCCCATTGCGGGTGTAAATGCGGGCAGGATGGGCTTCCTGGCTAATATTCATGATAATATAACCGGATCATTGGAAAAAATCGTAAGGCGTCAATATACTCTTATCAACCGCTATTTGATTGAACTCACCGAACCATCCGGTATTCTTGGCACCTCAAATGTAGCTCTTAATGATATTACAATACAGAAAGCCGACCTTAATATGATAATGGTTAAAGTATTTGTGGATGACCTCTACCTTAATGCCTACTGGGCTGATGGTTTGATAATATCTACGGCTACAGGATCAACAGCATATAATATGAGCACAGGTGGCCCTATACTGGCACCTTCTGATGAAAGCATTATTATATCACCCCTCTCACCACATACATTGAGTGTCAGGCCCATAGTCCTTCCCGGTACCAGCAGGTTGCGAATGGAAGTTGAAGGAAGAAGCCCCGAGTACCTGGTAACATGTGATTTCAGATCGGTCCGCTTACCCTTCTTCAAGAAACTGCTTATATCAAAGGCTGATTATACAATAAAAACCATCAACGTGGAGGGGCAGGATTTTTTCAGTACACTGCGAAATAAATTGATGTGGGGAGCCGACCGGAGAAATTGATTATCTTTTTTAATTCATTCTTTTAGGATTGTTATTCATGGATTATTATATTTGTATCAGTAATAATCTATACACATTATTATGAAACGGGTTTTCCTGCTACTGTTATTATTCATTTTCTTGAACCCGGTTGCCAATGCTCAGTTATGGAAGCTTAGACGATATGAAATATATGGAGGAATAGGTACAGCCCAGGTTCTTGGCGATATTGGAGGTTTTAGCATCGGTGAAAATGCATTAGGTTTAAAGGATGTACTGATTAAACAAACTCGCTTTAATCTGAAAGCAGGTATGAGATACAGGATAGAGGAAAGAGTCGGAATTACATTCGACATTAATTTTGCCGTAATGCATGCCTCAGATGTTAAAGGCAGCAACGTTAACCGAGGCTACGAATCGTCCATAACCTTATTTGAACCCCTGGTAAAAGGTGAATATTATTTCCTCAAAAATAATGCAGAGAGCAGTTACAGGTTTATTAAAGGTGACAGGATATTTAATTCCGTTTTGGCCAAGCTGGATGGATATATCTATACAGGATTGGCCCCCGCTTTTTTTAATGCTAAACCAAATGATGCCCTGGATGAACGTGATATAAAAAATTCAGGTGTGGCTCTTGCAATACCGATAGGATTAGGGTTTAATTACCTGATCAGGCCTAATTCAATGATTGGCGTTGATCTCGGATTAAGATATACCACGTCAGATTATATTGACGGTTATACCTCGCAATATTCAACTCATAATGACGTTTATTACCTTATGACTTTTGTTTATACTCATAAACTGAAAACATCGGAGAGAGGATTACCGACTTTTAGAAAGTAATAAAGTAATAAATACAGAATATTGTTTACATGAAGAGGTGCTTTTGGGTTGTTTTGATGTTTATATTTTTTATTCCTCTGAACGCTCAACTAAAATCAGATTATGGCGTTTTCGGAGGACTTTCCTGTTATATGGGCGATATTAACCCGGAGAGATACTTTTACGGCTCATCACCTGCCGTGGGAATAATGTACCGGTATAATTTTCACCCCCGGCACGCACTGAAAACCAATATTTCCTACGGAAGAATAAAGGCAAACGACCTCGACTTCAATAATAACTTTCAGCAGGCACGTGCTGCATCCTTTGAAACTACAATATTCGAATGGTCTGCCCAGTTCGAATTCAATTTTCTGCCCTATGCAACAACAGGTAAATGGTGGGATTATTCTCCTTATTTTGCTATCGGAGCGGGGGTATGCTTCCTGAATAATGAAGACCTTACCTATACCCCTATTATCCCGATTTCGCTTGGAATCAAAGTAAATATTTATAAAAATTTGGGATTAGAGCTCGAATATGGCGCTCGTAAAACATTTTATGATAACTTTGACGGCTTAATTGACAATATTGACTCTGATCATCATGTGTGGACACATAATAATGATTGGTATATGTTTTCAGGGGTGACATTTACATGGAAAATGTTCCATAACATGCTGAGTTGCCCTGCTTATGGTGATTATTGGGATGATAAATATAAGAAACACAGGTAATGTCTCTTAAAGGCAATATAAATTTGAAAAGCTTGCCAAAACATGTTGCCATCATAATGGATGGTAATGGCAGATGGGCTCTGCACAGGGGTAAGGATCGCAATTATGGACATACAAAAGGTGTAGATGCAGTAAGGGAAATTATTGAAGCAGCGGCTGAAATAGGAATTGAATACCTTACATTATATGCTTTTTCAATTGAGAACTGGAATCGTCCATGGGAAGAAGTAGAGGCACTGATGGAACTGATGGTCAATTCATTAAATAATGAAACCAGGAAACTTATAGAAAATGATATCGTTCTGAAAGTAGTTGGTGATATTGACAGGCTTACAACTCAGGTGAGGAAAAGCCTGGATGATACCCTGGAGCAAACCTCCCGGTGCAATGGAATGACCCTGGTTGTTGCCCTCAGCTATAGCTCGCGGTGGGAAATGGTGAAGGCGGTGAAGGATATAGCCTATAAAGTAAAAGAAGGGGAAATAGACCCTGCAAATATTGATGATAAAATATTTGAGAATTACCTTACAACAAAGGATATACCTGATCCGGAAATGCTTATCAGGACAAGTGGTGAATTACGCATCAGCAACTTTCTGCTATGGCAGATAGCATACAGTGAATTATATTTCACAGAAACACTTTGGCCTGATTTTGGTAAAGAAGAATTATATAAGGCCTTGATTGAATATCAGAAACGAGAGAGAAGATTTGGAAAAACCAGTGAACAGGTGCATGAAAACAAGGACTGATATGTTGAGAAGATTTTCAATATTACTGACAGCAATAATAATATGTTTATCACCAGTGAAAATACTGGCCCAGGAAGATATAGAAATAATGGACTATATGGATCCCGGGGAGTATGTGGTTGGTGATATAACGGTGTCAGGGGTCAAATATCTTGATACAAATGCTATCGTGGGCCTGTCAGGAATAAGAAAATATTCAAGAATACTCGTGCCGGGCGAAGTAATAACCCAGGCTGTCCAGAAGCTCTGGGATCAGGGCTTGTTCTCCGAAGTGAAAATAACGGCAACAGATATTAAATCTGATACAATATTCCTTGATATTTACCTCGGGGAAAGAGCGCGCATATCATCCGTTGAATATTATGGTATTAAACAAAACGAAATACAGAATATCATTGATAAGGTTAACCTGATAAGCGGAAGCCAGGTTACTGACCATGTACTTTCAAATACAAAATCTATAATCAAGGATCATTTTATTGAAAAGGGATTTCTGAATACCGAAGTACGATTAATCCAGAAAGACGATCCCGTAAACCCCAACAGCATTAAACTGAATGTGCATATTGATAAAAATGAAAGGGTGAAGATCAGTGATATAGTCTTCGAAGGCAATGAGGTATTTTCTGATGGAAGGCTCAGGAGGGTGATGAAAAATACAAAGAAGAAAAACCTGAATATTTTTAAGGCTTCAAAATACGTTGAAGATCTGTACGAAGAAGATAAGGAAAGCCTCATTACTTTTTATAATGAAAATGGCTATCGCGATTTCCGAATACTCAATGATACCGTTATGGATGTGTCTGAAGATCGGGTTGTAATGGCTATCATGGTAGACGAGGGCGACCAGTACTGTTTTGGCAATATTGACTGGGTGGGTAATAGCATATATCCCAAAGGATTGCTTTCAGAAGTCCTTAATATAAATGAGGGGGATGTTTATAACCAGACCCTGCTCAATGACAGACTGAACTATGAAGAGGATGCGGTATCCTCACTTTACCTTAACAACGGCTATCTTTTCTCGAACCTCATGCCCGTAGAAACAGATGTGCAGAATGATACCATAGATTTGGAAATAAGGATACAGGAAGGCGAACAGGCTACCCTTGAAAAGGTTATTATAAAAGGTAATACCCGTACAAATGAACACGTTGTCAGGCGTGAATTGTATACATTGCCGGGGGACCTTTTCAGTAAAGATGCTATTATGCGATCGGCACGTCAGATAGCGGTGCTGGGTCATTTCGATCCCGAAAAGATCAACCCGCAGCCTCTGATGAATCCGGCAGAGGGTACTGTCGACCTTGAATATGATTTGGAAGAAAGAGCTAATGACCAGTTTGAAATATCAGGTGGCTGGGGTGCCAGTATGTTAGTCGGAACGGTGGGAGTGAGATTCAATAATTTTGCGATGAAGAATTTCTTTAAACCATCGGAATGGAGACCTTACCCCAGCGGCGACGGACAATCATTGAGCCTCAGGGCACAGTCGAACGGACGGGTTTACCAGTCATATAATATCTCCTTCGTGGAACCCTGGCTGGGGGGCAAAAAACCAAATACATTTTCTGTTTCAGCCTACCGATCCCTTATGACCAATGGTGACAGAAAAGGAGTGGAAAGCAGGCAGTCAATGATCATCGATGGAGTAACAACAGGCCTCGGTAAAAGACTCGAATGGCCTGATAATTACTTTAGCCTGTTTTCTGAACTGGGATACCAGAGGTACAGCCTTAATAATTACTCATATTATAACTTCTTGTTCAGGAACGGTGAGGCTAACATGCTGTCATTAACAACAAGACTCACGCGATTCTCAACCGCACCGAGCCTTATTTATCCCCGCAGGGGCTCCTCCTTCAGCCTGTCGTTACAGATGACTCCTCCTTATTCATTAATTTCCGGTAAAGACTATTCAAATGCCAACGATCAGGAGAAGTACAGGTGGATAGAATTCCATAAATGGCTGTTTAAAGGGGATTATTATTATGAGTTGTTTGATAAGTTTGTACTTAATACAAGAGTATCATTTGGCTACCTGGGACATTATAATAAAGACATTGGCCCATCTCCCTTTGAGAATTTCTACCTCGGTGGAGACGGCATGACAGGCTATAGCTTTTATGGGCGTGATGTAATAGCACTGAGAGGATACGAAAATGGAAGCCTTACCCCAACCATCGTAAAAGATGATAAAACTGTATACTCAGGTAATGTTTATTCAAAGCTTACCTTCGAGTTCAGGTATCCACTGACACTCAATCCACAGGCGACAATTTATGTGCTTACATTTCTTGAAGCAGGGAAAGCCTGGTATGAGCTTAAAGAATTTAACCCATTCAAGATGCACAGGTCAGCAGGAGTCGGCTTGCGTGCCAACCTTCCGATGTTCGGCTTGCTGGGTATTGACTGGGCTTACGGTTTTGACCCGGTACCCGGAAGGGATGTGGCCGGGTCACAATTCCATTTTGTAATGGGACAACAATTTTAGACAATTAAAACTATTAGACATGAAAAAAATAACTTTACTTTTTACAGCTATGATATTTCTGACGGGCACAGCATTAGCACAGAAATATGCATTTGTCGATACGGAATATATCCTTAATAACATCCCGTCATATAAGGCAGCACAGGAAAAACTCGATGAACTGTCAAAAGGATGGGAACAGGAAATAGCCGAAGCTTATGACCTGGTGGAAGAAATGTATAAAAACTACCAGAATGAAGTGGTTCTGCTGTCACGTGAAGCCAAGATAAAACGTGAAGAAGAAATCATCAATAAAGAACAGGAAGCCAAAGAACTTCAAAATAAATATTTTGGTGTTGAAGGCGAATTATACCAAAAACGTCAGGAACTTATACAACCTATACAGGATGAAATTTATAATGCAGTGAAAGAAATTGCAGCCGATGGTAATTACGCTGTTATATTCGATACCTCGGCAGGAATGAATATGTTGTATACCGATCCAAGGTATGACCTTAGTGATGAAGTACTTGAAAAATTAGGTTATACGAATTAATTAATTACATTTGCAGGGATAAAATCAAATATTAAAATGAGAACAATGAAGAGACTAATTGGATTAATGGCGTTGACGATGGTTTTTTCTTTCGGCCAGAATGTATCAGCACAGAATTATAAATTCGGACATATTAATTCTGATGAACTATTCTCAATAATGCCGGAAAGGGACACAATCATCACTCAAATGGAAGAACTGCGGACCGAACTGCAGAATACGCTCGAAATAATGCAGGTTGAATACAATAATAAGCTCAATGAGTATACCAATGAAGCCGATAAACTCTCTGATCTGGTACGCCAGACAAAAGAAGAAGAGTTGATGGGTTTACAGCAGAGAATAACAAATTTTCAACAGAATGCCGACCAGCAGTTCCAGAATAAACAGATGCAACTTATGCAGCCGGTTATCCAGAAAGCTGAAAAAGCTATCGAAGATGTAGCCAGGAAAGGAGGTTTTACTTACATTTTTGATCTTGCACGTGGGCCAATCATCTATTTTGATGAAACGGAAAGTGAAAATATTCTGGATAAGGTTAAGGCCAAGCTTGGCATAGAGTAAATATTGTCAATCAAATACAGGTGACCATCCGTGGAGGGTGGTCATTTTTTTCATTATGAAAAGCCTCAATGAAAAGCCTATTGGAGTATTCGATTCCGGAGTGGGGGGATTAACCGTGGCTCATGCCATTAAGCAGATCCTCCCCGATGAGGAACTCGTATATTTCGGGGATACCGCCCATCTCCCATACGGAGATAAATCGAAAAGAGCAATAATTAACTATAGCAGGAAAATTACTGAATTCCTTCTGGATCATGGTGCTAAGCTTATCCTTATAGCATGTAACTCCGCTTCTGCTTCGGCTTACTCAGTCTTGAAGAAAGAATATAAACAGAAGGTTTTATTGCTTGATGTTATAAGTCCTGTAATAGACTACATTGCAACAAAAGATTATTCAAGGGTGGGTGTGATAGGTACAAAGAGAACCATAAGCTCAGGGACATATGAGTCAGGTTTTAAGGAAAAAGCACCCGGCTGTGAGATTGTTTCCCTCTCTACACCCTTGCTTGTACCTATGATAGAGGAAGGCTTTATTTTTGATGATATTTCAAATGCCATAATAAGAACTTACCTCTCTGATGAAAATCTTACTAATTTACAGGCACTGGTACTGGGATGTACCCACTATCCACTCATAAGGAACCAGATAAGCAAGTTTTATAATTTTGATATCGAAGTAGTCGATTCGGCTAGGGTGGTCGCCTTGAAATTGAGGGAAATGCTGGAAGACAATCATATGCTTAACCCCGGGGGGAAAAGAACAGATGATAAATTCTTTGTTTCTGATTATACACCTTACTTCGGGAGAATAGCAAGGATGTTCTTTGAAGGTGGCGATATTAATCTCGAAGTGGCCGATATCTGGAACTGAAATTTTCTGACTGCGGCACTTGTCTGACAGATTCTTACAACTGTTAAAACATGACCAAAATCATGTTTAAAAAAAGTGATAAATGTTTAATATTCACAAATGAATTTACTTAATTTTGCATTATAGACAACTGCAATTTTTAAAAGTATCGAAAATTATAGAAAACGCATACTTAAAGCTTTCCGATGCATATGAAAATCAAAGGTCTTCGTATGCATTTATTTTTAGACCTAATTGAACTGTTCTTTTGTAGTGAATATATAAATCATAACTATGAATAAGAATGAGCGTGTCGTCGAACGAGAAGATGTTGTTATACGTTTCTCGGGAGATTCGGGTGACGGAATGCAGCTCACCGGAACTTTATTTTCCAATACATCAGCCCTTTTTGGTAATGACCTGTCTACTTTCCCGGACTACCCGGCTGAGATAAGGGCTCCCCAGGGGACAGTAGGTGGAGTGTCAGGCTTCCAGGTACATGTGGGGCATTCGGAGGTAAATACACCGGGTGATTATGCAGATATTCTTGTTGCTATGAACCCCGCGGCAGTAAAAGCCAATGCTAACAATATCCGCGAGGGAGGTATAATTATTCTTGATGAAGATAATTTTACTGATAAAAATATTAAAAAAGCCGGTTATACCAGTAACCCTATAGGGGAAGATCAACTGGATAAGTATAATGTTATCTCTGCACCGATTTCCTCAATGGTTAAGGAAACCCTTAAAGATCATGGTCTTGATCCTAAAACGGTTATACGTACCAAAAATATGTTTGCCCTGGGTATGGTTTACTTCCTGTTTGGGCGTGACCTGAAATATACCGAAGAATATTTCAAAAATAAGTTCAGCAAACGGCCAAAGATAATAGAAGCCAACAGAGCAGTATTGCGGGCAGGGTATAATTACGCCGAGACTATAGAAGTCATGGCACCTATTTATAAGGTCAGACCTGCAAGCATTGAAAAAGGATTATACCGTACAATTGACGGTAATACTGCTACAGCCTGGGGTTTACTTGCTGCGGCAGAGAAAGCAGGCCTTGAATTATTTATTGGGTCCTACCCCATCACGCCTGCTACCGGTATACTGGAAGCGTTGGCTGTAAGAAAAGACCTTGGTGTAAAAAGCTTCCAGGCTGAAGATGAGATTGCCGGTATTTGTACTTCTATAGGAGCAAGCTTCGCAGGAAACCTGGCAGTTACAACAACTTCGGGACCGGGGCTGGCACTTAAATCAGAAGCACTGGGCCTGGCCGTTATGACAGAATTGCCAATAGTGATTATTGATGTTCAGCGGGGAGGACCTTCTACAGGATTGCCAACCAAGACAGAACAGGCTGACCTTCTGCAGGCATTGTATGGCAGGAACGGGGAATGCCCGGTAGTAGTTATAGCTGCAAGTACACCATCCAATTGCTTTCAATATGCATTTGAAGCAGCCAGGATAGCCCTTGAACATATGGTTCCCGTGATTTTGCTTTCAGACGGATTTCTTGCTAATGGTTCTGAACCGTGGAAGATACCCTCAATGGATTCACTGCCTGATATAAAACCACTATTAGTCGGTGAAGGAGATGATGAATTTATACCCTACGAACGGGATGAAAAGAAACTCAGCAGGAAGTGGGCTGTACCCGGAACAAGGGGCAGGGAGCACAGGATAGGAGGACTGGAAAAAACAGTGAGGGGAACAGTGTCATATATCCCTGAAAACCATGAACATATGGTAGAAATGAGAGCTGAAAAAGTAGCAAGGGTAGCAACTAAGGTGCCTCACCTCAGAACTTATGGAGACGATGAAGGCGATATGCTGCTCATAGGCTGGGGAGGGACATATGGCCACTTGCTGACTACAGTACGGGCACTTAGAAAAGAAGGCAGGAAAGTAAGCCTTGCACATTTTAACTACATAAACCCATTGCCGGCTAATACGGCTGAAGTCTTTTCACGATTTAATAAGCTGGTAGTGGCCGAACTTAATGCGGGGCAATTCGTTAGGTACCTGAGAATGGAATTCGAAGGATTTAAATTTAAACAAATAAATAAAATCCAGGGATTGCCTTTTATATGTGCTGAAGTAAAAGAACAATGTATCAAGATACTGGAGGAATAAATTATGGCTGAAGAAAAAATAGATTATAGCCCGAATGATTTTAAAAGTGACCAGGAAGTAAGATGGTGCCCCGGTTGCGGTAATCATGCTATACTGGCCGCCGTTACAAGGGCACTGGCCGAACTTAAGATACCCAAAGAGAAGTTTGCCTTTATCTCTGGTATCGGTTGCTCCTCGAGATTCCCTTATTATATGAACACTTACGGATTCCATGGTATCCATGGTCGTGCCTCAGCTCTGGCAACAGGTGTAAAAGTGGCTAATCCTGACCTTAATGTGTGGCAGATAACCGGCGACGGCGACGCAATGGCTATCGGAGGTAATCATTTTATTCACGCGATAAGACGAAATATAGATATCAATATCATCCTGTTTAATAACGAGATATACGGACTGACAAAGGGACAGTACTCTCCAACTTCAGTGAGAGGGGCTGTTACAGAAACATCACCGTTTGGTACAATTGAAGAGCCCTTTTCTGTAGGTGAGCTGGTAATAGGAGCCAAAGGGAAATTTTTTGCACGTACCATCGATTCCAATGTGCAACTTTCAACAGAAGTATATAAGCAAGCTGCCCTGCATGAAGGAGCATCGGTGGTAGAAACACTACAGAATTGTGTGATTTTCAATGACGGGGTGCATGAACAACTTACTGACAGGGAAACAAGAGAAGAAAATACCATTATTCTTAAACAGGGTGAACCAATGTTATTTGGTAAAAACATGGATAAAGGTCTTAAACTCGATGGATTGAAACTTAAGGTGGTAAAGCTGGGTAAGGGTATCACTGAAAAAGATATCCTTGTGCATGATTGTGAAGAAAATAATCCCGGTATTCACACCATGCTGGCCAATATGAGGTACCCGGGTTACCCTGTGGCTATGGGAGTTATACGATGCGTCTCAGCCCCCACCTATGACATGTCCGTAAAAGGACAGATAACTAAAGTGCAGAAAAGCAGGGAGATAAAGAATGTTGACGAACTGCTGCGTAGTGGGTCAACATGGGAATCAAAATAGGGGAGAATTAACTCCTTTTATCATAAGGTGTTCTTAGGGACACCTTTTTTTTTATTTGATAAAGAGGTATCTTTAGATGGTTTAATAACTTGCTTCCGTATGGGTAAAATTCAGGGTAACGGGTATAAACAATTGTTGCATGACCAGCAGGAACGTCTTAAGGAACTGGCCTGCATAAACCGTACTACCGCCATCCTTAAAGAAGGGAAGTCAATTGATGAAACATTGCAAAAAGTGGTTCATACACTGCCACACGCATGGCAGTATCCTGAGTTTACCGTTGCCAGGATAAAATATGGCAACAAAGTATTTGTGACAACAAATTTTGAAGAAACCAAGTGGGTACTGAGACAGGAATTTAAGACAATAAATAACGTCAGGGGCTCAATAGAAGTATTTTATAGCCGGGAATTTGAACCAAGCGATTTTGGTGTCTTCCTTGAAGAGGAAAAAGATCTTATTGAAAACCTGGCAAGCCTGCTCACGGGCTTTATAAATAGTTCGCTTGCAAGGGAAATGATGAATATCCCTGAAACGGTCACCATGGATGATACAGCAAAACCAGTAACTTCATCCCGTCAACTCCTGCAGCGCTTCCTGGAAAGATATAATGCTGAACGGGATATCTTCCACGACCTCATGCCCTTTAAAGTGAAGGAAATATTGCTGGTGGCAAACCTGTATGATGCTTATTCAATAGAAGGCGAAGGAAGGTTCTCGGAATATATTTTCGGTGAATATCACCAGCTTAACCTTACCTCTATGCCTAGGGTAACAGGTGTTTCCGGACTCGAAGAAGCAATGGAACGACTCAGGTCTAAACATTTCGACCTTATTATAGTGATGCTGGGGGTAGAAAAGGAAAATCCCATGAAGCTATGCCTCAAAATAAAACAAAAATACCCCTATATACCTACTTTTCTATTGCTGAGCAGCCAGGATGATGTGGCCTATGTAAAGAAAAAAAGAGACAGGGGATACCCCTTTGATGAATATTTTGTATGGACAGGTGAAACACGGGTCTTCTTTGCCATGGTTAAGCTTCTTGAAGACAGGGTGAATGTTGAAAATGATACCAGGAAGGGCCTGACGAGGGTTATTATGCTGGTGGAAGACTCGGCTGAATACTATTCAAGCTACCTGCCTACACTGTATACCCTGGTGATGGAGCAAACAAGACATCTGATAGAAGATGTGAGTACCGACGAGTTATACAAGGTTCTCAAAATGAGGGCCAGACCAAAAATATTGCTCGCAACAACCTACGAAGATGCCCTGGCTATAATCGACAGGTATAAGAACAACATGCTGTGCGTCATATCTGACATGAGGTTCCCGAAAAATAATAAATTGAATGACAAAGCAGGTTACGAACTTATTAAGTATGTCAAAAGTGAACTCCCTAACCTGCCAAGCGTGCTTCAATCATCCGATCCGGAAAATTCAAAATACGCACATTCACTTAAATCAAACTTTATTAACAAGAATTCCCAGAGCCTCCTTCAGGATCTCAGATCATTTATTAATTATTACCTCGGATTTGGACATTTTGTATACCGGGATAATATGGGAAGGCAGATTGCAGTAGCCAAGTCGATGAATGAATTTGAGCAATACCTTAAAACAATACCTGAAGATTCACTTGTATACCATGCGATGAAGAATCATTTCTCGCTATGGCTTATGGCCAGAGGTGAGGTTAAGATTGCCAAGATCATCAACCCCATGAAGATAAGTGATTTCTCCAACCTTTCAGAACTGAGGAATTTTCTGCTTGGCCTTATATCCAAGCGTCGGCGAGAGTTGGACAAGGGGAAGGTGGTAAACTACGTGGAGTCAGCAGCTATAGATGAAACCAACGTTGTAAGCCTTACCAGCGGTTCACTCGGGGGTAAAGGCAGAGGGTTGGCTTTTATTAATACCCTGATATATGGCTTTGAACTGGGTAAACTCACTCCGGGGATAAACATAAAAAGCCCGGTTACAATAATAATCGGGACAGATGAGTTTGACCTTTTTATAGAAACAAACAAGCTGCGCTCCGTTATCAAGGAAGAAAAGGACTATGAACAGCTTAAAAGAAAATTCCTGAACAGCAACCTTTCCTATAACCTTGAAAAAAAGCTGAGGTCATTCCTTAAACTGATGGACAGGCCAATAGCCATTCGTTCATCCAGCCTTTTTGAAGACTCAATGAGCCAGCCCTTTTCCGGTGTATTTGGTACCTACCTGCTGCCGAATAATAACCCTGATTTTGAAGTTAGGCTGAGGCTCATCATGAATGCTATTAAGCTTGTCTTCGCATCTATATATTCAAAAAGTGCCCGTACATATTTCGAGGCAATAAACTATATGATCGAACAGGAAAAAATGGCAATTGTCCTGCAGGAAGTGGTTGGTAACAGGTTTGAGGATGCCTTCTATCCACATATAAGCGGGACAGCCCAATCATATAATTTTTACCCTGTTGCTCATATGAAACCCGATGAAGGATTCGCCGTTGCTGCCGTGGGCCTGGGACAATATGTGGTTGAAGGTGAAAAAGCCTATAGGTTCTCACCAAGCTACCCCTCTCTTGAAATAGTGTCCCAGAAGGATGTATCCAAGGATACCCAGGTTTATTTCTATGCCGTGGATATGAAAAAGGAAGAAATAAACTTGCTTGAAGGTGAAAGTGCAGGCCTGGTAAAACTTGAGATATCTGACGCTGAGAAGCATGGCACCCTTAAACATTGTGCTTCGGTGTATAACCCTGATAATGATACTATAGAACCGGGGATAGATACTTATGGCCCCAGAGTGGTAAATTTTGCAAATATATTGAGGTATGATTATATACCCCTGGCCCAAACAATAGCAACAGTACTGGATGTGGTGAAGGAAGCATTCGGGGCCCCGGTGGAGATTGAATATGCCGTTGATCTTAACCTGGGGAAAAGTGGTAAAGCTGACTTTTACCTGCTGCAGGTAAAACCAATGGTTGGCAGCGGTGCAGGATATAATATTAACCTGGATAAAATTAGCAAAGATGATTGCCTGCTGATATCACGGAGAAGTATGGGGAATGGCAAGGTGGATGATATTACTGATGTTATATACATCGATCCTGATAAATTTGATAATACTCATACAGATGCAATGGCCGAGGAAATAGATTCAATAAACGATAAAATGATAGCAGAGGGTAAAAAGTATATATTGATCGGCCCGGGCCGTTGGGGTACCAGAGACAGGTTTATTGGTGTTCCTGTGGCCTGGCCACAAATATCGCAAGCCAAAGTTATTGTGGAAGTAAGCCTGCCCGACTTTCCACTGGATGCTTCCCTCGGCTCCCATTTCTTCCATAACGTTACCTCAATGAATGTAGGGTATTTCTCTATCGATCAGCAATCATCCGATGAGTTTGTAAAGTGGGACAGGCTGAGAAAGGGAAAAGTGATATATAAAGGAAAATTCTTTAACCACGTAAGGTTCAAATCGCCCCTTATAGTAAGAATGGACGGTAAAAAACGAATCTCCACTATCGAATGTACTGAATGTAGTTAATATGGCACTTATTGAAGGTATAATGGAATTGCAGAAGTATGACTTTAGTGATACTTCTTTTAACCTTTTAATGCAGAAGCGTATTCATAAGGTGCTGATCATATGCAGCAACTATGATAATTATATGCTCGAAGAAGATGGCCGTATCGATGAGCAGATCTTTAATGAGTATGTATCACTTAACCTGAGATACCCCCCATCTTTTGTACAGACCGATAGTGAAAGTGAAGCAATGAAAATCCTGAATGAGGAAAAAATTGACCTTGTTATTTCCATGCTTAACTTCAGGGAAAAAGATGTTTTTGCCATTGCACGTAAGATAAAAGGTAAATGCCCTTCCACCCCTATTGTTGCCCTTACCTATTTTTCCCGTGAAGTATCACTGCGGTTGCAGAGGGAAGATCTCAGTGCTGTTGATTATATTTTTTGCTGGCTGGGTGAGGCCAGCCTTCTATTGGCTATTATCAAACTGCTGGAAGACAGGATGAATGCCGAGCATGATATTGAAGTAGTGGGTGTACAGGCCATAATTTTTGTGGAAGATTCAATACGTTATATATCTACTTACTTGCCAAACCTTTATAAAATAATTCTTAAACAGTCAAGGGATTTTCAGCAGGAAGCACTTAATCCGCACCAGAAAATGCTGAAAATGCGGGGTCGTCCCAAGATATTACTGGCTACAAATTATGAGGATGCTATAGCCCTATATGAAAAATATAAATACAATTTGCTGGGAATAATCTCCGATATCTCCTATAAGAAAGAAGGTAAGCTAAAGGATGATGCCGGGATTGACCTCATTAAATTAATAAAGAAGGATGAAAGCAATATGCCATTACTCCTTCAATCATCGGATATTAAATCAAAAAAAATCGCCGATGAACTGGAAGTGGGATTCTTGAATAAGTATTCCAAGAATCTCTCAATAGAACTGAGAAATTTTATTATCCAGAACCTGGCATTTGGGCCTTTTATTTTCAGAGATCCGGATACCATGGAAACAATCGGTATTGCTACCGACCTGCAGAGTTTCCAGCAAAAACTACTAACCCTTTCCGATAAATCTCTTTTCTATCATGCTGAGCGAAACCATTTTTCTAAGTGGCTGAATGCCAGGGCGCTGTTCCCTGTTGCACAGCTTTTCAAGTTTATCAAAATGGAAGATTTTGACTCAATGGAAGATATGAGGAGGTTTATCTATGTGGCAATCTCAAGCTTCAGGCTGGGTAAGGGCAGGGGTGTAATTGCTAAATTTGACCGTAATACTTTCGATGAATATCAGATTTTCAGCAGGATAGGTGAAGGATCAATAGGGGGCAAAGCCCGGGGCCTTGCTTTCATTAACAGCCTTATTAAGAAAAAGAAATTATTCCATAAATACCCTGGAACACTTATTACAATACCCCGTACCGTTGTGCTCAGTACCGATGTATTCGATGAATTTATGGAGAGAAACAACCTGTACTCGGTTGGAATAAGTGACCTGCCCGATGAAGAAATACTGAAAAAGTTCGTGGATGCTGAACTTCCGGGGTGGGTATACCAGGACCTGTATGCCTTCCTGTCGGTTTCAAGAACATATCCCCTGGCCGTGAGATCGTCCAGTAAGCTTGAAGACAGCCACTACCAGCCATTTGCAGGTATTTATTCAACCTATATGTTACCACGTGTCGGCGATAATCCTGTGATGGTGAAGATGCTCTCAGATGCAATAAAAGAAGTATATGCCTCTGTGTATTATAAGAGTAGCAAAGCTTATATGACTGCAACTGCAAATGTAATTGACGAAGAGAAAATGGGAATTATTATCCAGGAGGTATGTGGTAACAGGCATGATAATATCTATTACCCCACTCTGTCCGGCGTGGCACGGTCAATCAATTTTTATCCTATAGGCTCGGAAAAAGCTGAGGATGGAATAGCCAATATTGCAATGGGACTGGGGAAACTTATAGTTGATGGCGGGGTGTCGCTTCGTTTCTCCCCGAAATACCCTGCAAAAGTGTTACAGCTTAGTTCACCGTCTACAACTCTTAAAGAAACCCAGAAACTTTATTATGCCCTTGACCTCGATACTGATAGCTTTGTTCCTTCAGTTGATGACGGGGTAAATATCAAAAAGCTTAAAATAAATGATGATATCAGTAAGAGCACATTAAAGAAAGTTGCTTCAACATACGACCTCCATAATAATATTATAAGGCCCGGCATCTCTCTTAAGGGTAAACGAATAATAACATTTGATAATATCCTTAAATACAGTTCATTTCCACTGGCTGAGGCGCTGGATTTCCTCCTTGAACTGGGGCAGAAGGAAATGGGTAACCCTGTTGAGATTGAATTTGCGGCTAATCTCGAAACCGAATCAAGCCTTCCCAATATTTTTAACTTCCTCCAGATAAGACCTACTGTGGAAAGTGACCAGTCAGGTAAAATAGATCTGGAAAAAGTGAATAAAGAAGACACCATTATCATGTCCGATTCTGCACTTGGCAACGGCAGGATAAGAGGTATTTATGACCTTATTTATGTTAAACCTGAATCATTCAAAGCAGTCAATAATGAAAAGATGGTTGACGTAATTGATAAGATCAACAGGGAATTTATAAAGGATGCTAAGAATTATGTCCTGATAGGACCGGGTCGCTGGGGATCAACAGACCCCTGGCTTGGTATACCTATTAAGTGGCCACATATATCTCAGGCAAGGGTAATAGTTGAATCAGGATTGCCCAATTACCGTATAGATCCAAGCCAGGGTACACATTTCTTTCAGAATATAACATCTTTCAGGGTGGGCTACTTCACTATAAATCCGTTTATTGATGATGGTTATTATGATGTTGACTTCCTGAATAATACCCCTCATGTTTACCAGGATGAATATATTAGGCATGTAAGGTTTGATAAACCCTTGAGTATAATGATCGACGGCAGGATACATAAGGGTGTTATAATGAAGCCAGGGAAAGATAAAGGTAATAATACAACAAATGCTTATAATGCTTAAACAAATTTGCTGGCCGAATCCACTGCTACTGTCTTGTCAGTTTTCTTTATTAATCCTTGCAATACATTTCCGGGCCCTACTTCAGTGAAGTGATCGGCTCCATCCCTTATCATATTGAGTATTGTCTGTGTCCATTTCACAGGTGAAGTGAGCTGTGCCACCAGGTTGGCCCTGATCTGATTGGGGTTGCTTACCGCTTTGGCAGAAGCATTCTGGTAAACCGGGCATGAAGGATCAGAAAAGTGGGTCTCATTGATAGCCTTTTCCAGTTCGAGCCTGGCCGGTTCCATTAGCTGGGTGTGGAAGGCACCACCAACTGCAAGCTTAACTGTCATACGGGCACCTTTTTGTTTTAAGATCTCTATGGCCTGGTCTACACCTTCAACAGATCCTGAAATTACAATCTGGCCGGGTGAATTATAATTGGCAGGTATTACTATGTCATCTATTGATTCACACACTTCTTCCACTATGTTATCCTCGAGGCCTATGATTGCAGCCATGGTTGATGGTCTTGTCTCACAAGCTTTCTGCATCGCATGTGCCCGTTGGGCCACCAGCCTTAGTCCGTCTTCAAACCTGAGGGTGCCGTTTGCCACCAGGGCAGAAAACTCACCCAGGGAATGACCGGCAACCATATCAGGCACACATTTGTCACCCAGGGCTTCAGCCAGTATTGTGGAATGAAGAAATATGGCCGGCTGGGTCACCTTAGTTTGCTTCAGGTCACTGTCGGTCCCGTTAAACATTATATCCGTTATATCGAAACCGAGAATATCATTTCCCTTATCAAACATTTCCCTGAATTTATCATCTGATTCATACAGGTCTTTTCCCATACCGCTGAATTGTGCTCCCTGTCCGGGGAAAACATATGCTTTCATACTAGTGTAAATTAGATCCTATTAAATGAGTAAATTCTTGACGGGTAGGCAGGTGTTTTAAAAAACAACCGGTAAAAGCTGACGTTGTTGTAACAGAGTGTTGCTTTTGTACACCCCTGATTTGCATGCACATATGCTGGGCTTCAATTACAACCGCCACCCCCAGTGGATCAAGTGTATCCTGTATACAGTCCCTTATCTGGTTGGTTAATCTTTCCTGCACCTGCAGGCGCCTGGCATAGGCTTCGGTAACCCTGGCCAGCTTGCTTAAACCGGTAATGTATTTATCCGGGATATAGGCTACGTGTGCTTTCCCGAAAAAGGGTAGCATATGATGCTCACAAAGTGAAAAAAGTTCAATGTCTTTAACAATAACCATCTGCCTGTAATCTTCACGGAACATGGCACCCCTGAGAATTTCATGAGGATCGTGATTATATCCCTGGGTTAAAAACTGTATGGCTTTTGCCACCCTTAAAGGGGTGTTCTGTAAGCCCTCCCTGAGGGCATCCTCCCCAATTAACTCTAATATTTGCCGGTACAGATCCGCCATTTTATTGGTCTTTTCATCGCCCCATGATTCAACCTTATTATAACCTCCATTATCTTTTAGTCCTGATCCATTGTTTATTATTTCCATTGTTTAGTAATTTAACCGTAATACTCAATGTAATTATTTTCTGTTTCAGTGATTTTAACGCAATGCAATTCTACACCTTCTTCCCTTATCTTAGGTTCCAGAACTTCCCATATAGCTATTGCAATATTCTCGGTGGATGCCAGCTTGCCTTTCATGAAATCAACCTCGGTATTAATATTCTTATGATCAAGAGGTTCTATGACATGTTCAATAATTATCTTCTTGAGCTTTTTAAGGTTCATAGCATAGCCAAGCTCTTTGTCCATTTTACCCCTGACAGTGACAAATAACTCATAATTATGACCATGCCATTCCGGGTTTGAACACGGCCCGTACACTTCTGCATTTTTTTCATCACTGAAATCGGGCCTGAACATCCGGTGAGCAGCACTGAACCTTTCCCTTCTGGTTAGATAGATCATATCCTTCCTGTTTTAGTCGGATTCAAATTTGCCCCTTTTTATCCGGAAAAACAATATCTTTATTCATTACTTGACAATTAAAGGTACCGGATGATCAAAAATGTTTTAATAACGGCAGCTACTGCAAGGGAGATCGAATGTTTGGGTAGAGTAGAAGAAAATTACCTCAAAATGGTGCCGTCCAGGCTAATAAGTGGTATAGGCCCGGTATCAACAGTATATGCGATAATGAATTACCTTGCAGAAAATGATAAACCTGACCTGCTGATAAATATTGGTATAGCAGGCAGTTACAATGAAAATCTGACCCCTGGTACTGTGGTTGTTCCGGTAACAGACAGTTTTGCTGATCTGGGGGTGTGTGACGGCAAAGGATTCATTCCTATCAGCAGGGCAGGTATCGAAAATGTTGATGATGACTATACCCCTTCCGGTACTTATTATGCCAGCACTGACATTGTACAGAAGCTGACACCAGACCTTATACCTGTTAAAGGAGTAACAGTAGGTGTCTCCACAGGATCAGCCGAAGGACTCGATGCGATCCGCTCAGAGTATGATCCTGATATAGAAAGCATGGAAGGTGCTGCAGCCTACTATGTATGTAATAAACAAGGAATACCATGTATTGGTATTAGATCGGTTTCAAATATGGTCGGGCCCAGGAATAAAGCTTTATGGGATATAAACCTTGCACTTGAGCAGCTTGGAAAGAAGCTTGTAAAATATTTTAACGATATAATGACATGAGAACATATACTCTCGGAATATCAACCTGTCCGAATGATACTTTCATTTTTGATGCGATGTTGAACGGTAAGATTGATACTTTGAACATGGACTTTGAGTGTGAACTCACTGACGTTGAAGAGTTGAATAAAAAAGCTTTCAACACTGAGGTCGATATTACAAAACTTAGTTATCATGCCTATGCCTATGTATCTGACAATTATATTTTACTTAATTCGGGATCAGCACTGGCTTACAATAATGGGCCCTTATTGGTAGCCGCAGGCAAAGTAGACCCTGATCATCTTGCAGGTCAACCGATAGCTATACCGGGAAGGTTCACAACGGCAAATTTGCTGATGGGTGTTATATACCCGGGGCTGACCGAGAAACATGAATATCTTTTCTCTGATATTGAAGACATTGTTTTGAAAAGAGAAGCAACTGCAGGACTTCTGATCCATGAAAACAGGTTCACATACCGGGCTAAAGGGCTCCATAAGATTGCTGACCTGGGCGAAGTGTGGAAGAAACAAACAGGAATGCCCATCCCGCTGGGAGGCATAGCTATTAAAAGGACACTGGGTAATGATGTGGCTCTTAAAGTGCAAAAAGTGCTTGCCTCAAGCATTGATTTTGCATACAAAAATCCCGGATCATCATATGACTTTGTCAGAAAATATGCAGCATCTATGGAACCTGATGTTATGCAAAAACATATTAAAATGTATGTAAATGACTTTAGCCTGGACCTGGGCGCAACGGGTCGTGATGCGGTACGGACCCTCTATGAAAAGGCTGAAGCCCTTAATGCTATACCTCATGTGCGAAGGGATATCTTTGCTGGCTTCCATTCTTCCAAATGACTAAATCTCCCCTGCTTATTTGGCAAAAATTGCCTATTTTTATAATAATAACTTAAAAAAATAGAATCATGAATCATCAATTACCAAAACTGCCATTTGAGAGAGATGCTCTTAAACCTCACATAAGTGAAGAAACAATTGATTACCACTATGGTAAGCATCACCAGAAATATGTTGACACTCTGAATTCCCTTATTCCCGGGACACAGTTCGAAGATGCCAATCTGGAATCAATAATTAAAAATGCCGATGGTGCTATTTTCAATAACGGGGCCCAGGTATGGAATCATACTTTTTATTTCGAAAGTTTTTCCAAAGATGGTCGGAGAGAACCCGACGGTGAGCTGGCTGAAGCCATTAAATCATCATTCGGCTCCTTTGATAAATTTAAGATTAAGTTTGGTGAAGAAGCTGCCAGCCTCTTTGGCTCAGGGTGGGCATGGCTTATAAAAAACAATAACGGGAGTCTTTCAATAATCCAGAAATCAAACGCTGAAAATCCTTTACGTGACGGGCTCAAACCTATCCTGACCTGTGATGTGTGGGAACATGCTTACTATATCGACTACAGAAACAAACGACCCGACTATATAAAATCTTTCTGGGAGATAATTGACTGGGATATTATTGCTTCACGATATTAGTATGGATCTGAATAAGCTTGTATTAAAAAACAGAAGCTGCCGGCGTTTCTACCAGGATAAGAAAATTTCCAGGGAAGAGCTCCTTGAAATGGTAAAACTGGCCCGTTTATCAGCTTCAGGATCGAATAAACAGGCTCTGAAATTTATAATTGTGAATGATCCCTTCACATGTGATACCGTCTTCCCATTGACAAAATGGGCAGGGTACCTGGAAGACTGGGAAGGACCGGAAAAAGGAGAACAACCCTCAGCTTACATAATTATTCTTGGAGATACTGCCATAAGCGATTCTTTTGGAGTCGATCATGGGATAGCAGCCCAGAGCATAACACTGGGAGCAACGGAGAAAGGATACGGGGGATGTATAATAGCATCCATTGACAGGGATAAGCTTAGAGTTGACCTTAAGATACCTGCCAGTTATGAAATATTACTTATTATAGCATTGGGTAAACCGCGGGAGAAGGTTGTTATAGATGAAGTAAAAGAAGGTAATATTAAATACTGGAGAGATAGTGAGGATGTCCATCATGTGCCTAAAAGAAACCTTGATGACCTGGTGATTGATTTATGAGCCATAAGAATGACAAGGAAGCTAAATATGGTATTTGTCATCCTTTTGCTGAACCTGTCGTTTATGTCGGCCCAGCAACAGGAAAGAGCAAAGCTTATCCTTTTTCAGGGAGTGGTAATGGATGCAGCCAGCCTGGAGCCCCTGCCAAATACTCACTTTATCCTGAATAAGGCTGTGGGTAACGTAACTGATGAAAAAGGAGAGTTTTCCCTGTATATTGAAAAAGATGATACCATAAAGTTTTCGCATGTCGGTTACCGGGACTTTATTTATACTCCCTCAGATACCCTCCGGGGCAATGCATTCACCGCAGGAATATTATTTTTCTCAAAAGGACTGCCGGAAAAACCCGAACCTCCCAGGCCAATGATTCCGCAGAAAGATATCGAAAGGATGAAAGAATTATACAGGGAAAGAATTAATAAAGATATGTTGAATCGTTGAATCGGTAAAAAACCGATCCAACCGTAGAGACGTTGCATGCAACGTCTCTACGGTAACCACCTCAGCCTTTATAAAATATGGCCTTTATGATATGAGAAGCCATCTTCGGGTTTTCCTTGAGGCGCCTGGTTGAATATCCAAACCAGTCCTTGCCGAAAGGAATATATATTCTCATTAAATGACCCCTGTCAATTATGCTTTGCCTTAATCCCGGGGTGACACCGTAAAGCATCTGGAACTCATACATGTTATCCGGTACATTATATTTATTGATGAGTTCGTATGAGCCTGCTATCAGCGCTTTATCATGTGTGGCAATGGAAGCATACAGCTTATTCCGGAATAAATATTCCACTATTTTGAGAAAATTGTCATTGATATCTTCGTACTTCTTAAATGCTATTTCAGCAGGTTCAACATATATACCCTTACATATCCTGTAATTAAGAGGTGTTTCTTCAGAGTTGAGATCCATTAATCCTTTAATATCGTCAAGCGTTCGTTTAAGATAAGCCTGGAAAACAAGGCCTACATTTTTAGGAAACTCTGTCTTCAGCTTCCTGAATAATTCTATCTCAAGATCTGTGCATGGCGAGTCTTCCATGTCAATCCTTATAAAATTATCATATTCAGCGGCCTTCTGTACAACTTCCCTCAAATGATCGTAACATACCTCCTTGTCAAGGAGCAGACCGAAACTGCTTGGCTTGATTGAGTAATTTCCGTTTATCTTTTCCTTTTCTGCCAGGTCGATGAGCTCAAGATACTCTTTTTTGTTATCTTCAGCTTCCTCAAGGGTCTTGATGAACTCACCAAGTACATCCAGAGTGACTTTTATGCCCCTGGAATTAAACTCCCTGGCTATCCTTATGGCATCATGCACACTCTCTCCAGCCACATAAGGCTTTGAAAATAACCATACGAATTTCTTCGGGAAATATGGCAATATTGAAGCAATAAACCTGTTGAAAATAATGAATCTATTTAATTTTTTTTAAATTGACAAAAAATTGAATTCTAAATCCAATGAAATAATTTTCATGTTAATATAATATCTTTAACAAACTAAAATGGAAAATTATTAGTTATAACCATTGTGGGTATAAAAATGTTGTTGGATAAACGATAATATTTTCATTAAGATGGTAAATTTGTGCAACCATTTTGTTTAATCACTGGTCTATAATCTGGTCTCCGTAATGATAAGCGACGGGCAAATACTCGAAGGATGTCTGAAACATGACAAACTATCTCAGAAGTTACTATTTGAGAAATATTCGGGAATGCTGATGGGAATATGTGTTAGGTATGCAACAGATGTTCCGGAAGCTGAAGACATTCTCCAGGAAAGTTTGCTCAAAATTTATCTGAATATAAAGGATTACAGCGGAGAGGGTTCTTTTATAGGCTGGATGAGGCGTATAGTGATTAATACCGCTATAACCTATTATCATAAGAATCTCAAACACAAGCATTATATTGAGATCGAGGAATTATATACCAGTGAGGCAGGTGAAAGTAGTATCGGCGATTCAAGGTACACTACGGACGAGCTCCAGAAAGTGCTGGATTTACTGCCCCCGGGATATAAAGTAATCTTTAATCTTTACGCCATTGAGGGATATAAACATAAAGAGATAGCAGAAATGCTTGATATAGACATAAATACATCTAAATCACAGTATTCACGCGCAAGGTCTTTCCTGCGCAAAAAGCTGGAGAACTTTAAATAAATAATAAACTTGAAAAACACGGGGAAATATAAAAGTATTGAAGAATTATACAGGGCGGAACTCGGTAAAAGAGAGTACCCCGTTTCTGATAATTTCTGGCCGCGTTTTGCAAAGAAACTCCGCTTCAGGGAGTTTATGCATTTCAGGCCGGGTAGCTTCAATATATATTACCTCGCCGGGCTTATTGCTGCAGCTGCTGTGACAATATCAGTTCTTACAATAAAAAGTGAAGAACCACCGGTGGAAGCGCCCGATACCGGTATTTATACAGATTCTCTATACATTGCCCCCGGTAATATCACGGATGAAAAGGATAATGTCGAAGAAACAGGAATAACATATGAAGAGGAAACGGAGGGGAAGGATGAAATAGGAAGTAAAACTGCCCGGCACATAAGGGAAAAAGTAAATAAAAAACAACAACAGGATAATACTGACACTGAAAAAATTGAAAAACCTGGCAGTGATAAGCCGGAACGCCTGATGGTTGATGAGACAGTTATATCTGAACCTGTGGTAGCGCCGGCACCCGTGGCCAAGTTTATACCCGATGTAAAGGAAGGTTGCGTGCCGCTGAGTATTGCTTTTAAGAACCTGTCACATAATTTTGATTCGTGTATCTGGGAATTTGGTGATGGTGGCATCAGTACCGAAGAAAGCCCGGTGTGGGTCTATGATGAAGTGGGAGATTATGAGGCAAACCTTATTGTTTTTGGCGAAGACGGATCAAGGGTAACTGCCACGGAAACAATAAATGTATATCCAAAAGCGGTGGCAAGATTCGAAGTAAGTACAGGTAACCCTGCAATACCTGATGAGGAAATAAGGTTTTATAACTATTCACAAAACTCAGTTGCATGGAAATGGGATTTTGGTGACGGAAATTCAAGTAAGGAGTTTGAGCCATCGCACTTTTACGATAAGCCGGGTTCTTATACAGTGAAACTGGTAGTGCTATCTGAGAATGGCTGCACAGATACCATGGTCATTACGGATGCATTCGGAGGAAATACTTGTTTTATTAAGTTCCCAAATGCTTTTGTCCCAAATGAAGGCGGACCGACAGGAGGGTATTATTCAAACAGGAGTGACCAGCAGGAAGAGGTATTTCACCCTGTATGTTCGGGAGTTACTTCGTATAACCTGCGGATATACAGCAGGAGAGGCTTACTGGTCTTTGAAACAAATGATATAGAAATAGGATGGGATGGATATTATAAGGGACAAAAAGCAGAACCGGGTGTATATATCTGGAAAGCGAGAGGAATGTTCCAGAATGGTGAATCATTTGTAAAAGGAGGTGATGTAACCCTTCTTCCAAAATGGTAATTTTTCAATTTTATAAGCCGGTAACAGTATAAATAATCCTTCTGATAAACCTTTTATTACCTGCCTGTAACTGTTAATAAGTATTCACCTATTGTTAGTTTCTGGACAATTTTCATCGGCAAAAATGTAACTTAATTGTATACATTTCGTTAATTTCTTAACCAGAAGTCTAACAGAAACTGATCTTGCAAAAGAGAATCAAATATACTGTCGTTATAATAAGCATATTAATTTCTGCTGATTTGACAGGTCAGGATCCCCACTTTTCGCAGTTCTATGCTAACGCTCTTTATTTGGCACCATCATTTACAGGGGCCATTGAAGAGAACAGGATATCAATAAATTACAGGAATCAATGGCCGTCAGTGACAGGTGTTTTCAATACATACAGCTTCAGCTATGACAGGTATATGCCAAATTTCCGTTCAGGTATAGGTGTACTGGCTACCTATGATGTTGCAGGATCAGGAGACCTGAGTACCACCAATATCGGGCTGCTCTATTCATACGATATCCAGCTTAACAGGGACTGGCATGTCCGTCCGGGGGTAAATTTCAAGTTTACATACCTGGGACTTAACTATGGCAAACTGATATGGAACAGTATGATAACAGCCAGGGGTACAACCCCTTCTGTTTATCCGCCTCCCTTCGAGGGAGTGGCAGATGTGGATTTTGCCTTCTCGGTTATGGCTTTTAATGACCGCATATGGGGAGGTATTAATTTTGACCATCTCCTAAAACCTCGTCAATCATTCTATGGCGACTGGGATACCCACGTGCCGGTTAAGGTAAATGCATTCGGAGGCATGCAAATATCCCGACGCGGAAGATTGCTTAACAGGTACTCGGAAGTAATATCCGTAGCAGCCAATATAAAATACCAGGATAGGTTCTGGCAGTCCGACGTTGGATTGTATTATTACAGGGATCCCTTGATTTTCGGTTTGTGGTACCGTGGTATCCCCTTCGTTACCAGCCAGGCAGGCGATGCCCTTATCGCTCTTATCGGTATAAAAACAGAAAAACTGCATATAGGCTATAGCTATGATTTTACTATTTCTAATCTTATAGCCTCTACCGGCGGTTCACACGAGATATCCCTTGTTTATGAATTCCTGACTTCAACGATAGGACAACGCAGAAGAATGTTCCATGCTGTCCCATGCCCCGAATTCTAAAAGAATTGTTGTTTCGTATTTCGCCAAATTACTTTATATTTGTTGCCTGTTAAGTATAACCAATTAACTATTAGAGATGAAGAAGTTACCTTTAATACTGGGAATAGTTGCAATCCTTGGAGTGATATTTTTGCTCATGTGGCAATTTTTTTATGTTGATAAAAAAGAAACAACTGAAGCTCAGCAAGTTGAGCAAAAAATGACCCCCACCAATATTGCTTACGTTGAAATAGACTCAATTATACTGAATTTTGATATGTATTTCGACCTCAGAGATGAACTTATGCAAAAGCAACAGAGCTCTGAGGCTGAATTGAACACAAAAGGAAAACAGTATCAATCAGGCGCACGCGATTATGAAGAAAAAGTCCGGAAAGGACTGGTTACCAGGGCAACAGCAGCCCAAATGGAACAGGAACTTCTCCAGCAGCAGCAGGACCTAATGAACCTGAGAAATGAACTCGAAAACCAGCTGATGGAAGAAGAGCAGGTTATGAACAGGAAAATTCTTAACTATATATATGATTTTCTGGAAGAGTTTTCTGCTGATAACTATTATGATTACATACTGGCAAAAAGATTCGGAAGCCCTGTGATGTATGCCAATGACTCGCTGGATATAACCAAGGAAGTACTAAGGGGGGTTAATTATAAATACAGGGAAGAGAAGAATGAATAATAATGAATTTTGTATCCTCGTATCTTGCAAACAAAATACTGAGCAATAGACTGTTTGCAAATATACCAAAAGAAAATACCGGAATAATAATAATAATCCCGGCCTTTAATGAGCCCGGGATTATTTTTACCCTGAACTCATTGCTTAAATGTAAAAATCCTCCATGCAATGTTGAAATAATAGTACTTGTTAATGCTCCGAATGATGCTGGCATATCACAGATAGAACAAAATATTGCAACCTGTAACGAATTGGCTGCCTGGAAGAGAGACAATAAAAACGCATTTTATAACATGCTTTTTTATGATGCGGGAGTATGTGATAATCCTGGCTGGGGAGTGGGCATGGCAAGGAAGATGGCAATGGATGAAGCCCTGAGACGGTTTAATAATATACATAATCCCGGTGGTGTGATAGTGTCACTTGATGCTGATTGCCTGGTGTCAGAAAATTACCTGGAAGAAATTTATGAGCAGCTGTACCGGCGAAATGGCCGTAAGGCATGCTCCATATATTTTGAGCATCCATTGACCGGTGATCTGCCGGTGAAAGTCTATGATGCAATTGCCAGGTATGAGCTGCACCTGAGATATTATTACCAGGCATTGAAATATACAGGATATCCATGGGCATTTCATACCATGGGATCAGCTCTTGCAGTTAAAGCAGAAGCTTATGTTAAAGCTGGGGGGATGAGCAAAAAACAGGGAGCGGAAGATTTTTACTTCATACAGAAACTGGTGCCTGCAGGTGGATATTTTTACCTCAATTCGGCCACTGTTATACCCTCACCCAGGACTTCCGACAGGGTCCCTTTTGGAACCGGACCGGTAATAACTAAAATAGCAATGGATGATGAGAATGAGTATATGACTTATGATCCGGATGGTTTTGATCACCTGAAAGAATTCTTTAATAATATAATGCTCTTGTATAATGCTGATATCCAAGCATACGAAAATATTTATGCACGCCTGCATAAAAGCATGCAGGAATTTCTTGCCGGGAATGACTGGTTTGAAAAGATGGTGGAGATAAGTAACAATACTGCATCGAAGGATTCGTTCCGTAAAAGGTTTTTTAATTGGTTCAATATGTTCAGAATAGTTAAATATTTAAATTTCACACATTCTGAACCCTACCTTAACAAAAAACCGGTTGAAAAAGCAGCTTTTGATTTGCTGGAAAAATTCGGGAAAGGAGGTCCTGAAGGTGAGGTGTTTGCTTTATTGAGCCGGTACAGGGAGATGGAAAGATAAGTCACTTATCCTCAGTATCCGGCAGTTTATTACCGTCTTCGTCCACTATGATATAGATGTCTTCGTTTTCTTTCTTCATGAAATATTGTTCGCGGGCAAATTTCTCAAGATTTTCATCACTTGTTTTGAGTTCATTCAGCTTCCTCCGGTCTTCTTCTATCCTTTCCTGGTAATAGTTCTTATCTTTTTCCAGCTGCCTGAGATTCTTCAGGTAATGATACCTGTCGATAAGATTATTATTGTCAAAAAGCAGTATCCACACCAGGAATACAACAAGGGTGAGAAAATATCTGTTCTTGAGTATCGGCGGTATCTTATCAAATAAAACTTTAACCGAATCGTTCATAATACAAACCTATAACAAATTTGTAAAATAATCAATGACATACCTGCTATCCACCACTCATAAGGTATAACATCTTCACATCATCACCATCCTTAATTATAGCCTTATCGTATTCGTCCTTTTTTATGAGTTTCCCATTTATCTTTACGAGACGCATTCTGTAGGTAAATCTCTTAATATCAAGCATTTCACTAACAGTCATTTCTTCCTTGTCGAATTCTTCAGGCCTGTTATTAAGCATTATTTTCATAATTCTTCCTTTTCATTAATATTTCAACAACTGCATTGGCCTGCATGTTTGCAACAATTGCTGTCCGTGGTGCCATAGCCGGAAGCTCTTCCGATGCTTCTGAATCTTCATCCCCACATACTATAAGCGTCTTGTCTATGGTCCTTTCCCTGAGTTGATTGGTTTTACCATAGCCGGCAAGGCCCGAGCCAATTATAAGAGGCCGCTCAGGCCACTTGCTTAATACCGTCTCCGCAAGCATTTTCTTCATCGAGTCCAGGTCCAGGGCCTCTACTATTATATCACAATCCCTGAAAATAACAGGGATATTACTCTCATTAAGCTCTGTATCATAAATATCGATCCCTATGTCAGGCTTAATCCTTCTGATGTTATCCCTGAGGGCTTCCGTTTTTTTCATCCCGACCTGGTCAGCAAAATAATACTGCCTGTTCAGGTTATCAACATCCACTGTATCATGATCAACTATTATTAAACGGCCTATGCCACTTCGTGCAAGGGCAACAGCGCAGTTCGACCCCAGTCCGCCCGCTCCTGCAATGCCGACAGTATAGCCTGCTAAATGATTTTTTATTTCACTGAATTTCATCTTTGTAATCATCGCTTATTATATACACTTTATTAAGGTAGGGAAGAAATCCCCTGGTACCGTAACCTGCCCCCACCTTTTCTAACACCCGGCTGTCATCATGCATAAATACCGACCCGAAAACAACCTTGATATTGGGATACCTGAACATTTCTTCCGATAAAATATTTGATGGACCAAGCAAAAAAATATTACATCCCGGGGGCGTTATGCTAACTATATCATTGAAAGTATTATTAAAAATTGTGGTGCCGGTAAGTATTATGGTTTCAGCTCCTATAAGTGATTCTTTCATTTTTGAAATATCTGCCAGAATATGACTTTCCTTCTGAATATCAAATACATCCAGGTTTATACAATTCCTGGCGAATTTATCGTACAGGCTCTCAAAATATCCTATCATCACAATCCTGCTGTATTTGCTGAAATCAATCCGGTCAAAGATATCACAGATATCATCATAGTCCCGCTCATAATTGAAAATGGAATTGTAATAAGCATTCAGGATTATCCTGTGTACCGGCTTAGCCAGATCGGCTTCTTCGCCGATAAGCAGCTTGTCATCCATTTTAGTTCCAAGTGTGGCGCATACGCCAATATTACCGCTCTCATGCAATATAGCTACGTATTTGTCACCTATCACACATTCTTTAATATGTGCCCTCTTAAAGCCTTTTATTGAATAGAAATGCTTCAGCGGTTCTTCCATAAGATCTCTTTTCCTTCAAAAGTAATTAATAATTAATAATTCGCATTTACTCGCTCCCACCGGCCACAACCACTAACAGCTCGTGAGCTCACGGTACTCGTATGCTTGTGCATACTCGCACCGTTCGGTTCGCATCTCGCCTCTCGCCTTTCATAATTAATAATTTGTTCCGTTATGCATTTTGTAACATATTGATATATCTCATTTTATGCCCTATATTTGATTTGTAACTTAGATCTAACAATAATTAAGCGTTAGGATAATTAAATAAAATAATAACAGATGGACGTACAGGCAATTAAAGAAAAACACAAATTAATCAAGGAATATTCATATGATTGGCTTCCTCTTGATAAAGGTTATACAGATAAAATACTTTACATTAATGTTGGCACCAACGAGATCAAGGAGAAAGATGTTCCTTCCGAGATGAAAGAAAAATTCATAGGTGGGAGAGGGTATGGCTTAAGACTTCTATGGGATGCCACCGAGCCACGCACTCCCTGGAATGATCCAAAGAATGAAATAATTATTTCATCCGGGCCAATCGGTGGGATTACACAGTATTCGGGAACAGGGAAGTCACTTGTGGTAACAATATCGCCCCAGACCGATTCGGTTATGGACAACAATGTCGGAGGCTTTTTTGGACCCTTCCTCAAGTTTGCCGGTTATGATGCGCTGGAACTACAGGGCAAGGCTGAAAAAGATGTTATTATATATATTGATGGTATTAACCACACCATAGGGATATACGAAGCACCGGAAGAAGCCCTTGATAGCCATATACTGGCAGAACAACTCACGGAGATGTATGCCGATAATGAAAAGGATAAAAAGAATGTAGCTGTTGTGTCAACGGGAAGCGGTGCGGATAATTCGCTCATAGGAATGTTAAATTTCAGTTTTTACGATCCCAAGAGAAAAGTTGTCAGGATGAAACAGGCAGGCCGGGGAGGTACAGGAACAGTGTTCCGTGATAAGAAGATCAAAGCTCTTGTTTGCAAAGTGCCCGGGGTTAAAGGGAACCTGAATAATGTGGTCGATTTAGAAGCTATCAAGGAAAGGGGAAAACGCTTCAACCGTGAAATGCGTGAATTTGACCATGAGCAGTCACAGATGAAAGAAGTGGGTACGGCGCACCTTATAGAAATTATGAATGATCATGATCTCCTGCCGACAGATAATTATAAGTTCGGCAGTCATCCCGACGCTTTCAAAATTGAATCTGATAAGTGGAAAAAATTATTTACCCAGGGAATACCCGATGGATGCTGGATAGGTTGTAGTATGTCATGCTCCAAGGGCGTTGATAACTACGAGGTTAGAACAGGTCCGTATAAAGGGCAGAAAGTCATTGTGGACGGACCTGAATATGAAAGTGCAGGCGGACTTGGTTCAAACTGTGGTATTTTCAGTACTGACTATATCCTTGAATATAATTTCTATTGTGATACATATGGCATCTGTACCATTACATGGGGCACCCTGCTTGCTTTTATAATGGAATGTTATGAAAATGGCATCCTTAATGAAGAAAGAACCGGCGGGCTTAAACTAAATTTTGGGAATGCTGACTCGGCTATGGAACTTATGCACAGGCTGAGCCGTGGTGAAGGCTTTGGTAAGATAGCAGGAATGGGCGTACGCAAAATGAAAGAGATGTTCATAGAGAAAGGATGGGGCGACCCTGATTTTCTCAATGATATAGGGATGGAGAATAAAGGGCTCGAGTATTCACAGTATATCTCTAAAGAATCCCTGGCTCAGCAGGGAGGCTTTGCAATGACCAATAAGGGCCCCCAGCATGATGAAGCATGGCTTATATTTATGGATATGGTCAATAACCAGATACCGACATTCGAGGATAAGGCTGAAGCATTGCATTATTTCCCCATGTTCCGTACCTGGTTTGGATTGGTGGGACTCTGCAAGCTGCCATGGAATGATGTTGAACCTGAAGATAATGCCGAAACAGATGAACCTGCCAAGGTACCCGAGCATGTAGATAATTATGTAACTATATATAAAGCTGTTACGGGCAGGGAATTTGATAAGCACAAAATGATAGAAGACTCTGAAAGGGTTTATAACTTCCAGCGTATATTCAACCTCAGGAGAGGGTATGGAACACGTGAGCACGACAGGCAGCCGTATCGGGCAGCCGGACCTGTTACGGTTGAAGAATATGAATCGAGGGCTGAAAGATATGATAAACAGATGAAAGAACTAATAGGGGTCGATCCTGAAGGGAAAACAATTGAGGAAAAACTGGCAATTACACGTAAGTACAGGGAAAAACGATACGAAGACCTTATTGACGCCGTATATAAAAGAAGGGGATGGAATAGCAAGGGAGTGCCCAGAATCGAATTCCTGAAAAAAATTGGAATGGACCTGCCGGAATTGATAGAGCTCGTGAAGGATTACCAATAATATCATCCTGAGTAAAAAACGGTTTACCTTATCCGGGAAACCTCATTAATTCATAATTCATATTGGTTCTTCATTTCATCCTTGCAAGCCTTGCTCGAATAAATTATATTCGCTTCCTGTTGTTAATTTAAATTGCGGATATGAAAAGGACCGGTTTACTGCTATTATTTTTTGCTTTAAGCCTGGTGGCATCATTAGCCCAGGACCCTGATGTTATTTCAGGAGAAACATTAAAACCCGAATATCTTAAAAATTATCTTGAAAATCCTGTAATCAGGGCTCAATACAATAATAATCCTTTTGATAACGAAAGAGCTGTCAAACTGGAAGGGAATATGCCTTATGTCAGTGGCGAAATCCTTAATCCGGGCAAGGCATATATAGATGATCTGCAAAAGCGTACCGTTGTTGTTAAAGAATATTTTCCTGAACGGAATAATGGTGAACCGGAATTCAGGGGCGCTTTCCAGTATACCGGTTATTCACTATCGGATATAGTGAAGGATTACGTGGTTTCCAAATATAACAAAAGCGAATTCGGACTTAATACTGATGTTTTTGTTGTGGTGGAAAATGACCGGGGCGATAAAGCAGTATTCAGCTGGGGCGAACTATTCTATTCTACTCATTGTCACGATATTATCCTGGCAACATACGTCCAGCCCATTTTCCCTACAGCTTCGGATGAAAAATGGCCACTTCCCGAAAAAACCAGGCTGGTAGCCTCAAATGATTTTATTACTGTCAGAAATATCGATAAGCCATCCAAGATCATCATACGATCTTTCCCGGAAAGCTTTCCCGGCAGAAAAGGGCTTAGACCTCTCTTCTCCCCAGAGATTGAGATAAAGGGAACGGGAAATAAAACAACGATTATTGATGATTCTGAAACAAGCGGTAAGCTGATGATAAATCATAAACTGGTATTTTTCGGTATGCATAAAGGACTCAGGGGAATAAACGACTATACCGGTGTACCTCTTGGTGAAGTGCTGAGTGAAAACTATAATTTTACAAATGATGATCTTGCCAGAGGACTGATAGCAATAGGTGCAAAAGATGCTTACAGGGTGGTATTTTCACTTTCCGAAATATTGAACCGCACCGATATGGCAGACGTAATCCTGCTGGATGAACCCAATAATCAGGGTGGAAGGTTTATTGTGCATCCCGGAGCCGACTTCTTCGGTGACAGGCATCTTAAAGGCGCAAAGCTGGCCTATATAATGCGTGCTGAATAAATCACCGCTTACGGCTTCAGTTTTTTTGGAACAGACATATGTGTTTTAAAAATCCAATAAAACTTTAAATTTGTAGATCAGCTAAATCGATTTGTAATCAGAAATAATGTTAAATAATGTTCAAAATTAATGAATATTTTGACGGCAATGTGAAATCAATTGCCTTTGAGAATGCCGGCGGTCATGCCACCATTGGTGTTATGGCCCCGGGCAAATATGAGTTCAATACCTCTACTGTTGAACATATGACAGTTACATCAGGGACTCTCACGGTTTTGCAACCGGGAGAGTCCGAATGGAAAGACTTTAAAGGAGGAGAATCTTTTATTGTTGATAAGGGCAGTACCTTCAAGGTTAACGTGAAGGAGCCCACAGCTTATATATGTCTTTATAAATAATACTCAACTTTTTCAACCGGGCCTGCCATGAGGCAGGCCTCTCAACTTAAACATTATGGCCGGTCCCAAAGGTTCAAAATATTATGATGTATTCCTGAAATACCACATTAACCTCGAAACGCTTAGTGATGAAAAAATACTGGATTGGGAAGGCTTTGACCTCCTGAATGCAATAAGGAAAACAGGATCCCTGGCTTCGGCAGCTGCTGAGATGAGTATGAGTTATCGGAAGGCCTGGGGTATGATTAGAGAAGTGGAGGAAAAACTTGGATTTAATCTTGTTGAAAAACATCGGGGGGGAGCTGAAGGTGGTCATACCGAACTAACGGCGGAAGGAAATGAACTTATGAATGCTTATAATGAACTAATCGAACAGTTTAATACATCAATGAAAGAAATAACAAGGAAATTTTTCTGGAGCATAAATAAAAGACCTGATGAAGAACAGAAATAAGGTATTTACAATATTTTTTTTGATAAGCCTTCTTTCCTTTGCAGCATGTAAAAACAAAACTGAAAATGAGATAATCATTTTCCATGCAGGAAGCCTTTCTGTACCTCTCAAGAAGATAGCAGGAGAGTATATGGAGATCAACCCCCATATAAAAATTATGCTCGAAGGAGCAGGCAGTGTTGCCTGTACCCGTAAAATAACCGAGCTTGGCAAAGAATGCGATATCATGGCATCAGCTGATTACAAGGTGATCGAAAAATTTCTTATGCCGGAATATACCGATTGGAATATCTGGTTTGCAACAAATGAAATGGTAATAGCATATCATGAAAAGTCAGTACATGCTGATATTGTTGGTCCTGGCAACTGGTATGAAGTGCTGTCTGATGAGGATGTTGTATATGGACGTGCTGATCCAGATGCCGACCCATGTGGCTACCGTACGGTAATGATGTTCAAACTGGCTGCTGACTACTACAAGCAAAACGGACTGGCAGAGAAGCTTACGGGCAAAGACAGGAACATGATCAGGCCCAAGGGCGTTGACCTGGTTGCCCTGATAGAAACAAAGGCATTGGATTATATCATTGAATATAAGTCGGTTTGTGAACAACACGGGCTTGATTATATAAGCCTCCCCTCCGAAATAAACCTCTCTGACCCTGCATTTGAAGAATTATATAATTCGGTAAGTGTGGACATTACAGGCGACAAGCCCGGTGAAACCGTCCGGATTAAGGGCAGCAACATGATTTATGGCCTGACTTTGATTAACGATGCACCCAACAGGGATGACGCTGTGGATTTCATGGCTTTTTTCCTGGGTGAAAAAGGGCGTAAGGTATTACGTGAAAACGGACAAGCTCCCATTGATCTTCGTTTTAACGGTCCGGCGGAAGCTTTACCGGAAAGACTCGGAACATTATTCAAATAAGAATATACCAGCTTTCTCGGGTATTATTTTTATTTTTGTCGATATGCATATTTGTTCATAACCGGTCAGCATTTTAAATAATGGCTTTTCAAGTAAATAAACGGAGTACATTTCATTGGATAATACTGGTACTGTCATCATTGGTACTCCTTTTTATCCTGGCACCACTCATAGGGATGGTCCTCGATACATCACCTGCTGATTTTTTTCAGACAGTAAAGGATGAAGAGGTCCAGGACAGTGTATGGCTGACACTTTCGGTTGCATTCATGGCCACCCTGGCTTTTTCTATTATGGCCATACCCTTTGCATGGATGATGGCCCGGTATAATTTCCCCGGTAAACAAATAGTGCAGGGGCTTATTGACCTGCCCGTGGTCTTACCTCACTCTGCAGCCGGCATAGCAATGCTGGGATTTATTTCACGGGAAGGCCTGCTGGGGAAAATAGCTGAAGGCATAGGTTTGAACCTCGTTGGTAACCCTGTAGGCATAGCTATGGCAATGGCATTTGTCAGTCTTTCATTCCTGATTAATGCTGCAAGAGATGGCTTTGTAGCAGTTCCTGAACGACTGGAAAAGGCAGCCATGAACCTGGGTGCTTCACCCGTAAAAATGTTCTTTACCGTGTCATTGCCCCTGACATGGAGAAATATTGCGTCAGGATTTATTATGATGTTTGCAAGGGGAATGAGTGAATTTGGAGCAGTAGTGATCATTGCATATCACCCCATGACCGCTCCGGTATTGATATATGAAAGATTCAACCAGTTCGGCCTGTCATACGCAAGGCCTGCTTCCTTGTTCTTTATTCTTGTGGCACTGGTGATATTTATAATAATCAGAATTTTCTCTAATAAAGACCAAATAAACCTTAAGAAAGTAACTGTGAATAACGGCTAAATGCTTGAAATCAAAAACATATCGAAGAATTACGGGGATTTTGCCCTGAAAGATATAAACCTGAATGTCTCAAAGGGGGAATATTTTATTCTTCTCGGGCGTTCAGGTGCCGGTAAATCACAGCTTCTGGAAATTATTGCAGGTTTGAGATCACCTGATAGAGGCACTATTTATCTTAACGGAAGGGATATTACTCACGAGAAAATACAGAAAAGGAAAATTGGATTGGTGTTCCAGGATTTTGCAATATTCCCGCACATGACTGTATATGACAATATTGCTTATTCATTGAAAATAAAAAGATTACCAAAAGTTGAAATAGACAACAGGGTAAAGAAGATGGCTGAGAACGTCAATATAGCACACTTACTGGATCGCAAAACGGAGGACCTTTCAGGAGGTGAAAAACAAAGGCTTGCACTGGCACGTACACTTGTCAATTCACCTGAATTAATTATGCTTGATGAGCCGATGGCTTCCATTGATGCCCCCCTGCGGGACGATATCAGGCAACTGCTGCGCAGGATTAATGAAGCGGGGATAACCATGCTTCATGTAACCCACGATTATAGCGAAGCTGTGAGGTTGTCACACAGGGTGGGAGTTATACATAATGGAAGGATATTACAAACAGGTGATACAGACAGCGTATTTTCAAGGCCAGTAAATAAGTTTGTTGCCCGCTTTGCGGGTATAAGGAATTTTTACCGGGTTAAAATATACAGGGAAAAAGGGAAAAATATTGCAGTATCTGAAAACTGTAAATATACACTGCCAGCGGGTGATTATCCTGAAAACGGGCTTCTCTTAATAAAGAGTGATTCAATTCATCTGTCTCCTGTAGAACAAAACAACAGAGATAATTGTATAAGGGGTAAAATAACAGAATTAAACAGGGCCGAAAGCGGCTATGAACTATTTGTTAATTCTGGGGATCTTTATCATGTCCTCATAAGCAGCAAGAAACTTGAAGAATTATCACTAAAAAAAGGACAATTAGTATTTTTGTGTTTTTCGGTAAGTGAATTGAGAGTAATCTAAAATTGAATTGATAATGGTACCTTATGAAGAGGCTTTGGCAATAACTGAAAAATACATCCTTGAAACAGGGATTGAATATGTTGAGATTTTGGATTCACTTGGAAGATTCCTTGCTGAAGATATTATCAGTGATATTAACATGCCTCCCTTTGATAAGCCTGCTGTTGACGGCTATGCATGCCGGAAAGAAGACCTGGATAAAGAGCTTGTTATAAAGGATATACTTCCTGCCGGGAAGCCTGCCTTAAAGAAAGTTGAAGCCGGAGAATGTATTAAAATAATGACAGGAGCTACGATGCCGGAGGGTGCCGACTGGGTCTTCATGGTCGAAGACGCAGAAGAAAAAAATGGCAGGGTCAGGTTTAAGGGGAAACCTGGAAAGAACAATATTGCCATGATGGGAGAGGACATAAGGGTGGGGGATACGGTAATAAAAGCGGGTCGTCTTATTAGGCCTCAGGATATTGCTGTTATGGCAACAGTAGGTGTAGTGAAGGTAGCTGTAAAAAAACGCTTGAAAATTGCAGTTATTACCACGGGTAATGAATTGGTGGAACCATATATCAAACCGGCTCCATCACAAATACGAAACAGTAATGCATACCAGCTAATGGCCCAGGTAAGCAGGGCAGGCGCTGAACCTGTTTATTATGGCATAGCCCCTGATGAAGAAAGTATTACCTATGATATAATGGTTAAGGCAATAGATGAATGTGATATAGTCCTGCTTACAGGTGGAGTGTCAATGGGAGACTTCGATTTTGTGCCTCAGGTGATGACAAGAGCAGGAGTAAAAATAATCTTTGACAGGATAGCTGTTCAACCAGGTAAGCCAACTACATTCGGAGTTCATGGAAATGCTTTGATATTCGGTTTACCCGGAAATCCTGTATCATCATTTATACAGTTCGAACTATTTGTAAGACCATTGATAAACAGATCTATGGGATCAATGATCAAAGAAGGACAGCGAAAGCATAAACTGGGGAAAGACTATTTTCGTAAGCGGGCCGGGCGGATGTCATGGGTTCCCGTTATTTTAAACAACGATGAAACGGTTACGCCGGTTGAATACCACGGTTCAGCCCATATTAATGCACTTCCGGGAGCATATGGTATAATGAAGGTTCCTGTGGGGATTAAAGAAATAAAAAAAGGAGAAATAGTAGATGTACGACAGATTTAACAGAAGGATTA
The DNA here is from genome assembly GCA_034659275.1 of Bacteroidota bacterium. Taxonomy (GTDB): domain Bacteria; phylum Bacteroidota; class Bacteroidia; order Bacteroidales; family VadinHA17; genus UBA9300. Next base: position 43,019 of record JAYEGY010000122.1, on the reverse strand, counting down.
ATTATTTGAGAATATCAGTAACCGACAGGTGTAACCTGAGATGCCGCTATTGCATGCCAGCCGAAGGAATTAAACTTTTGAGGCATGAAGATATTCTTACTTATGACGAAATCACTGAATTTGTTAAAATCGCTGTACGGATGGGAATAGATAAGGTGAGACTGACAGGTGGTGAACCACTGGTCAGGAAAGACCTGCCTGTTCTTGTTGGCATGATAGCCGGGATCGATGGCATTAATGATTTATCAATGACTACCAATGGCACACTACTGAGAAAATTTGCCGTGGTGCTGGCTGAAAAAGGATTGCACAGGATTAATGTGAGCCTCGATTCAATGGATCCTCATAAGTTCAGGTGGATTACCAGGGGAGGTGACCTGAACCAGGTACTGGATGGCATCGATGCAGCCATAGAAGCCGGCTTAAGCCCTGTGAAACTGAATTGTGTCGTAAAAGAATCAAAGAATGAACCTGATGCGAAAATGGTTGCTGACTATGCTGCAAAGAAAGGCCTTGAAGTAAGATATATAAAAGAAATGAACCTGTCTAAAGGCATATACACTACTGTTGAAGGAGGCTGTGGAGGTGAGTGTGAAACATGCAACAGGCTGAGATTGACCGCTAATGGTATGTTGAAACCTTGCCTCTTCAGTGATCTTGAATATAATGTCAGGGAACTGGGAGCTGAAAAAGCAATTAAACTGGCAGTGGAAAATAAACCTGAATTTGGAACAATTAATACTAAAGACGAATTTTATAATATCGGTGGCTAAGAAAAAGTATTAATTATAATTTATGAATTATGATTTATGAATTATGAAAAAATTATCACATACCGACCAACAGGGCCGTGCCCGCATGGTTGATGTCGGGGATAAGCCCGATAGCGACAGGATTGCACGTGCCGGGGGAACAATAATGCTGTCTCCCTCTACAATAGAACTCATTAAAAAGAACGAAATAAGAAAAGGTGATGTTCTCACAGTGGCTGAGATAGCAGGCGTGCAGGCCGCCAAAAAAACATCAGACCTAATCCCTTTGTGCCATAATATCACTGTTGACAAAATAATGCTTACAGCTACTCTCGGAAAAGAGGGAATAAGCGTCGAATGTGAAGCAAAAAGCAGGGGCAGGACAGGGGTTGAAATGGAGGCCCTCACAGCTACTTCCATAGCACTGCTTACGGTATATGATATGTGTAAGGCGGTGGATAAAGATATGGTGATAAATAATATTCATTTAATAGAAAAACAAAAAAATGAATGATCTGCCCGGTAAATTTAAAGTGCTCATTATAACCTTGTCCGACAGGGCAGCAGATGGTGAGTATGAAGACCTGAGCGGTCCCCAGGTAAAAGAAATGATAACTGATTATTTCAATAGTATAGCCTGGCCTCTGGAAACGGAAATAATAGTAATACATGATGATAAGGCCAGGCTGCGCCAGATACTTAATGAGTATTCCCGTAACTATAATATCATTATCACATCAGGTGGTACCGGTATAGGCCCCAGGGATATAACTGTGGATGTGGTTAAAGACCTCATCGATATTGAAATACCGGGAATAATGGATCATATCAGGATAAAGTACGGAATGAAACAAGCAAATGCATTGCTCAGCCGGTCAATAGCCGGGATAATGGGGCAATGCCTTATATATACCTTGCCGGGCTCTGTAAAAGCAGTCAGGGAATATATGTCTGAAATACTGAAAACACTCCAGCATACTATATATATGCAGTACGGGATTGATGTGCATAAAAAACATTGATGCTACCGCTGAGTACTCAGGGTATTCACAGTATGGTGACCTATAAGGCGGTCGTACCTTCCGTTGGGATCCCTGTAATAGGCCAGGATTGTATAATCATTTTCTGTTTCGTAATGATCCCCTTCAAACTTACTGAAGATAGAAGATGAAAGACTTTCATTCCTGACAGCGTACATATAATTATACCAGCCTTGTTTTAATAAGAGCCGGCATTCATAGGCTCCGCTTTCGGAATTGTAATTCATCTTATTCTCTTCATTGAATTCCCAGTTGGTGAGCTCCCCAAATACATATACATCGTTTGATACAGGAAACCTGGAAGGAAGGGTGAAATATACATAAACATAATCTGCATCGGTTTCCGGATCGATGCCTTCCTGATGGGCAATGTAATATTTGCCGTTGAAGTCCTCCCAGTAAAAATACCGGCGCGCAGCCCTGTTGTCCGATTCTTTTAGCTCAATATGGTAATATCCGTATATATTCTCTATATTTTTTATATACTCTGTCTGATACCTTATGCTCCTTATATCAAAATACCTGTATTCACTGCCTCCGGGAAATATATTCAGGTCAGATAATCCATTGTATTCAAGAGTGTAACTGGATGTGAAATCAGGTTTTAAATTCTTTCTTGCATTATCCCACCTGCCGTTCTTAAGAATAGTGATGTAAACAGTATTATAAGGGTCCACTATATCAAGGGATGAATGGTTAACACTGAAATCAACCTGTTGCCCTGTCTCGTAGTAGCCCGCTAACTTCGACCTTGAGGTGGTGGCTCTTATGGGTATGGCCGCTTCACTTATCATAAATCTTTTGGTGAGAACAGGATTACCGGGCTCTCCAAAAGGATATATTTTAATTATATAATTACCCGAGACTTTGAAACTGACATCGTCGTTCGGGAAAACTAAACTGTAATGTATATAATTGACAGTGGTATTGAATGACATCTCGTAATCCTGTAGCTGGTTTTCAGTGAACCCTTCGAGATATTCCGATTCGTATAGCTGGCTGGGTTTCCAGTCCTTATCACAATGGATGAATGTATACCAATATGTTTCTATATTTTCAGCCAGTAAATCAAAATGCAGCACAAATTTCGAATCTGATCCCAGCTCAATTATAGGATAAGACAGGTTCCATTCTTCCCTGTGTAACCTTATTGACCTTATTTCTCCTTCAGCTATGTCCTGGGCAGCTAAACTGCTTACTGCAATTACTGTTAGCAAATATGCAGATATGTAATATTTAAATTTTTTAAGACCCATACAAGCCAAAAGTACTCATTATAACGCTAAAAAAATACTAATCGTATCTATTACTAATTGGAACTCACTTCCATCGATTATAAATGAAGTTTTTTCATGAAAATCCAGATGTATCATATATTTTTATGTTTTAAAACACGAGCTTGGATTGATGATGAAGGTATTTTTGTCACTTTGAGGGAAATTATAATATTTGTCATTATTTAATGTTAAGGAAATAACATTAAACTATTTTCTTTGGTTTATTTTATAATAATAAATAGGTCTTTATGTCCAATCAGATAAAGTTACGCAAAGGGCTGAACATCAGGATTAAAGGTAAGGCGGATAAAATCCTGATACCTGAAGAACCCCCCGACAGGTATGCTGTAAAACCCGTTGATTTTCCCGGCCTGGTTCCTAAAATGATTGTCAAACCCGGCGCAGAAGTCAAGGCAGGCACAACACTCTTCTTTGATAAAAAGAATGAAAAGATCAAATATACGTCACCGGTGAGCGGCGTGGTACGTGATATTGTAAGGGGGGAACGCCGCCGGATACTGGAAGTGGTGATTGAGAGGAAAGGTGAGGGTTATGAAAATTTTGGTAAGGGCGATCCTGAAAAACTGGACGTCAAAACCATAAAAAATAAACTGCTTGAATCCGGCTTGTGGCCCGCTGTTCGCCAGAGGCCTTATCATATAGTAGCCAGGCCCGAAGATACTCCCAAGTCTATATTTATTAGCGGTTTTGATACCGCTCCACTCGCAGCCGACTTTGATTATATCATAGGACTTTTACCCAGGGAACATTACCTTACCGGTATATATATATTGAGGAAACTTACTGACGGTGATGTTTTCCTCAGTCTTAGTACTAACTCAACCTCGGCCCTCCTGAAAAAGACCCCCGGCGTTATTATTAACTATTTTTCAGGCCCTCACCCCTCAGGAAATGTGGGGGTGCAAATACATCATCTCGATCCTGTGAACAAGGGTGAAGTAGTATGGTATGTTAACCTGCAGGATATAATATCGATAGGCCGCCTGTTTAACGAAGGTAAATATGTTCCTTCAAAGATAGTGGCTCTTACAGGTTCAGAAGTAAAAAAACCCAGGTACTATCGTACCCGTAAAGGGGCAAGTATATCCACAATGGTAAAAGACAATATTTTGTCCCACAATGTAAGGTATATCAGTGGTAATGTACTTACCGGGCAAAAGATTGAACCCGACGGCTTCTTAGGCTATTATGATTCAACAATAACGGTTATTCCCGAAGGCAATTACTACGAGTTCTTCGGATGGATCAAACCGGGATTGAAGAAATTCAGCTTCTCACGTACTTTCACTACCTGGCTGATGCCCGGTAAAAAGTACCGGCTCGATACAAATATGCATGGTGGAGAAAGGCCATTTGTTGTTACAGGTGAATATGAGAAAGTACTTCCTATGGATATTTACCCGATGCAATTGCTCAAATCCATTCTTGTCGATGATATCGATAAAATGGAGCAACTGGGAATATACGAGGTGGCTGAGGAAGATTTTGCACTGTGTGAATTTATCTGCCCTTCCAAAATAGAGATGCAGTCAATTATCCGTAAAGGACTTGAGCTGATGATTAAGGAGATGAGTTAAAATAATAAACTATTAGCTTAATAATGAAAGCACTAAGGAAAAAAATAGACAAGATCAAACCTCATTTTGAAAAAGGTGGCAGGTTTGAAAAACTTCACTCCTTATTTGATGCAATTGAAGTATTGATCTTTGTGCCTGACCGGGTAACATCCAGGGGTTCTCATATTCGCGATGGTGTTGACATGAAAAGGGTGATGATAACAGTGTGGATGGCCCTCATACCTTCGGTGCTGTTCGGAATTTATAATATCGGCTTTCAGTATTACGAGTCTATTAATGTTGACGCTGGTTTCTGGGAAATGGTATGGTTTGGCTTCCTTAAATTCCTGCCCCTCTTACTTGTGAGTTACATTGTGGGACTGGGCATTGAAATAATTTTTGCACAGATCAGGGGGCATGAAGTAAACGAAGGATATTTTGTCACGGGCTTGCTAATCCCCCTTATTGTACCGGTGGATGTACCTCTCTGGCAACTGGCCCTGGCCGTGATATTTGCTGTAATAATAGGTAAAGAGGTCTTTGGTGGTACCGGTATGAATATACTCAACCCCGCCCTGGTGGCAAGAGCCTTCCTCTTCTTTAGCTATCCCCAGTGGATGTCAGGCGATAAGGTCTGGATAGCTAACCTGGTGGAAGGACAGGGGGTGGCCGATACTTTTTCAGGAGCCACACCACTGGCACAGGCCGCACTGTATGAAATTGACAGTATGCCTTCTGTAATGGAAATGTTTATAGGAAAAATACCGGGATCAATAGGAGAAACTTCAACGATAGCAATACTCATCGGGGCAATTATCCTGGTAATTTCCGGGGTGGGTAGCTGGAAAATAATGTTGAGCGTATTTGCAGGAGGACTGGGTATGGGGCTGTTGATGAATGCTTTTGCAGTAAATCCATACATGGAAATACCCGCATGGCACCACCTTGTGATGGGCGGCTTTGCTTTTGGTGCCGTATTTATGGCTACCGACCCGGTGAGCGCCAGTCAAACCGAGAAAGGCAAATGGATATATGGATTGCTTATCGGTATACTTGCAATACTTATCAGGGTCCTGAACCCGGCATTCCCCGAAGGAATGATGTTGGCTATACTGTTCATGAATGTATTTGCCCCTTTGATCGATTACTATATAGTGCAGGCAAACATCAAAAGAAGACTGAACAGGGTAAAAAGTAAATAAAAGATATCGACAATGAAACAATTCAGTAACACTTATATATTCATCTTCGCGGCAGCAATGGTTGCCATTGTCGCTTTAATACTCTCTTCAGCTGCCCTCCTCCTTCAACCCCTAAAGGAGAAAAATGCAGAAATAGAGAAGAAACGTAATATCCTGGCATCTGTGGGTGTGGAAACTACAGAAGATAATGCTGAAAACCTCTATGATAAATATATTACCGAGTCCTTTGCAATTAACAATGATGCGGAGAGAGTAGAGAATGTTGATCCTTTTAATGTGGATGTCAGGAAAGAACAGAAAAAACCAGTCGAAGAACAGGTCTTGCCTGTGTTTGTCGCCAGTATGGAAGACGGAAGCAACAGCTATATAATGCCTCTCGAGGGTAAGGGGCTCTGGGGTCCCATATATGGTTATATTTCTCTTAATGAAGACCTTAGGACAATAAACGGTGTCACATTCGACCATAAGTCGGAAACACCGGGGCTGGGTGCTGAAATTAATGAGAGCTGGTTTGAAGAACAATTTGAGGATAAGAAACTTTTTGAGAATGGGGATTTCGTAAGTATAACAGTGCAGAAAGGAGGTGCGGAAGAAGATGACCCCCATGCCGTAGATGCAATATCAGGTGGTACCATTACAAGTAAAGGGCTTGAATCAATGATTTATGACTGCCTGGTTAAATATGTTGAATTCCTGGGAAAAAATAATGAATAAGATATGAGCAATAATAAAGAAAGAGAACCTTTGTTCTCAGCCAAAAATCTGAGACTGCTGAGAGAGCCGCTCGGTGAAAATAACCCGGTAACAGTCCAGGTACTGGGGATATGCTCTGTCCTGGCAGTGACGGTCAAACTGAGACCGTCAGTTGTAATGGCTATATCAGTTGTAGTGGTACTTGCAGCCTCAAATGTTATAGTGTCCTTATTCAGGAAATCAATTCCCCCCAGGATACGAATTATCTTCCAGCTGGTCGTAATAGCAATGATGGTTATCCTCGTCGACCAGGTACTTAAAGCATTTGCCTATGAAGTGAGTAAACAGCTTTCGGTATTCGTGGGCCTCATCATTACTAATTGTATAATAATGGGAAGGCTCGAAGCCTTTGCCATGGCCAATAAACCCTGGGAAGCATTCCTCGACGGCCTGGGAAACGCTGCAGGATATGGATTGATACTCATTATAGTCGGCTTCTTCAGGGAGTTTCTTGGATCAGGTACGGTTTTCGGATACCCGGTAATGGAGAAAATAGGAGTATATGAACTGGGTTATGAAAATAATGGTTTCATGATCCTGCCTCCCATGGCACTGATCACCGTGGGAATAATTATTTGGGTACAGCGAACAAGGAACAGAGATCTGATTAATAAAAGTTAAAAACCGGAATTATGGAAAATCTCGTTGATATCTTTGTAAGATCGGTCTTTATAGACAATATGGTCTTTGCATATTTCCTTGGTATGTGTTCATACCTGGCAGTGTCGAAAACAGTGAAGACCTCGGTCGGGCTCGGTATGGCAGTGGTATTCGTGCTTACCATAACAGTTCCCGTGAATTATCTTATTCATAATTACCTGCTGAAAGAAGGCGCCCTTACCTGGTTGAGCCAGTCCTTTGCAGATATTGACCTTAGCTTCCTCACATTTATCATGTTCATAGCTGTCATCGCTTCAATGGTCCAACTTGTGGAGATGGTTGTTGAGAAATTCAGCCCCGCCCTCTATGCATCACTTGGTATATTCCTGCCGCTTATTGCCGTAAACTGCGCAATACTTGGAGGTTCACTGTTTATGGTCGAAAGAGAATATACAAACCTCGCGGAAGCAACGGTATTCGGATTTGGATCAGGGGTGGGCTTCCTGCTTGCCATAGCAGGTATTGCAGCAATAAGGGAAAAAATACAATATTCTAATGTGCCGGCACCACTGAGAGGACTGGGAATAACATTTATTATTACCGGGCTTATGGGTATAGCATTCATGAGCTTCATGGGTATTAAACTGTAAATTACATAATTATGATATTAGCTACCTCCACAATAGTAATTATCGGAATAAGTATACTGATATTCCTGGTGGTGATATTGTTACTTGTTATGATACTCTTGTATGCAAGAAAAAAACTGGTGCCACAGGGCGACGTTCATCTGCAGGTAAACGATAAGGAATTGACTGTATCCCCCGGTAATAACCTGATGACAACATTGTCGAATAATGACATATTCCTGCCCTCAGCATGCGGCGGTGGTGGTACCTGCGGGCAATGTAGATGCCAGATATTTGAAGGAGGAGGCTCAATACTGCCCACTGAAACAGGTTTTTTCACCCGTAAAGAACAACAGAATAACTGGCGCCTGAGTTGCCAGGTAAAGGTGCGGGAAGATATGGTTATCCATGTGCCGGAGGAAGTTTTTGGTATTAAGAAGTGGGAATGTGAAGTGGTGTCCAATAAAAATGTGGCAACATTTATAAAGGAATTCGTTGTAAAGCTGCCTGAAGATGAAACAATGGACTTCAGACCGGGAGAATATGTCCAGGTGGATGTCCCGAAGTTTGATATATCATTTAAAGATATTGATGTCGAAGAAGAATTCAGGGACGAATGGGATAAATTTAACATGTGGGACCTCAGCACTAAGAATTCAGAGGAAACAATGCGGGCATATTCAATGGCGAACCACCCTGCCGAAGGGAATATCATTATGCTTAATGTACGTATTGCAACCCCTCCGTGGGACAGGAAAAGGAAGCAGTTTATGAATGTTCCACCGGGCTTATGCTCATCATATATTTTTACACGTAAGCCGGGCGATAAAGTCAATATATCAGGCCCCTACGGCGATTTCCACCTTAAAGATACAGATAACGAAATGGTTTATATTGGTGGCGGAGCAGGTATGGCACCACTGAGGTCCCATATTTTCCATCTTTTCCGTACACTTAAAACAAAGCGTAAAGTATCTTACTGGTATGGGGCCCGGTCACGTCGAGAGATATTCTATGAAGAGGAATTCAGGGAAATAGAAAAGAATTTTTCAAACTTTACATTTAACCTGTCCCTTTCTGAACCCCTGCCCGAGGATAACTGGAAAGGTTATACAGGTTTCATCCATCAGGTATTATATGATGAATATCTCAGCAAACTGGAGGAACCCGAGGAAATAGAATATTATCTGTGCGGCCCGCCACTGATGAACGATGCAGTACTGAAATTGCTGTATAACCTGGGTGTCCCTGATGAGAATGTAGCCTTTGATGACTTCGGCGGTTAAAACCCGTAGATGAGTAGATGAGATGATACATAAAAAAAGAGGGCCGTTTTGGTAACAGCCCTCCTCTTTTCTTATCCTTTGAAGATAGGGGGAAAGGGGAATATGAAAACATATCTTCTTCATTTACAAATCTATTATTTTATTTCTTTTATAAAATATCTTTTTGGCGAACCACGTTAATTAATCCATGAAAGCAGGTTTTTTTTACAGGAAAGTAAATTTCCTATTCTTTCAGATATTAATTATTTTCGAAATGAATAAATTACAGGAAGATGGCTAAAAGGTATTTTTTATTGGGATTATTTATAATTGCTGCTCTATCGTCTTGTCAGACAGATAAAAAAGTCGAATACAAAATCCAGGGGCTGACCCAGGGTACCAGTTATTCTGTTATCTGGTACGACATCAGGAGCAGTGACGAAAAAGAAGTGAGTGATGACATAAGTAACCTGCTTGAAGCAATCGATAATTCATTGTCAACTTATAACCCCGGATCAGTGATTTCAATGGTCAACAAAAACGAGGATGTTGTTCTGGATACAATGTTTATTAATGTTTTTAATAAATCTTACGAGATATGGGCCCTTACCGATGGAGCCTTTGATATAACTGTTGCACCCCTCATTAATGCCTGGGGATTCGGGCCTGATGCAACAAAAAGATTTAATGAAAGCATCAAGGACAGGCTCATGGAACTGGTGGGAATGGATAAAATAAAGATTATAGATGGTATAGTGGTTAAGAGTGATCTGGATATGTGCCTGGATGTTAATGCTATAGCCCAGGGGTATACCGTGGACCTGATATCCGCTTGCCTTGCATCCAGAGGGCTCACCAGCTACCTTGTGGAAGTAGGCGGCGAAGTGCGGACCAGGGGTACAAAACCTGGTGGCAGGCCGTGGATAATAGGGCTGGATAAACCAAGCGACGGTAATATTACACCGGGCCTCTACAGGCAGGCTGATATTAAGCTGGTGGATAAAGCCCTGGCAACCTCGGGTAATTACAGGAAATATTATATTGAAGATGGGATCAAGTATTCACATACCATTGACCCGAAAACAGGCTACCCTGTGCGACATAAGTTATTGAGCGCTACCATTATTACTGATGATTGCATTACGGCTGATGCCCTGGCTACGGCATGCATGGTGGTAGGACTGGAAGAATCAAAAGAATTGATAAAAAAAATCGGGGGCCTCGAGGCTTACCTGGTATATTGCGGCGAAGAGGGAGATTTTAAAACGTGGTTTACGGATGGAATGATTGATTACCTCTCTGAATGACTACTTTATGTCCCTGCACGTACAACACCCAGGAAAATCATCAGTGGAATGACAACCGACATCAATGCTCTGGGCACATTTGATGCCTCGCCTGGCCATCTCCTTGTTGCGTCCTACATGGGTTTCAGGGAAACGGCCGGCCTTACTGAATATGACCTTAATACCCAAAGCCACCAAGGCTATTGCAACAAGTATGAGGCTTAAAAATAATAGTTTAATAAACATCCTTAACTCCCTTCATCTTATATCAAATTCAAATTTAATAAAAACAATTTGAATCTCTGTGTTAAAACAAGAGGTGATTATTTTTGTTTAGTAGATAAAAGACTTTTATAAAATGATAATCAGGGCTAATCCTTTTGCTGTTATAATGCTTATTGCAGAATTGGTTTAAGAGGATTAACTGCCAAAACTGAATAAATAATCAGTAATGAAAAAACAGGAGAAAAATCAAAGGAAGTTTGACAGTAAAGAAGTATTATCAGACTATAAACTTGCGAATCTCAGCCGTAAGTTGAGCGTAGTCGGGCGGCGCGAAGTCTTATCGGGAAAAGCCAAATTCGGGATCTTTGGTGATGGTAAGGAAATAGCACAGATAGCACTGGCAAAGCAGTTTAAGGAAGGTGACTGGAGGTCAGGTTATTACCGGGACCAGACCTGGATGATGGCCATGGGTCTTTTTGATGCAGAAGGATTTTTCCATCAGCTATACGGTAATACCGATAAGGAACTGAACCCCGGTAACGGAGGCAGGATGTTCAATAATCATTTTTCCACACCTAATATCAACAGTGACGGCAGCTGGAAAGAGCTGGCAAAATTGAAGAATTCATCTGCCGATATATCACCAACGGCAGGCCAGATGCCCAGGTTGCTCGGGCTTGCATATGCATCAAAACTGTTCAGGCAAAACACGGAACTAAAAAAATTTAAGAACCTGTCAGTAAATGGGAATGAAGTGGCTTTTGGTTCCATAGGTGATGCAAGTACCTCGGAGGGACTTTTCTGGGAAACAGTGAATGCGGCAGGAGTGCTGCAGGTGCCAATGGCATTATCCGTATGGGATGACGGGTATGGAATATCAGTGCCTAAAAAGTACCAGACCACAAAAAATAGTATATCAGAAATACTCAAAGGCTTTGAGAGCAGGAAAAAAGGCGAGGGAATACGAATATTCAAAGGCAGGGGATGGGACTATCCCGGCCTTCTGGAAATGTATGAAAAAGGTGTTGCCATGTCACGGCGCAACCATGTACCCGTTGTTTTTCATATTGATGAAGTAACACAGCCACTGGGCCATTCAACATCGGGATCACATGAGAGATATAAAGATGAGGAGAGATTACAGTGGGAAAAAGACTTTGACCCTATAAAGAAAATGCGTGAATGGATACTGGCAGAGGGAATAGCCACTGAAAAAGAACTCGATAATATCGAGAAAGAAGCCGATCAGGAGGAGAAAGAAGCCAGGAAAAAGGCATGGAATGCATTCCAGGAACCTATAAAAATCGAACGTGATGCCCTTGTTAAACTGGTAAAAGAGAAAAACTGCAGGTGCGACAGTAAGGGTAAGGAAGATTCTATTGAGAACATTATTGATGACCTGCAAAAGGTAATACATCCTATACGTAAAAACAACTTTGTTGCTGCACGAAAGATAATACGTAATGTATGCAGCGATTGCAACAAGAAGAACAGCCTTAAGAATGATCTGCAGGCGTGGCTTAAAAGAAACAGGGAGGACGGTTACCAGAGATATAATACATACCTGTATAACCAGACTGAAAGATCAGCCCTCAAAGTTAAACCGGTTGAGCCTGTTTATTCAGATGATTCACCCATTGTGCCCGGCCGGGAAATATTGAGGGATAACTATGATGTTCAGTTCTCAAAGAACCCCCTCCTCCTTAGCTTCGGTGAAGATGCAGGTAAAATAGGTGGAGTGAACCAGAGTTACGAAGGCCTGCAATCAAAATTCGGTGAGCTGAGAGTAACAGATACAGGTATCAGGGAGGCAACAATACTTGGCCAGGGATTGGGTTTGGCCCTGCGCGGATTAAGACCCATAGCCGAAATACAGTACCTCGATTACCTCTTGTATGCCATACAGGGACTGAGTGATGATGTGGCTACAACACACTATCGTACCACCGGTAATATGGTTGCTCCTCTTATTATAAGTACAAGGGGGCACAGGCTTGAAGGAATATGGCATAGCGGCTCGCCCCTGGCAATGCTTATAAATTCAGTAAGAGGAGTATATGTTTGCGTGCCACGCGATATGACCAGGGCGGCAGGTTTCTATAATACCCTGCTGGAAGCTGATGATCCGGGAATAGTGATAGAGCCACTGAACGGTTACCGACTCAGGGGAAAGCGTCCTGATAATATCGGCGAATACAGAATTCCCCTGGGGGTGCCCGAAATAATCTCTGAAGGCAGTGATATTACCGTCTTATCTTACGGATCTACCCTGAAGATAGCAATGGAAGCAATAGAACAGCTCAGGAAACATGATATAAGTGTCGAACTGGTTGATGTGCAAACATTATTGCCCTTTGATATTAATGGAATAATAATAGACTCATTGAAGAAAACAGGTAAGATACTCTTCCTTGATGAGGATGTCCCCGGCGGGACCACCGGATTCATGATGCAACAGGTTCTGGAAAAGCAAAAAGGCTGGTACTGGCTCGACAGCATGCCCAGGACCCTTACAGCCAGTGAACACAGGCCGGCATATACATCAGATGGCGATTACCTTTCGAAACCGTCGGCAGAGGATATTTTCGATGTGGTATATGAGATGATGAGGGAAGTTAAGCCTGATAAATACGTCGATTTCCTGGCATAGGATAATCAGACATCACGCCTGTCTTCTTCAGTATGGGTATTACCTGATTCACTGTCATCACTTAAGCGCCTTATCTTAATATTAAAAGCAGCCATGAAAATACTCATGAAAGGACTTATGATATTAAAAAAGCAGTAAGGGGCATATGTGAATGTTGATACCCCCAATACTCCAGCTTGTGTGGCGCCACATGTGTTCCACGGTATAAGCACAGAGGTTACTGTGCCCGAATCTTCTAAGGCCCTGCTCAATAATTCTGGTTTGAATCCCATCTTTCTGTACATCTTGGCGAACATGCGGCCCGGAACAACAATGGCCAGGTACTGGTCGGAAGCAGTAGTATTGAAGAAAAGACAGGTGGCAACGGTTGCACCGACAAGGCTGCCCGCGTTGTGCACAACCTTCATTATATAATTGGTGATCTTAATAAGCATACCCGCCGATTCCATAACGCCACCGAAAACCATGGCAGTTATGATTAACCAGACGGTATTCAGCATGCCGGCCATACCACGTGTCGACAGCAATTCATTTACGGCACTGTTATCTGTACTTACCGAGACATGGCCGAACATGGTTCGCATAACACTTATATACGTTTGCTTTACATAATTGCCTTCTGTATTCGCTACCTCACGTATTACATCAGGCTGGAGGATAATTGCAAAAACTGCACCTGCCAGTGTGCCGGCAATAAGAGCAGGAAGGGGAGGCACTCTCTTTATTATTATGAAAATAAGGAAGGCCGGAACAACAAGTAAAATGGGACTTACATTGAACTTATTGTCAATGGCTGTCAGCACTGCATCCACATTAGCGCTGTTGGCTTCCAGGTTGCTGGCAAAACCAATGATGAGGAAAATGATGAGGGTAATAATTATGCTCGGCCCCGTAGTGAGTATCATATACCTTATGTGGGTGAACAGATCGGTGCCGGCCATGGCAGGGGCTAGGTTGGTGGTGTCAGATAATGGAGACATCTTATCACCAAAATAAGCCCCCGATAAAATTGCACCTGCAACGAGACCCTTATTGAAACCAAGCGTGATGCCTATACCCAGTAAAGCTATGCCTATGGTTGCGACGGTTGACCATGAACTGCCAGTGGCCAGTGATACTATGGCACAGATTATTACACTGGCAAAAAGGAAAATGGTGGGACTGAGAATCTTTAATCCGTAATATATCAGCATAGGCACTACACCACTGATCATCCATGTACCTGCAAGTGAACCTATGAGAAATAATATCAGGATCGATGGCATGGCGGAACCAATGCTTTTTACTACTGTTTCCCTTATAGATTTCCAGCTATGACCCAGTCTTGATGCTATAAGACCTGCAACGGTGGCCGATAATACAAGGGCTATCTGGTTGGCACCCGAAAGGGTTTCATCACCGAAATACCTGACATTAAACGTGAGAAGAATTATTAATAATATTATCGGTATTAACGCCTCAATCAGCCGTGGTTCCCTTATATCTTTTGTCATAAATGCCCGTCAGTTAAAAGAAGCCACAATATAGAATTTTTTTCCTTTTTATCCATAATTCCATCATTCCATTATTGCATTCGATCGTCGCACCGTTGGCGCGGATCTCCCACCTTTGCTGGCGCGGATCTCCCACCTTTGCTGGCGCGGATCTCCAGATCCGTGCCACGGGACTCACGAGCTCGGTTCCATTATTCCACTAAAAATAATCTTTGTCATTCCTTTTATTTTTAATTATCTTGTATTATTATTGATGCTTATGAAACAGGGAATAGACTTTTTTACCATAAGGCCGGAAGATAAAATACCGGAAAAAGGAAGGTTGCTTATATCAGAACCTTTCCTGCCCGATACTTTTTTTAACCGGACCCTCGTGTTCCTTACCGAACATAATGAAAAAGGTTCTGTCGGCTTTATTATAAATAAGGCTATAAAAATAAAAGTCAGTGACGCCCTTGAAGGATTCCCGGGATGGGACAAAAACCTTACCATGGGAGGCCCTGTGGCACCGGATACACTCCATTATCTCCATACCCTGGGTGATATGATTCCTGGTAGTGCATGGGTGAAAGATAATATTTACTGGGGCGGTAATATCGAAGTTGTTAAGGAACTTATAAATGCAGGTAAAGCAGGTTCCGGCGATATACGTTTCTTCCTTGGTTACTCAGGTTGGGGTGAAGGACAACTGGAAAAAGAACTGAAGGAAAATTCATGGATTATTGCTGATGCGGCCACTGAAGTGGTAATGAGATACAGGAAAGAAGACAGCTGGAAAACTGTCCTTCGCTCACTGCATAAACGCTATAGGCTCTGGGCCGAATTCCCTGACAGCCCCGAGATGAATTGATAATTTGTTCGCTTTGCTCACGTAATTGGTTAGTAATAAATATTATACTAGTTACGCGACCAACGGGAGCAAGTTACGCGACCAACGGGAGCAAATTACGCCTCACGCAGTGAGCAAATTACATTACTAATGTAATATTTTATAAATCAACTCCTTAAGCAAATCCCCTTCCGAGCTGGATAAATCACCAACCCCTTTTGATTTCATGTCAAACTCGTGGAGCAGACTGATAACCCGGGCGGTTTTAGCGGGAGAGTAATTACGGGAAGCCATCTCGTAATCACTTACAAAATAGGGATTTATCCTGAGAATAGCCGCTACATTATTCCTCGACTTGTCTTTAAGATGATGATAAATAAGAAGTTTCCTGAAGAAGGAAAAAATAGTGGCCATGGTAACTGGCATAGGATTGTCTTTGGGATTATGTCCGAAATGATTGACTATTAAATTAGCCTTAAGGAGGTCTTTGCGACCCAGGGCATTCTGTAATTCAAAATTATTGAAATCCTTACTTATGCCTATACATTTTTCAATGTCAGCAGCCGTTATAACATTCTTACCCTCAGGCATCGCTATCAGTAACTTGTCCAGTTCATTCACTATACGTGAAAGATCAGAGCCCAGGTATTCGGTTAGTATGTGACTTACATTCCTTTCCGATTTAATGTTATGCTCATGGAGGTAGGAATCTATCCAGTCAGGTACCTGGTAATCCCTTAAGCGTTCTGAGAGATATAACTCAACATTCTTATTCCTGTCAAGGGTTTTGTACAGGGAAGTACGTTTGTCAAGCTTCCGGTATTTATAACTTATTACAAGGACAGTGCTGTCAAGGGGGTGATCTAAATATTTGGTCAGTAGATCAAGATCTTTAAGGTAATGTGCCTCTTTCACAATTACAACCTGCTGGTTCGCCATCATGGGAAAGCGACGGGCTGTATTGATGATTGATGACATATCAGTCTCCTGGCCATAGAGCACAACCTGGTTGAATGACTTTTCTTCTTCCGTCAGGATATTATCCTCTATGAAATCAATTATGAGATCGATATAATAGGGTTCATCACCATGTAAAAAATATACCTTCTTGTATATCTTCTTCTTGATGTCAGAGATTATCCTGTTATAGTTCTCCTTCATGATCAGATCCTCAGGTGTTTGACTGATATGGCATTTGCCTTTATATCTTTCAGTGTTTCAATGCCAATACCTAAATGAGTGTCGGTATAATTATCTGTTGTCTTTTTATCGCTTTTTTCTGTTTTTATTCCTGCTGATATCATTGGCTGGTCCGAAACAAGCAAGAGGGCACCTGTGGGCATCTCATTGACAAAACCCACGGTGAAAATTGTTGCGGTTTCCATATCAATGGCCATAGCCCTTGTTTTTTGCAGGTATTTCTTGAACCTGTCATCATATTCCCATACGCGTCGGTTGGTGGTGTATACAGTGCCTGTCCAGTATGCCAGCGAATGCCTGTTGATAACCGATGCCAGTGCTATCTGCAACTTGAAAGATGGCAGGGCAGGTACTTCAAGAGGCAGGTAATCATTGGAGGTGCCGTCACTGCGTATGGCTGCTATGGGAACTATCATGTCGCCAACCTTGTTTTTCTTCTTAAGGCCCCCACATTTGCCAAGGAAAAGAAGTGCCTTTGGTTTTACAGCTGATAAAAGGTCGGTAATGGTGGCAGCATTGGGACTGCCCATGCCAAAATTAATTATAGTAATACCCTCCGCCGTGGCATTGGGCATGTTTCTTCCCATACCGTCAACCTCAACATTATGCATATTGGCAAATAGCTGTACATAGTTCTGAAAGTTGGTGAGAAGTATGTATTTTCCAAATTCATCAATCTTTTTTCCGGTATACCGTGGCAGCCAGTTGTTTACTATTTCAGCTTTTGTTTTCATAGCTTATCCGGAATTGTATTTATCTCAATATATTTGTTCCTTGAATAAAGAAATAAGAAATTCAAAAATACAAAAACTCGGGTGAAAGAACTTAATCTGCCTTCATATTCATTCAAATTCAAACTGGGAGACGATGGTAAAACATTGATATTCGATGAAATACGTAAAAAATTTGTCGCTCTTACCCCGGAAGAATGGGTGCGACAGCATTTCATCAATTACCTCGTGAATGAGAAAGAATACCCGAAAGGACTGGTAGCCGTTGAGGTCATGTTCAAAATGAATAAACTTTCCAGGCGGGCCGATATCCTTGTGTATGATAAAAAGGGTGAACCGGTGCTAATTGTTGAGTGTAAAGCACCTACGGTAAAGATCAGTACCAGGGTATTTGACCAGATAGTGGCATATAACCAGAAATTCAGGCTTAAATATATAGTTGTCACAAACGGAATGCAGCATTACGCATGTTCAACAGACCTCGAGAAAGGACAGTGGTCCTTCCTCGATAGTATACCTGGTTATGATTCAATAATACATGGAAAATAAAATGATAAATGTATGTTGTGCAGTAATAAGAAATGACAATTCTGAAGTACTTGTAGTTCAACGGGGCGTGCAAACAGATCATCCATTGAAATGGGAATTCCCGGGTGGAAAAATAAAAGAAGGGGAAAATACCCTTGACAGTATCATCAGGGAAATAGATGAAGAATTATCATTGGATATTGTTGTAATGAGTGATTTGCCGGAGGTAGAATACGACTACGGGATAAAACAGGTACGCTTGTTCCCTCTGGTATGTGATACATTGTCTGATGATCCTGTTCTGACTGAACATGTTGATTATAAATGGGTTGATCCATCCAGACTGGGTGATGTCGACCTCTGTGAAGCCGATATCATTGTTGCCAGGGAATACATCAAAAGGTACAAGCCTCCTGAGACTGACTCAACGGCGGCAACGAAGGAATAAGCCCCGAAAGAAAGCAACAGGTGGAAGAAATACTTAATTCGCCTCGCCTCTCGCACTGCGTCCTCCGTAGCCCGAAGGGCGAAGGAGGATCTCGCCTCTCATAATTAATACTTCATAATTAATACTTCATCAATACCATCTCCTTTGCCTCTGCTTATCCTTATCGTTCACATCATTGGCATCGAGCACAAACATACCCCGTCCATGGGTGGCAATGATTATCATGTTGTCCCTTGGATGTATCTGCAGATCATGTACGTATGCATATGGAAGGTCGCCAAGGGCCTCGTAATTCTCCCCTCCGTCCTTGCTTACGTAAACACCTGCATCAGTTCCTACATACAGTATGTTCCTGTTAACGGGATCTTCTCTTATCACATTTACAGGCCCTACCGGTATATTGCCCGATATATCAGTCCATGTATCACCAAAATCAGTTGATTTCCATATATACACCTGGAAGTCGTCATCACGTCTGCCTGTCTGGGTCATGTAAACGGTACCCAGGTCGTACATTGACACTGTTATTCTCGATACCCATCTTAGGGGTACGGGGTCACTGCGTATCTCTGTCCAGTTATTGCCACCGTCCTTTGTCCTCCATACCCTGCCGTCATCAGTGCCTGCATACAGTAAGCCAAACTTGAGGGGCGACTCGTCAAAGGCAGAAATAGTCTGGTAACTGATATCACCCATTTTTTCAGGATCATTATAAGTGAGGTCAGGACTGATGTATTCCCAGGTATCACCCCTGTCCTTTGACATAAGCACATATTGCATACAGTGGTATACAATATCCTGGTTATGTGGAGATAGCATGGTGGGAGCAACCCATTGGCCCCTGAGAGGGGGTTCATTACTATACCTTGTTGGAAGTATGTTTTCCTGTCCTTGTGGGTACTCGTCCAACTCAGCCCTTGCGAGGTTGCCATAGAAGGAACTTGCATAGATGGTATTGTTATTTTCCTTGTTAACGGCATGCGTTGTCCCTTCTGCTCCCAGGGTATGTTCCCATTCAGTAGCCGGTACATTATCGCGCCCGTGGCTGAGATCCACTGAAGTATAAAAACTGTGATGATCCTGTATAGAGCCGAAAACCCTGAAAGGAGTGCTCATATCATATTCAATATTATAAAACTGTGCGAGCGGTAGTTCTTCAATGGGGTATTTCCATGATTCTCCCTGGTCATAGGTAATGGTCAAACCTCCGTCCTGTACATTCAGAATATAATTGCCATTAGCAGGGTCTATCCACATGCCATGATGATCAGCATGGGGCCCGCGCAGACGCTCGAAAGTTTTCCCGCCGTCGGTGCTTTTGCTCAGTGGTACACCAAGGATATATATTGTATTCTCATTTGTCGGGTCTACCCTGATCTGGCCGAATACCCAGCCGTATGTTCCTGAATGCCTCTCCATGTATGTTTTCATCTCGGGCGTTAGTCCGCTTACCTGCCTCCAGCTTCTACCACCATTATCCGTTCTGTAAACAGTGGCTCCCTTGATAATGGCCTCTCTCGGCCTGCCATATGAGTCGAGATCGTCAGGATCAGCAGGATAGGCAATTTCGTAATTATCGACAAGGGCATAAAGGATATCAGGATCAGTTACTGCTATGTCAATACCTATGCGTCCCAGCTTATTGGGCTCGGGCAATCCGTCAATAATCTTTTCCCATGTCCTGCCGCCATTGGTCGATTTCCATATTGCTGAGTTTTTTGTTGTCTCATATGTCCTGGGATCATTCCACTTGAGCCTCATCCTTTCCCATGTGGTGCAATAAATGGTGTTTGGCCTGTTTGGATCCAGTACAAGGTCAAACGCACCGGTCATATCATCCAGGTAAAGGATCTTCTCCCACGTCTTACCTCCATCCGTAGTCTTGAACAATCCTCTTTCTTCATTTGGTGTCCACTCATGGCCTGTGGCTGCTACGTATACTATATCCGTATTTTTCGGGTGTATCCTTATCCGTCCTATGGTCATGGTATTATCGAGGCCCATGTTCTTCCATGTCTTACCACCATCTGTTGTTTTAAATACTCCGCATCCTGCATTCGAACTTCTGAAAATATTTGCTTCCCCCGTGCCTACCCATACAACATCGGGATTTCCGGGATCAATTGCTATATCCCCAATTGACGCCGTGGGCATATCATCAAAAACAGGCTGAAAGGTGCTGCCCTCATTGTCTGATCTCCATACACCGCCGGAAGCAGATCCAACCCAGATGGTATAGGAATCGCCGCGGGGAATAACGGCCTCAACATCGGTGCAACGGCCGCTGATATTTGTCGGCCCTATGTATTGCCAGTGAAGATCCTTGAAAGATGATTGTTCCTTCATGGCCTTGTGTTTGGCAAACATAGTAACTCTTTCTTTTCCTGTAAGCACTGCTTGCTTAGTCTGTCCCTGCAGGTTGAACCAAAAACTAACTGCAATCAACATCAGGAAAACCATTTTTATTGTCTTCTTCATAGCATTACTGGTTTTTATTATTATAAATAGTGAATTATTACCCGAATATTATACAGTAAATTTACAGGAAAAATTGGAACTGGCTGGTTTCTTTATTGTGTTCTACAAAATAAAAACAGGTTTGACCTGGCGGCCAAACCTGTTTTCACTAACCTAAATCCTGAGAATTGGAAAGATACCTTTTAGTTCTTTTGAGCGTAAATATTGTTGTAATCCCTTATCAGCTTTGGAAAAAATACCGAAATAAGGCAAAGATATTCTGTTTCGGTCTTCGCTTCCCTGCTGATGATCTTCTGGTGATAATATTGTTGCCTGTCAAGCTTCTCAGACGGAGTGGAGAAACCTTCCTTTGCAAAGCGTTCGCCTATGATACAGGCACCAAAAGATGCCTTGTTACGGATATATTCTATTACAAGGTTATCTGAGATAACCAGGAACCTTGTTATTCCCTTCCTGCTGTCGTCAACAGCCACTGTAAGTGTGTCGGGTGAATTTTCATACATTATAATGTAAGCCCGCAGGGGTTCACCTTTTATCATCTGCAGATTGTCTGCTCTGTCTATTGTATAAATACCCAGTTCACTGTTGGTCTTACCCTGTGCAACCGGTAATTTAGCATCATTCGCATAAGCAAGTGATGAAAAAATGAATGTGAGAGCGATCAGGTATACTATTTTTTTCATGGTGTTAATATTATTTCTGGTGTCACAAATAATTTATGTTTTATCTTCATTTAAAAGACACCAAAAAAGGAAAGGTGCTGCAGGAAAAGATGTTATTTTTTTCCTCCTCCTTCTCTTCTTCCTCTTCAATTTCTAAGGGAGTTACTTTACCGGTGTATGAGATGGTGCTTTTCCTTGAGCATGAAATGGTGAGGTTTGCATTGCCGCTGGGTCCGATATCCAGGTTGATGAGGTAGTTATCAGCCTTCTCGGGCACTGTAAACCGTACAAGAACCCTGTTTCGGCTGTCACTTTCTTCTATCATGATCTTATCCAGCTTGCTGTCAATTTGTATCCCCGTTTCTCGCCGTGTGCCAACCATATATTGTTGCCCGTAAAAAGGGAGGTATGCTTTAACATCGTAGTAATGAACGGTAAGATAATAATTCTGTCCTGCAACATTCACCGAGCGATAACCACCTCCGGGATAGACATGTGTGGCTGTAAACTGGTATGAACCGGAAAACGCCAGCTCCTTCATTGCCTCGTAACCTTGCACGATCTCTTTTTCCCTCTCCTGCTTTCTCTTCTTTATATTCTCAACCAGCCCGGCACAAGCGCTTAGCAAGATCATCATAATGATCATTATTAATATTCCATGTATTTTCACTTTCATTGCTTTGTAAAATACATTAAAAAATAAGAAATTTTTTCCTAATACTTCTTATTTCTGTCGGTTTATTAACTTAGTTTAAAATTACCCTGAATCTGAATATTATGAGAATCTGACGTGGGTTCGATATACAGGACGCTGTCAAGGAATCACAGCCTGAAAAGGACAGAATTGCAAGCCGGCAACTATTCCATTGTTATTGAAAACCTCGAAGAAGGTTCAAACTACGTCGGTGTCGACTTCATATGGATCTGATTGATGTTACAGGATTGAACTTTTTCCCCTGACGTTCACTCCGTTCAGTCAGGGTTTCCGCTTCGTCCGCCGTAGCCTCCGGCGAAGGCGGACTTCGCTCCAACTTTTTACTTTTATCTTTTACCTTTTGTCTTTTGTCTTTTGCTTTCGTCTTTCATCTTTTCCTCTTATCTTACACCTTCATTTCTAACCAGTAATTATGAGCAGACAATTTAAATCAAGGGTTGATAACATATTCTATGAACTGGCTGGTAGTTACGACATCTCGACCCATATACCATACATCGTTGTTGATAATTTTCCCAGGCTTGGACTCTTCACAGCACTGAGGTTCATAGAGTGGATATTGGAAAACCCTGAAGGAGTGATTAGCTTACCTACGGGAAAAACACCCGAATATTTTATTAAGTATACGCGCTACCTGCTCGATAATTGGAAGAAGGCCGAGGTTAAAGATATTCTTGCCCGCTACGGCCTGGGTAATATTTCAAAGCCTGATACCAGGGGACTCCACTTTGTGCAGATGGATGAATTTTATCCGATAAACCCGGCACAGCATAACAGCTTCTATAATTATGTGCTTAATTTCTATATCGACCCCCTGGGACTGGAACGTTCAAACTGCCTTACCATAAATTCTGTTTCTGTTCCCTTGCCCGATGATATGCATTACAGGGAAGTGTTTCCTGATCTGAGTATCGATCTCAGCCTTCGCTTCAGGGAGGCAAAAACAAAAGATGAGGAAATAAAGCAGAAAGCAATCTTTATGATAGATAACTGGTGCTCACAGTATGAGCAAAAGGTACGGGATAAGGGTGGGATAGGATTCTTTCTCGGTGGTTTGGGTCCGGATGGACATATAGCCTTTAATACAAGGGGATCAGACCTCTATTCAACCACCAGGCTCACGGCTACCAACTTTGAAACCCAGGCCGTTGCTGCAGGTGACCTTGGTGGAATAGAAGTATCAAGGGAAAGACGGGTGATAACAATAGGCCTTGAAACTATTACCTATAAACCTGATGCAGTGGCCATAGTTTTTGCAGCAGGAGAAGCCAAAGCAAAAATAATAAAAGATGCCCTTGAGAACGATATGAATACCCTGTATCCGGCAACGGCACTGCAAAGACTTGAAAACAGTGTCTTTTACCTTACCAAAGGGGCGGCATCGGCGCTCGAAGACCGTATGAATATGTTTTTCAGAGAAGGTGAATGGACAGGTGAAAAAACAGAAAAAGCAGTGATAAACCTGTGCCATAAGCTGGATAAATACTCAAGAAACATTACCCTTGAAGACCTGAGAAATGATAAGTATGCCTCAATGATACCCGGGCTGGATAAGGAAACAGTAGAAAAGGTGGTTGATTCTGTAATTGCAAAAATCAAAAGAGGCATAATAAGGGAAGAAAATAAGGTAATATACCATACAGGCCCCCACCATGATGATATAATGCTCGGGATATTACCCAAATGTATGCGGCAGGTGCGATCAGCTACCAATGATGTGCACTTTTGCATTCTGACATCAGGCTTTACAGCCGTTACCGACCAGTTCATGGAGAATATACTGCTGGATACATTGAAACTGCTTGATGAGGGTGAGATACAGATGATATATTACCCTGACTTTTTTAACGGTGGCTATAAGATTAAGTGGTATAAAGATATATATCACTACCTGAATGCCACCGCTCAGCATAATTATGCAGGTATGCGGCGTGGTATATGCCACCGGGTGGTGAGAGGACTGGTGGAGATCTGGGGGCTTAAGGATAAATTGGAGATGATAGAAGTCATCACCAATATTATCAAAACATTACGCAGCTCATATACAGGAAGTAAAAGCCCTGAGAAGATACAAAAGCTTAAGGGAATGGTTCGTGAATTTGAGGAGGAACTGGTATGGGCTCATTTTGGAGTGCCCATCAGGAATATCCATCACCTGCGCCTGGGTTTCTATAAGGGAGATATATTTACCGAACAACCCCAGCATGACCGTGATGTGGAACCGGTACTTAACCAGTTGAGGAGTATTAATCCCGATATAATAAGCCTTGCACTTGACCCTGAAGGAAGCGGACCCGATACCCATTACAAGGTCTTGCAGGCTATTGCCGCCGCGGTAAAAGAATGGGGCCGGGAGAAAGATCTGTCAGGCCTCCGGGTGATGGGATACAGAAATGTATGGTACCGCTTCCATCCCTATGAAGTAAATACTATTGTGCCGGTGTCACTGAATTCAATGGCCGTGCTTGAAAGCTCATTTGAACAGTGCTATGGCAGCCAGGTACATGCCCCCTTTCCCAGCTATGAGTATGATGGCAAATTCAGTGACCTTACAAGGAGAATATGGGTGGAGCAGCTTAAACAGGTGCAGCTGGTCACTGGTAAAGCTTTTTTCTACGAAAGTGACCAGCCAATATTAAGGGCAACTCACGGCCTTGTCTATGTAAAAGATATGTCAGCGGATGAATTTATTGCTATAGCAAAAGATCTTGAAAAATTGATGGAAGGGGTTATTTTCTGATAATGTCTTGATGTATTAATGCCTTTAATTAGAAACATTAACTTGAATAAAAAATATATTAATTATATTTAGCCCTAATTAATGCTTATCAAAATCCTAAGCTATGAAAAAAATTTTATTAACCTCTGTTGCTATATGTCTTGTATCAGGACTTATGGCAGGTGGGCTGGTAACCAATACAAACCAGAGTGCCAGCTACACGAGAATGATGTGCCGGGACGCTACTGTAGGTGTTGATGCAGTGTACTTTAACCCGGCCGGACTTACGAAACTGGGCAATGGCCTCCACCTGTCTGTAAGTAATCAAACAATAGGGCAGACGAAGACTATTACCAATGATTTTGAGTACCTGTCAGGTGCAAAACCGGTTGAGTATACGGGTGAGGTGTCTGCACCTATCTTCCCATCTGTATATGCAGCTTTTAAATTAGGTAAAGTTGTTATTTCTGCCGGTTTTAACCCTATAGGAGGTGGTGGCGGAGCTGAATATGCCACCGGGCTTCCTTCATTTGAAATGCCGGTATCAACACTGGTACCTTTACTTCAGTCTCAGCTGGCCCCACTCGACGAGGGGGTGGTGCTGATGGGTTATCTTGATCCATATTTCCGTAACGTACAGTCATACTCCTCGAATATCGAATTTACAGGTAGCTCTGTTTATTATGGTGCACAGGTCAACCTGTCCTATGAGCTTACTGAAATGATTTCCGTAGCACTGGGTGCAAGGTATGTACTGGCAAAGAACACATATGAAGGATCAGTGTCAGATGTGACAATAACGGCAGCCCCCGATGCAACAACAGGACTGCCTTCACCATTCATCGGGACGCCGGGCGACTATCTCAGGGCTATAGCAGAACATCCCTATGCTGTAGGTGCAGGAGCCTCTGGTGACCTTAACCTTGCAGCGGCATTGGTGGATAGTCAGACAAGTGTTGTAGCCGATGTAGTCCAGCAGGGCAGCGGCATAACTCCCATCATCAGCGTTAATATCTCGCCAATAGATATGATTAACGTGGCCGTTAAATACGAAATGAAAACAAAACTGGAACTTGAAACAACGGTCAATGATGGTAAAGATGGCGGAGGGATGTACGTTGATGGTCAAAAAGTGGTAGCCGATATGCCGGCTATGCTCTCTGTGGGAGCATCCGTCAACCCCCTGGATAAACTCCTGATATCGGCCGGTGTGCACTATTTCTTCGATAAGAATAATGACTATGACGGAAGTGCTGATATAGACGTCAATATGATTGATAAGAACTTCATTGAATATGGTCTTGGTGTGGAGTATAGCCTGGTAGGTCCACTCAGCGTGAGTGCAGGATACCTGGTTACTAATACCGGTGTGAATGATAACTACCAGAACGACATAAGGTACAGCCTTAATACAACTACTTTCGGGGGAGGAGTGAAGGTCTCGGTTACACCCTTGATCGATATAAATCTCGGAGCCTCACTCACAACCTACCAGGACGGTGGTAAATCATATAATTACGATCTCGGTGGTATACCGGTGCCTGTTAACGAAACCTACGATACATCAACATGGGTTGTAGCCGTAGGTGTCGACCTTAACTTCTAAACCTGCTTAGAGCTGGTGTGGGTCTTCCTCTGCCCGCCGTAGTCCCAAGTGATAGGGACGAAGGCGGGTGACCCACGCCATGCAACCTTTCCTTCCCTGAATCAGTCATATACACATGAAAAAAATACTTTTCATGGCAATAGCAATATGCCTGCATGCCAGCCTTATTGCGGGAGGACTGGTTACCAATACCAACCAGAGTGCGATGTTCACAAGATTCCAGTGCCGTGATGCCACCATAGATATAGATGCCGCATATTATAATCCGGCCGGGCTGGTCCATTTCAGCGACGGTTTCTTTCTTTCGCTTAATAATATGTCCCTGGGTGAGGCCTGGCTTATAGAAAGCGATTATGAAAATTATTCAGAGCAGGAGAAACAGTTTGATGGTAAGGTGATCACACCAATTTATCCTTCTATCTATGCTGTTTACAAAACAGGAAGATTTGCTTTCTCAGGGAGTGTAAACATTGTCTCGGGTAGTGGCAATGTAAAATATGATAACGGCTTACCCTCACTCGAACGTCAGATAGCTGACCTGGTACCATATTATGAATCAAACCTTGAAGAGTCAATAACGGGTGATATAACAGATTATGACCTGAATGCTGATTTCAGTTTAAAATCCTATTTCCCCGGCTTCCAGGTCAATATGGCTTATATGATAAATAACTACTGGTCAGTGGCTACCGGTATAAGGATGGTGAGGGGTAAAAACACCTACAAAGGCAGCATCGAAAATATAAGCATCAGCGGGACAAATACTGAAGGCTCATTCAAAGAAGATCCTGTGGATTACCTGAGGTCATTGGCTGCCAATTCACCGGATACCACAGCTACCGATCTCAATAATATGGCTGATGAGATAGAGCGGAAAATAGTAAATGATATAGAGGCAGTTCAACTGGGTTATGGATTGGCACCTATTTTAAGCATTAACTATGCTCCCTCATTGTATACAAACTGGGCAGTGAAGTATGAATTTAAGACCCACTTAAGGTTGACAACTGATATACCTGATAATTTGAAAAATATAGTGGTCATTGATGGCGATACCACCCTGATAGATGGGGCGGAAGTTGTTGCGGATATACCTGCAATGCTCTCAGTGGGACTGACACGGAGAACCTCAAACAAGTTCATGTATTATGCAGGAATACATTACTATTTTGATAAACCTGTCGATTTTGATGGCAGCAAAGAAGAAATTATTGATATGATAGATAGAAATTCATATGAGATTGCATTTGGCGCTGAATATGAAATTGGTAACGCCATACGTGTAAGCGCCGGGTGGTTGCTCACCAGGCCCGGCGTCAATAAGCAATACCAGAAAGAGACCCGTTATAGCCTGCCCTCAAATACAATTGGAGGAGGAGTGGGCATACGTATCTCTGAACTTATCGATCTCAATCTCGGGCTCTCATATACACTGTATAAGAAAGAAGAAAATCAATTCATTCGTACCTCCGAAACACTGGCAAGCCCAACAGAGGTGAAAGAATACTACGATAAAAGAACCTTCGTTTTCGCTGTTGGAGTCGACTTCCTCTTCGGCGAAAACTAGCATTCGCGATAATTAGCTCAAATTCGCGATAATTCGTATTTTTACACGAACCATGAAACATTTATTCCTCACAACCATCATGTTGACCATACTGCTGACAACATCCTGCTCACAGGAAAAAAATTACAACTATTACACGGGCCAGGGCCCTGAAGCCATGGGTGAACCAATAACAAGCCCGGTAAACATTCATGTTATATACGATAACTATGTATATAAAAAAGGTACACAGGCCGACTGGGGATTTTCAATACTTATTGAAGGCCTTGATAAGTGTATACTCTTTGATACGGGAACAAAACCGGAGATTTTTGAAGCCAATTTCAAGGAAATGGGTCTTGATGCTTCTGAAATCGATGAAGTGTTTATTTCGCATGAACATAGGGATCATTTTGGGGGACTTGAAGCAATGCTCAAAATGAATCCTGATGTCAAAGTGGTTGTGCCTGAAACATTCGGCAAAAACTTTTTCAGAATTCCAGAACAAACAGGCTCTCTTACCGAGCTGGTAAGCAAACCGGTGCAGATATGCCGGGGGCTTTATACCACAGGTGTACTTGGCAGGGCAATCCCTGAACAATCCATGGTACTGAATACCGGTAAAGGACTGGTGGTAATGACCGGCTGTTCTCACCCGGGTATCATCAATATACTCGAACAGGTAGAAGAAGACTTCGGCAAAGATATATATATGGTCTTTGGTGGCTTTCACCTTATGAACAGCTCAGAAAAACAGATTAATGAAATAATTGAACGCATGAATGAACTGGGAGTGCAAAAATGCGGTGCTAGCCATTGCACGGGAGAGCAACAGATAAAATGGTTCAGGCAGGCTTTTGGAGAGAATTTTGTAGAGTTGGGTACGGGTAATGTAATTACAATATTATAAGTGGTGTAAATATTATGTACAGGGTAAAAGCACTTTTGTTGGTTGGCTTATTATTTGTTACCTCCTTATTTGTTCGGGCACAGGAGATCATTCAACCAAATTACGGGCTGAAGAACCCCGAAACTATAGAAGTTATTAGAGTTAGGATTACCCCCACACAGACAATGGTGGATATGAGTATACAAAACCAGGTAAGTGGTGGCTACTTCTGTATTGATGAAAATACCTACCTGGAATATGGACAGGGGAAGAAGGTGAAAATGAAAAGTGTAAGCGGTCTGCCACTCTGTCCCACTCAATATGAATTCACCTCAATAGGCGAGAAGGTGTATTTTACACTTGTCTTTGATAAACTGCCGGATGGTATTGAATGGTTTGATATTGTTGAATATTGTGGTGATAACTGCTTCTCAATCCTCGCACTTAACCTGGATCAGGATATCAACGAAAAGATCAATACAGCCTTTAATGCCATGGACAGGCTAGAACCGGGAAAAGCTATCGAGATATTCAGGAATTTGCTGCCCTCGCTAAAATCATCCGGTCATGGACTTACCGGCTCCATATACCTTAACCTGGTTGAATTGCTGGCTGCCAATAACCTTGACGACGAGCTCGGGCAACTGCTTTCTGACTTCAAAACATCACCCATGCCCCATAAACAACGCTACCGGGAAATCCTCAATAACCTCGGCTACTGACTATCTGCGTAATCAGCGCTAATCTGCGTAATCTGCGTCAATCAGCGTAATCTGCGTTCTTAGCATGTTCAGAAATAACGAGCTTAAGGCTTATAGCCAGGCCCGCCACTGCAAACTTCTGTACCAGCGGGCATAAAGGAGAGCTGAAGGCATAAAGGAAAGCATAGGGTAGTATTGTGCCCTGTAATATGAGGTGGTAAAGGTATATCCTCACCCTGTTGGAATAACGGAACAGGTCGTGCAGGAGAATAACTGTTAAAAGCCATAATGATCCTATAACCAGGGCTCCTCCAAATGAATGAATGGTATGTAATATGTCGCATGGTACAATAAGTAATATGTATCCGATAGCAGCCACTCTTAGCAGGTTATGACTTGTATTGTCCTCGGACAGATTACTTAACTTGAAACATATGAGTGAACTGAGTAACATACCCGTACCGTATATGAGCAGCGAAAGGGTGTTTGGACTGCCATCCTGGGTACGTACTCGTCCCAAATGACTGATTGCGTGTTCCTTGAAAGAAAAGGGCTGGCCATAAGTCAGCATACCAAGTATAAATACCATTATTGTTACATAGATAAGGTATTTAGAATACCTGTTTAGTTTATGGTATATACCCAGTAATTCCTCATGTGTGTGTGTTTCAGTATGAGCAAGCATTTCCCCGAAAAGATTTCATTACATTAAGTTACAAAAATTCGTGGAAAATTTCAAGTTAGTCAGTACTCAATGCCTTTCCTGGCTTTAACGCCTTTTGTATAATAATGCTTTACTTCTTTCATTTCTGTAACAAGATCGGCCATATCGATCAACTCCTGGGGTGCATATCTTCCTGTGATGATTATTTCAGATCCCTCTTTTTTCTTTTTCAGTATATCTAACAGTTCATTTAAGGTAAACAGCTTGTAATAAAGTGCAATAGTGGCTTCATCAAGTATCACCATTTCATATTGGCCTGCTGATATTATTTTTTTTACCTCGGCAAGTCCCCTGTGTGCCGCTTGTATATCTTTCTCCTCCGGCTCTTTAACAATGAAACATTCCCGGCCATACTGTTTTAGAGTTACCTGCGGCAGGTACCTGCTTAATGCATCCGTCTCGGAATATTGTCTGCCCTTTACAAACTGGGCTATAAACACCTTTTTACCTGCACCGGCTGCCCTCAGAGCCTGGCCAAAAGCTGCTGTTGTTTTACCCTTGCCGTTTCCGGTATATACATGGATATATCCTTTCATATTTCCAATTCTCTTTTAATTCTTATCCGCAGTGGCAGATGCTCTTGATCCGGTGAACACCCAAAATTACATACTATTCGCGATAATACGCTAAAATTCGTGTTAATTCGCATACCGGTACCGTATTCCAGATATTTCTTAAATTTGTGGTAATTTTATTACTGAATTTATTGAGACGAATGATGAAAAGACAAAAAGACAGGAAGAATATAACATCTCTATTTGCTTTCCTGCTTGTTGTCGTATATACCCTCCAGGTATATAATTATTCATTCTATCTCCATACACATAAACTTAGTGATGGCCGCGTTATTACCCATGCTCATCCATATAATAAAAGTGAGGATGCAAAGCCTGTAAAGTCACATCATCATATCGATTATCAGCTAATAACAATTGAAAACCTGGAAATACTGTTTCCCGTTTTTTTCCTGGTTCTGGTTCTTTTGAAAATTAGCAGGAAAAAGGAATTAACTGATTACATATTTTCAGGACTCAAACCTGCCTGTATTCTTCTTCATAAAGGAAGATCTCCCCCCACTATCATAATATTATTTGAGCTTATATGCTGAATAACAGAGTATTGTAAGTCAAATTATGATTATACACTGAATATAATAGGCACATTTTAAAAGAAAACTTATACACATTGAAATAAAATCATGAAAAGAATTTGTTTATTTTCAACCATATTTTTACTGCTGCTAAGTTCAGATTTCACTTTTGGCCAGGAAGAGAAAACAGATGCCAACGTATTTGGTCATGTGACATCAGGAGGTGAACATATACCCTATGCCACTGTGATAGTTAAGGGAACAGCTATAGGTGTAACGTGCGATGAATCCGGTCATTACCGGTTGATTAATCTTCCTGTCGGCGAACTCACTCTCAAAGCCAGTATGATGGGGTATAAATCAAAAGAAATAGTTATTCTTGCAGAGAAGAATAAAACTCTGGAAGTTAATTTTGAGCTGGAAGAAGATATACTTACCCTTGATGAAGTAATAGTTACTGCTAACCGCACCGAACAAAAGCGTACCGAAGCACCTCTTATTGTACATACTATCCAGCCGGCCATTATTAACACTTCTCAATCGGCAACTCTGGGTGAAGTTCTGAATTTTTCCCCGGGCTTACGTGTCGAGAATAATTGCCAGAATTGTGGTTTTTCCCAGGTCCGGATAAATGGTATGGACGGGGTATATTCACAAATACTGATAAACAACATGCCTATCTTCAGCGGACTGGCCGGTGTGTACGGACTGGAACTTATACCTTCCAATATGATAGAAAAAATAGAAGTGGTGCGCGGTGGGGGATCTTCTCTTTTTGGCAGTAATGCCATTGCCGGTACCATTAATATCAGGCTTAATGATCCAAAGTCAGATAGCTATGAGGTGGGTGTAAATTATAATCTTACAGGTATGGGCGTGGATGGATCAGGAGGAAATGCACCGGATATGCAGGCCCATTTCAATACTTCTGTCGTTTCTGATAACAATAAATCGGGTGTTTCATTGTTCGGATTCACCAGGGACCGTAAAATGTTTGACGCTAATGGTGATAATTACTCTGAATTAGCTCCTTTAAAAAACATCAATATCGGGACAAGATTATTCCATCGCTTTGGCAGTCGTGATAAGCTAACATTGGATTTTTTTGCTATTAATGAAAAAAGGGATGGCGGCAATATGCAGGATTATCCTGTTCATGAAAGAGATATCGCTGAAGCCCTTGAACACGATTTTAAGACGGCTGCCCTTACCTTTGATAAGTTTATAAGGGACCAGGACCTGCTGACTGTTTATGCCTCAGGGCAATTTATCGAAAGAGATTCCTACTATGGAGCTGAGCAGTCATTGAAAGATTACGGCAATACAAAGGACCATACATATAATATTGGAGCACAGTATAAAGCACTGTTTGATAATTCCACACTTGTTGCCGGAATTGAAAACAGAGGGGGTTTCCTGGTTGATAAAAAACTGGGATATCCTGATTATGATAATGCCGTCATAACTGATGGTGTCATAGTAGATGTGCCTCATACTGAGAATGTAATAATTTCAGACCAGGCTTCATTGACAACGGGTGTTTTTATCCAGTACGACATTGAACTGGGTAAGATTAAAATAGCTCTTGGCGGGAGATACGATCATTATATGGTAAAGAATAAAGCTAAGCCGGAACAGGAAGCAAACACAGGCAATGTATTCAGTCCGAGGATTAACCTTATGTATGAACTGACAGGGACACTTAAGGCAAGGATAAGCTATTCGAAGGGTTACCGTGCTCCCCAGATATTCGACGAAGACCTCCATATTGAAAGCTCAGGCTTAAGGCAGGTTTTTCACCGGAATGACCCGGGCCTGAAACAGGAAACCAGTCATACAATACTGGGATCACTTGATTTTAATGGTATGATAGGCTCTGCATATGCAGGATTGCTGGTTGAAGGATTCTATATTCGATTAATGCATCCTTTTTCAAATGAGTTCGGTGAGCCCGATGAAGAAGGGACTGTTATTTATACACGGGTAAATTCTGAAAATGGAGCAACAGTGAATGGTGTGAACCTGGAATTCAAACTCAGGAATACCGGTTCATTTGTCCTTACCTCGGGCTTTACACTTCAGTCAGGTAAGTATGATGATGTGCAGGAGTTCAATACAAGGAAATTTTTTCGTTCACCGGCCAGCTATGGCTTTCTTACTGTTGACTGGGATTTCGCTGAAAACTGCAGTTTTGCTGTTTCAGGTACATATACAGGTAAAATGCAGGTTCCCTATTTTGGTCCCGATACAGACCCTGATACAGGCGAACTCAGGGAATCAGGTAGTTTCTTTGATCTCGGATCTAAACTGCGATACAATATTCAGCTTAATGGTACTCATATACAACTTTTTGGAGGTGTAAAGAATATCTTTAATTCTTACCAGTCAGATTTCGATTCGGGTATCAATCGCGATCCTTCCTATATCTACGGCCCCCTCTTTCCCCGTACTCTTTATTTCGGCATCAAATTCGGTAACCTGGCCCTGTGATAAGGTTTTAAGAGGGAATGAGCTAAAAAGCTTCTATCTGCGTAATCTGCGTCTATTACATACTCAACTTAGTCTTTTTTCCTTTCCTCATCAGCCCTGGCCTCCCTGTCCGCCGTAGCCTTGGCGGAGGCGGAAGCCTCAGCCTCAACCTTCTTTTTCTCCCGCTTCCTGTAATGCCAGTAGATAACGAATAACAGGATAGGTCCTCCTATAAAAATCAGTATGTTGATCACGGTGGGAGGTATGGGCTCATGCTCGTCCGGGTAATGGGTGGGTTGTTGTGCCAGGGCTACCACAGCCTGGCTTATGAAGAGCATTATAAACCCCAGGCTCCTGTAAATTATTTTAGATATTCTATCCATATTTCTCCATTTTATATAAAGCAATTCAAATAAGTATAATGTTCATCAACGATCTTCTGTATTTCTGTCTTCCTTTTTCTCTTTTTCAACTATGGCTTCCTGTTCTTTTATCATTTTGTTATGGGCTTTATCACCTCGCTTTGTCTGTGTTCTTTTTTCGAGGTTGCTCATTGCTTTAGATCTGCCATATATTGTTAAAATATCATATTTGTGTATTTCTGTATCAGCCTGGGGCGCTCCGAGGTATGTTCCGTCCGATCTTGTTATGCCAAGCACTATCATTCCTTCATCCCTGAGCTTGCAATTTCTTAATGTCTTACCCAGAAGCCAGTGTTTTTCGTGTATACCGATCTCTGAAATCCTGTAGTCTCCTGATAAGTGCAGCAGGCTGGCATAATCGCTGATATCTAACCTTGTGTATTTCTTGAGGAATTTATTTATAATTACAGATAACTTTTTATCAACCCAGTTGCTTTGTGCAAGGGTCCATAACAGTGAGATTCCGGCGGACAGTACTATGACCCTCACCCACATTTTGCTTTCTTCGGCACCACTTGTAAATCCCACAATTAAAGAAGCTATTCCTGTCACAATGCCGGCATTGCCCAGTAACATCAATCCAAGCAATATCCTTCTCCTTACCGGGTTGCTCACAACTTTTTCCGATTCGCTGGTAGTAAAACCTACTCCCGTAAATGCTGATCGTGCCTGAAATTTAGCCGACTGCCTCGATAGGCCTGTATGCGTTAGCGCTATTGTCGCTATTCTCGTTATCAGAAGGGAAACAGCCAGTATTATTACCACTGATATTATTCCTACCATGTGTATCTATTTATCTCAGATATTTTCCTTTATACACACCATGATGATTCAACTAATAGTAGACAAGACACCTTTCGCACTGCGTCCTCCGTAGCCCGAGTTCTCGAGGGCGAAGGAGGATCTCATCTTTCGCCTTTCGCCTCTCGCATCTCGCCTCTCGCCTTTGACTCAGCTCTTTGAGCTTCGTCGAGCTCGCAGCACTCGCCCCCGAGGACTCGGGGACTCACGCTGCTCGGTTCGCCTCTCGCATTTCACAACTCCTCACCTGGTTCTTCTCTCTTTCTCGTAAGTAGCACCCAGGACATATACAGCCTCGTTATCCCGTACAACACTGCATACACAGCTATAATGATTGTTGCCAGTACAGCTCCTTCGAAAGGATTGAAGAGCAGGATGCCTCCCACTAGAACGGATATTATCCCTGTAATGAGGGTTAGCGGACGGGCGGGCATCATCTCTCTCAGCCTCATATAGGACGATATCTGCATTATTCCCAGGATCACTATCTCTTCGCACGGACCGCCAAAGCCCCTGAATACATTGTTAGTATTCACAGGGCCGTAAAGTACCACGCCGGTGCTGTCATATTTCTCACCCTTCTTTGTGAATATTGCCATTTTCGAGTTAACGGTCTGCATGATATGATCCGGCCCCACCGCCAGTGAATTATCTGAAGGGTTTCTGTGCCTTGACATCCCCTGCGGACCCTCAAAACCATAGCCCAGCCCATCGAAGCTGGCAACCATCTCCGCCGGTGGCCTTGTACCCTGTTCTGTCTGCTCCACCGATGAAGCAGATTGAATTATCGGTATACTGTAGTCCGTATCACTTATCTTCGCCTCTTTATTTTGTGTCAGTGCAGAAGATATATCATTCCTCTTTGATTTTGTTATCGTCATCTCTTCCTGCCCACTTAATGAGAGTGTTATCATTCCTGTAATAAGAACCCAGATAAATCTTTTCATAGTTAAATATTTTACTCAATCCCTAAAGATAAAAAAATATACCCCCTCTGCGTAATCAGCGCCCCTCTGCGTAATCAGCGCCAATCTGTGTAATCTGCGTTTCTTTCTTTATATTTGTAAACTTTTAGTAATACGAATTTATAAAAAGGTAACACGATGCAATACCTGTTAGCAGGTCATTCAATAAAGCATACGAAACATATTTACCTGCTGGGACTGATTATCCTGGTTGCAGTAAATATATCCTCATGTGGCAATAGGGGTGGACACTACAATAACGGACGTATAATAGAAGATTCGGAAAGAAGAAAAGTGAACGTCCCCGATACAATAAAGTCAGTGATAGCTCTAAGGGCGGGTGCATTGCGGCTGGTATGTTATATGGACATGACCGACAGGGTAGGATATATAGAGGGAAATGAGAAAAGACGCAATGTGCCATACCTGATGGCATACCCTGAATTGAAGGGAAAAGATATTATTGGTGCAGGTAATAATTACGATACCGAGCTGCTGGCAGCAAGCAATGCAGGACTCATAATAGCTACATATATGGGCCGGGCCGAAGCAGATGACTTGCAGAAAGCCATCGGCAAACCGGTCTTTGTCCTGGAATATGGCGATATGAAAGGGAAGCTCGAGGAACTGTTTAATAGTATTTATCTCCTGGGCGACTTGTTCTACCGGCAGGCCAGGGCAGATAGTCTTGTACAGTATATTAAGAACACTATCAATGATTATAAAACCAGGTTAGAAGGTAATGATAGTGTAAGTGCTTATACCGGCGGGGTGGCTTACAGGGGTGCACATGGAATCTCCTCAACGGAACCTGGCTACCCTCCTTACAGGTTTTTATCTGTTAATAATGTGGCAGCATCACTCGGGGAAGTTGTTAGCTCACCCCTGTCCAACCAGGAAAATGCTTTTATAGATATGGAGCAACTATTAATATGGGATCCTGATTATATCTTTCTTGATGCTGCCGGTGAATCAATATGGCAGACCGAAATAGATAAGCCGGTGTTGAAGGAGACACTCAGCTCGTTCAGATCAAAGGATGTCTATTCAGTCTTGCCCTATAACTGGTACACTACCAATTATGAGAATATCCTGTGCAATACATGGTTTATCGGTAAGACTGTGTACCCCGGGGCTTTTGATGATATAGATGTTGGAGATAAGTGCAGGGAAATATACAGTTTCTTCCTCGGTAAAGATGTATATGACGAGATGCATGAATTATACAGGCCGTTCAAGCAAGTGTTGGAAGAAGGGGAGGGATGATGAAAGAAAAAAAGGTATTGGATCAATATGGCCGGTTCACACGCAGGAAAAACACCTTCCTTCTTGTATTTGTTGTGCTCATCGTTATTATTGCATTTATCAGTATGCTCCTCGGTCCCAGTAATATAGGGCTGAAGGATATTATGAATACTTTTGCAGGCAAAGGGGAGGGGGCTGATCCGCAGATAGTCTTCCAGCTGCGATTGCCCAGGGTGCTGGCAGCCATATTGGGCGGACTGGCACTGTCGGTGGCCGGCGCTGTGATGCAAAGCATCCTCAGGAACCCCCTGGGATCACCCTTTACACTGGGTATATCCAATGCCGCTGCTTTTGGTGCTGCTTTTGCTGTCATCATACTGGGAGCGGGAAGCATGCAAAGCGGAGGCTCCGATTCGGTCCTGATCAATAACCCCTATCTTATCACACTCTCGGCCTTCCTATGGTCCCTGGTGGCCTGTTTTCTTATCTTACTGGTGGCACGCAGGAGGGGCGCCACACCCGAGAATATGATTCTTACGGGCATTATTGCCAGCTCACTCTTTACCTCACTCACTACGGGACTCCAATACATTGCCGATGATATTGAGCTGGCGGCAATAGTGTTCTGGACCTTTGGCGACCTGTCCAAGGGAGGATGGCGGGAATTGGGTATCCAGACCATAATATTGGTACCGGTACTGGTTTATTTCTTTCGCAATAGCTGGAATTATAATGCCCTTGATTCAGGCGACGAGACGGCGCAGAGTATGGGTGTGAATATCTACAGGCTCAGGATGAGGGGCATGATAATAGCATCACTGGCTACTGCGAGCGTGGTGTCGTTCTATGGAATTATTGCTTTTATTGGGCTGGTGGTGCCTCATATAGTCAGAAGGCTGATAGGCAGCGATGAGAGATACCTCCTGCCGGGCTCGGCTCTCACAGGGGCAGCCTTTCTGCTTTTATGTGATATACTGGCACGAACAATTATCAGTCCGCTCGTGCTCCCGGTGGGTATACTTACCTCAATAGTGGGAGCTCCGCTGTTTATTTTCTTACTTGTAAGAGGAATAGGTTCATCGCAATGGAAATGATAAGGTTAAAGAACATAAGCTTTTCTTATAATGGCAACCTGGTGCTTACCGGAATAAGCCACGACTTTCAGCGTGGTTCATTTACTGCAGTGATGGGTCCTAACGGCTCGGGCAAGACAACCCTTATCAGGCTTATGAACGGTATACTGAAGCCACTGGATGGCAGCATAGAGATAAACGGTAAAAAGCTTGACAGTATAAGGCCTGATGTGCTGGCACGGGAAATGGCATATGTCCCGCAGGTGCAGATGAACGTGTTCCCGGCTACGGTCTTTGATACCGTTCTGCTGGGCCGCAAACCCTATATACGCTGGAGCCCGGCAAGCAGGGATAAGGAATTTACCTCTTCGGTGCTTGTCAGGCTGGGTCTCGAGGATATAGCCCTCAAGGATATCAACAGGCTCAGCAGTGGACAGAGGCAGAGGGTCTTTATTGCTCGCGCACTGGCACAGGAACCAGGCATTATACTGCTGGATGAACCAACGGCTAACCTCGACCTGCAGCATCAGCATGAGGTGATGGCCCTCCTCCAACACCTGAGCCAGACGGGCATAACAATAATAATAGCCATACACGACCTTAACCTGGCATTGAAATACTGCTCTGAATTTATGCTGCTGGATGAAGGCAGGCAGGTGGCAAACGGCGGGCATGAAATTATCAGCCGGGAGCTCATTGAAGAAATATATAAGGTAAAAGTCCGAATTATAAAAGAAGAAGAACAAACCTTCATCATACCCCTCAAACCACTCTGATACCATGGATCTCAACATAACAATAATAGGTACCATTTATAATGATTGGGACCAGGGCCAACCCAACCAGGCCGACAGCATCATGCGTTCGGTTTCAACCATCGAAGTGAAAGAAGAATATGCTGATGGTTTATATAAGATAGAGAAATACCGTGAGTTGAACATACTGTGGTATTTCGACCGCTCCCAGGGTTATGAGCTGCAAACCACAACACGCTCGGGCGACTACCGGGGCGTCTTTGCCTGCTGCTCACCTTGCCGCCCCAGCGCTATCGGCCTCACCCGCGTCACCCTCCTCGAGCGCAAGGGTAACATACTCAAAGTCACCGGCCTCGATGCCCTGAACGGCACCCCCGTCCTCGACATAAAACCCTGTGTATCCCTTGATCCTCCCTCTGCGTAATCAGCGCCAATCTGCGTAATCAGCGTTAATCATCAAGGAACTGCTCAACAAGCCTGTTAAACTCCTCGGACTCTTCTTTCATCTCTCATCTCTCGCATTTCGCATTTCGCATTTCGCCTCTCATCTCTCATCTCTCATCTCACCCTCTCCATTCTTATCTACCACCTACCAGCGAGCTCACAGCACTCGCTTGCTTTCGCAAACTCGCACTGCTCGGTTAATACTTAATATTTCCCTGCTCCCTGCTCCCTGCTTTTTCGCCTCTCATCTTACCCTTTCCATTCCTTGCTACCAGCTACCAATTCATAACTCATAAATCATAATTCATCCTTCATTTCCGCTTCTTCCTTCATCGCCTTGCTCAACAGGGGTAACCTGATACAGCTGGGTATAATTTTCATCAGCATCCAGTTAAGCCGGTTGGCAAAGTTTGCTATTATTACTGTGTCTCTTTTAAAGAGTCGCCGGATAGCTTTCTCTGCTACTTTTTCCGGTGACTGCAGCCCAAACTTCCCGATGGCAGTCTGGTTTTCAATTCGTCTTATGGTATCGGCATTGGTCTTCATCGGGCCCGGAAACACTACGCTGACAAATATGTTCGTTTT
This sequence comes from Bacteroidota bacterium, assembly GCA_034659275.1. Taxonomy (GTDB): domain Bacteria; phylum Bacteroidota; class Bacteroidia; order Bacteroidales; family VadinHA17; genus UBA9300. Next base: position 2,645 of record JAYEGY010000122.1, on the reverse strand, counting down.
ACGGAATTCCTGGCAAAGGCCCCTTGAGAAATACTGTATAAAAGCCTTGGAAGCGGGGTATACTGTCTTATATCCCATAGGGCTGAAAGCAGCCATGCTTGATATATTGAGTATATAACTTTTATCCTGTTTTTTCAGGTTGGGTATCAGCTGGTGTGTCATAACGGATGTGGCCATTATATTTAACTGTATCATCCTGTTGATATAGTCAACATCCACCTTATCAAATCGCTTTGCACCGCCAGTTCCAACGTTGTTTATCAGCATGAAAACGTCATATTTCTTGTTTATCTCCTCAGTGAGTTTAATAATATTATCCTTTATAGTAAGATCCTGCTCGAAACATACTGAGTCGGTCCCGGTCCTCTTCCTTATTTCTTTACATAAATCACTCAGCCCTGTATCCGGCAGGTCAATGAGCAAAGTATTTATCTTGCGCTTTGCCAGCTCATTAGCAAACGCCTTACCCAGCCCATTTGCCGCACCGGTTATTATTGAATATTGCTTTTTCATTACTCCAATTTAATCATTTGAGCCCTGGAAAACAACCGTATACTTATACTATTCGTGTTAATTCGTCCAAATTCGCGATAATTCGATTCCCCATTTAAAATATATTCATTACATTTAATCCTAATGATATAGTAATTGAAATAAACTAGCTTAAGCCATGATCAAAGAAATAGTACCTGAATCATTAAACACCGATACATTCATTACCAAAAAAGTCCATGATATCAGGCAAACAGTGGGAGAGGGGCAGGCCATCAATGCACTTTCAGGTGGAGTAGATTCCTCGGTGGTGACACTGCTCGGTCACAGGGCTTTGGGTTCCAGGCTCAGGACTGTTTTTATACAGAATGGGCTCATGCGGGAAGGAGAAGGTCAGAAGGTGGCTTCCTTTTTTAAAGATCTGGGTATTAAAGTGGAAATTATTGATGCTGAAGAGGTTTTCCTGTCAGCCCTCAAAGGGATAACCGACCCCGAAGAGAAAAGGGAGGCCATAACACAGACCTTTTATAAAGAAGTCTTTGGTAAGCTGGTAAAAGAAAGCAAAGCTAAATATTTACTTCAAGGTACTATCCTGACTGATGTGGATGAGACTGTTGCCGGCATAAAGCGCCAGCATAATGTATTCGAGCAACTGGGTATTGACCCACAGGAGGCATTCGGCTACGGGATCATCGAACCACTGATCCAGTTGAGAAAAGACGGGGTGAGAAAGGTGGGTAAGGCACTGGGATTGACGGATGAATATTACAACCGTATCCCCTTCCCCGGTCCTGCACTGGCAGCACGTATAATAGGGGAGGTGGCACGCGAAAAGCTGGATTTGGTCAGGAAAGCCACATGGATCACTGAAAACAAGCTCAGTGAAACCGGTGCCTTTCAGTATATGGCCATACTCCATGAAGACCGAGTCACCGGCATGCGCGACGGGAAGAGGGAGTTCGGGTACCAGATAGAAATAAGGTGCTGGGACAGTGTGGATGCCCGCACTGCAACACCAACCGAACTGCCTTATAAAACATTGAAAGACCTGGCAGGTAAGATCCTGGATCAGGTTCCCGGTGTGGTAAGCGTAACATACAATATCGCCCCCAAACCACCCTCAACCATAGAAGCCATCTAAAAACTGCGTTCCGCGTTTAAAGGTTCCATGTTTTCCTTCGGCAACAACAAGCTTAGCTTTGCCTCGGTTCAAATTGTGAATTTCATGTTTCATGTTCCTGGTGTAATAAATTTATTACCAATTCATACTAAACTCACTCTTCCCATTCTCAACTTTATTCAACTTTTTCTACCTCTTTCAATTTTTCCGGTATCTTGACTTTAATCCCTGATTTGCCTACATTTACATTTATTAACAAATAACCTGCCCTATGCCTGACCAATCAGATAAGCCCGCCAGCTTCTGGCAGGAGCTGAAGCGAAGAAGGGTCATTCGTATTATTCCCGTTTATGCAGCAGCTGCTTTTGTTATCCTTGAACTGGTGGATATCATAGCTGAGCCTCTGGGTTTGCCGGATTGGACATTGAACCTGGTGCTGGTCCTCCTTGGCATTGGTTTTGTTATCTCGGTCATCCTTTCCTGGGTGTATGATTTCACCCCAGAAGGTATTCAAAAGACTAAATCAGTATCAGCAATTAAGGCCGGTAAAAGAGAAAAGGTACCTACAGGATGGAAAATATCAACTTATGTAAGTGTATTAATAATTATCGCTTTTGTACTTTTTTATATCATAAGCAGCATCAAAAAATCATCGGAAATATCCATCCTGGAGAGATCTATAGCTGTTCTCCCTTTTGAAAACTGGAACAGTGATGAAGAGTTTATACACCTGGGAGATGCCATTACTGATGAGATCATTATGCAGTTACAGTATATTAAAGAATTTGACCGTGTCCTTTCCCGGTCATCCACCATGCAATACAAAAGTAACCGGCCTTCCATTACGGAAATAGGCGAGGACCTGGGAGTGAATTACATCGTTGAAGGAAGTATTCAGAGGAAGGATGATGATGTTAGCATTCGTGTGCAGGTTCTCAGGGCAGTAGAAGAAGATCATATCTGGGCTGAAGAATACGATGGCAAATGGTCCGATATTTATGATATACAGGATGATATAGCGAAAAATGTAGCC
>JAYEGY010000121.1:0-7923 GCA_034659275.1 Bacteroidota bacterium | reverse complement strand
AAAAATGCAAAACAGTAGGCATTTTATGCCCAAAAGACAAAGGATAATTAATATTTTTGACTGGAGTTAAACCAAATTGGCCACAATAAAATAGCTTTTGTCTTATTGCCGGGGTGAAAACCGGCTCAAAAAAATCAATTTGGATTTTTAAGTATAATATATCTGGTTTATTAGCTTTCTGGTTGTTCTGACAATGGCTTTATTAGGCTTCATGTTTTTTTTATAATTATTAAAAATCTGCAGGTAATAAGGATCATTACCTACTGCTATCCATGCTGAGTCAATTAGTAATGGCCTCAGGTGAATACTGCCCCTTGATGTTATTCTTCCATCATATTCTTTATCCCCGGAGCCTTTTGCGCGAGGAATAAATCCTATATAGGACCGGAAGCGATCAACATTTTTAAATCTTCTAATATCACCAATTTCTGTCAGGATTATCATTGCAATTAACAGGCCTATTCCTGGGATCTCTCTTAGTTTTTTACATGGGAGCTTGTATTTTTCCGTTTCAGATAGCTTTCTTATCTGACGAGATACCGTTAAGATTTCACCTCTTAGGTAAATCAGGTTTCTGACAAGTACCTGAAGAGATTCTGTGCCGGATTGTTCTTGTAGTTTTATCCCCTGCAGCCATGAAATAAACCGACGAGACCAATGGCTTTGCTTTTGTTTAAATACATCAGGATATTCCACTCCATATATTTGCAGGAGGGCCTTTATTCTGTTCTTTATCCTGGTTTGGTCTTTGGTTAATGTCCTGCGGGTTCTCAGTAACTTTCTGTCTTGTTCCTGTTTAATATCTGGTATCCAGATTGCATTAACCTGGTCTGCTCGTAGAGCCTTTGCTATTTTCCTGCTATCTATTGGGTCTCGTTTTTGTTCTTTTTCTTTATGCGTTGTTGGTATATCAGCAGGGTGGATCACTTTACATTCAATCCCTTCTTCTTCTAATAAGCGATATAAGTTAAAACCAAAATATCCGGATTCATACCCTACTATGAAGTTTCCTCCAGGATATTTTTTTCTCAGGTACTTAACGAGAGCCTGTGGATCCGCGTTTTGGCTAAACGTTTTAAGCGATATGTCATCAGTCTCTATTGTCACAGCCCAGTCCTTTTTGTGAGTATCAATACCACAATAAAAATTTTGTCCACTGAAATCTAGTTTGTTACTTTGTGTTAGCATAGGTCTATAGATTAAGTTATTAATATGTTTGTTACTTCAAATTTAATCTATTTCGAAGACCTATGCTTTTTCAAACATACGATCTCAACTTTATTCAACTTTATTCAACCTTATTTTACATCCCCCTGTCAGATCCTTCGCTTTGCTCAGGATTACATCCCCCTTCAAAGGGGGAGCCGAGAGCTATAACAGATCAATGCTCCTCTTGACGAAGGTGCTGAGTTTCTCGCCCTTGAGCATATTATTAGCCAGCAGGGCAAGATCTATAAGTTGTTGTACAACAGGCTTCTTGTCTGCAAATTTACTTATTGTCTCCTTTTTCTTTTCTTCAGCCTTGGTCTTTCTTTTCTTGAGTGCTTCAAGCTTATCTTTTTCAGCCTGGCTTATTTCCTCATCCTTTTTCCCTTCATGAGATTTCTCAGTTTTATCTATTTCTTCATCAAGCGAAGATATTGATTCAGACTGTTTTTTTATGGTGTCGCCTATTTCCTTTTGCACATCCAAGGCAAGATCTTCTATTATAGAATGGTTTGTGTTGATTACCAGGTTATATGAATCGGGTATATTACCGTAGAAATCCATACCTCCACCCAGTTTTGACATATCTTTCATTCTCCTCATATATTCCGACTGTGTGATTATTACGGGTGAATCAGATTCTTGCATAGCCTCCGTTATGGGAATAAAGTTATCTTTACCTTCCAGTTGGCTTGAAAAAACCATCTTCAGTATTTCCTCTTGTTCACTGTCCAGTTTAGACTCTATTTTTTCTTCCTTTTCAATGAGTTTTTCAATAACATCGGAGTCAACTCTTACAAAACGGCTATCCTTGAATTTCGCTTCCAGGTGGCTAATAAGATGTGGTTCGAGCTCCCCGTCCATAAGGAGGACATCGTAACCCTTGGCTTTTGCCTTATCGATATAACTGTATTGTGAATCTTTATCGGTAGCATAAAGATATACCAGGGTCTTATTCTTATCAGTTTGATTATCTTTTATGATTTTTTCATATTCGTCGAATGTGAAATATTTACCATCGGTATTTTTAAATAGTGCAAATTTAACTGCCCTTTCATAGAATTTCTCCTCGCTTATCATCCCGTATTCTATAAATAGTTTCAGATCATCCCACTTATTCTCAAAGTCTTCACGGTTCTCCCTGAATATCTCGTGAAGGCGGTCAGCCACTTTTTTGTTAATATGACTCGATATTTTCTTTACGTTCGAATCACTCTGTAAATAACTGCGTGAAACATTGAGTGGAATGTCAGGCGAGTCAATCACACCATGCAGTAACGTGAGGAATTCGGGAACAATACCCTCCACTGAATCGGTTACAAAAACCTGATTGCAGTAAAGCTGTATCTTATTTTTCTGTATTTCTATATTGTTCTTTATCCTTGGAAAATATAGTATTCCCGTCAGGTTAAATGGATAATCCACATTGAGATGTATATTGAATAATGGATCATCAGCCATCGGGTAAAGTTCATGGTAGAAATTTTTGTAATCTTCATCTGTCAGGTCAGCCGGTTTTTTTGTCCATGCAGGTTCAGTATTGTTTATTATTTTATCCTTATCAGTTTCAACATACTTATCTTTTTTCCATTCTTTCTCTTTGCCGAATGCTATTTTCACCGGCAGAAAACGGCAATATTTCTTAAGCAATTCCTGTATTTTTGATTCTTCAAGGAATTCCTTTGAATCCTTATCCAGATGCAGGACAACATCCGTTCCTACCCTCTCCCTTTCAGCCTCTTCGATAGTATATTCAGGACTGCCATCACATGTCCATTTTACGGCAGGTGCATCTTTCTGCCATGATCTGGTAATCACTTCAACCTTATCGGATACCATAAACGAGGAATAAAAACCAAGTCCAAAATGCCCTATCAATTCATTTGCACTGTCCTTATATTTGTCAAGGAAATCATTGGCACTGGAGAATGCTATTTCATTAAGATATTTCTTAAGCTCATCAGCTGTCATCCCCACACCATAATCAGATACCGTTATCGTTTTTTTCTTCTTATCAACTGACACTCTTATTGTTGTGTCACCCAGTTCATCTTTATATTCACCCACCGATGCCAGGGTGTTCAGTTTTTTTGTGGCATCTACGGCATTTGAAATTAATTCACGAATAAAGATTTCGTGATCAGAATAAAGGAACTTTTTTATTATCGGGAAAATATTCTCGGTAGTAACTCCAATCTTACCTTTTTGCATTTTTATTGATTTTTATTGGTTTGACAATATTTACATGAGCTGATTTTCAAAGCTCATGCCAATCCGTCCGCTATGACAATTCGTCACTTTCCTGTGAAAAAAGGGCAGGCGAATGGCAGGGAGCAAGGGGCAGGGAGCAAGGGGCAGGGATTACTATTGCTTATTTTTATTGCGCAGGTCTATATCCTCAACCAGGATCAGTTTGCCGTCTTTAATTTCAAGGGCATCATAGGAGAAATCAGGGCCGTAATAGGTGTATTGGCCTTCAAACTGTGGAGATGAAGGTGAAAGGTGATCAAAGATAATCATTGATCGCTCGGGGTCAACTTTCAGCATCATTGTGGCCAGTGGAGAATATTTAAAGATCATTCTGGTAAGGATTCTGTTTTTTGTCGAAAATATTTTTTTGCCGAAAACAGGCTTACCCTCTTCATCAAAATGTAATATCTCAATGACTTTGGCATTCATATAAATATTATCCGGGTCAAATCCAAGCAATATATAGGTCATTTCTTCTTCATTGCCCACAGCTTGTATATCATAATATAATGAACCATACCAATCATTACTGTGTATCACGGCATCGGTCTCAAGGTCTGCCAATCCTTTTTCACCCTTTAGCAATATATTTTTATCTGACAAACTGTTGTAAATTATGCAATTAAAAACATTATTCCCTCCAGAAACCGGTATGTTCCATGTAAATATTTTAATAATACTGTCAGATGGCGTGATCTGGCCCAGGTATTTAATGCCAGGGATATCAGTACCGGTAATATCCTCATGTGAGTCAAGATATGATATTATGGTATTTGTCAGCGAATCATTATATACTAACCTTTCTTTTTCATCCGGCTCATTGGCTATCATATTGAAATAATGGTTTATTTCGCCTGCTGTCTGGCCAAAATTCATCTGACCTATGAATATTAGTTGAAAAAGTAAAAGAGACTTAGGATATTTTATCAATAACTTTAAGAATTGTATCAACTGCATAATCAATTTCTTCATTTTTTATTATTAAAGGCGGAGTTATTCTAAATGAATCCTTACAGAAAAGAAATTGATCAAGTATCAGACCATTTTTTGTTCCCTGTGAAATAAACTTACCAGCCATATCTGCTGATGATAATTTCACAGAAAGGAACAAACCTTCTCCTCTTACCTCCATTATATTTTTATGCTTTAACTTATCGCGAAACCTATTCCCTTTTTCCCCAGCCGCCAGATGTAATTCATTGTCTGTAATATATTCCAGTGCAGCCAGTCCCGCGGCACAGGATACCGGGTGGCCTCCGAAGGTGGTAATATGACCCAGTGCAGGATTATCTGACAGTGTTGCTATTATTTGCCTGGATGAAACAAATGCGCCTAGTGGCATGCCACCACCGAGCGATTTTGCCAGGCATATTATATCCGGCACAACGTTGTAGCGTTGAAAAGCAAACAGTGTGCCTGTCCGTCCAAAGCCAGTCTGTATCTCATCAAAAATAAGTAATGAGCCTGTCTGCTTACACCTCTTTCTTATCTCAGCCAGGAAATCATTTTGTGGGCTAATAATCCCGGCTTCTGCCTGGATTGGTTCAACGATAACGGCAGCCACATCCTCGTTAATCACTGACAGTGAATCAACATTATTAAATTCAGCCTGCACCATGTCAGGCACCAGGGGCATGTAAGTGGATTTAAAGGTGTTTTCGCCATAAAGGCTCATGGCGCCCATTGTTGAACCATGATAGGCATTTTTAAATGAAACCACACGTGAACGGGAAGTATATTTCCTTGCTGTTTTTATCGCACCCTCTACGGCTTCAGAGCCGGAATTGACAAAATAAACTGTTTCAAAATGCCTGCCCAGGGAATCACTCAGTTTTTTAGCATAATTCACCTGGGGCGACTGCACAATTTCACCATAAACCATCAGGTGCATATATTTATCGAGCTGTTCTTTTACAGCACTGATAATGTAATCATTAGAATGCCCCGTATTACTGACAGATACACCCGAAACGAGGTCCAGGTATTTTTTTCCATCGGGTCCGTATAACCAGATCCCTTTAGCCGACTCAATTTCAATAAGCATTGGCTCAGGTGATGTCTGCCCGAGATGTGTAAGGAACAAATTTCGTTTAGATAACATATAAGCCCGGGATTTATCGCATCATAACGTTTATCTCTTTCAACAGGCTTTCACGGTAGGATTTTCCTATAGGTATATTTTTCACATCAACATCTCCGCTGATATCGACCGAATTATCTTTTATCATTACAATTCTGCTCTTATTTACTATATATGACCGGTGCACTCTTATAAAGATCAATGAAGGAAGCTGTTGTTCGATGGCCTTCATTGTAAAATGAATGGTATACTTTTCTTTATCAGTATGCACCACCACGTAGTTTTCTAAGGCTTCAACAACTATAATATCAACAAGTTTCAGTTTAACCAGGGATGATGCCTTTTTTATGAACACTTCCCGCTCGCCGATATTTTCTCGTGCACTTTTATTCTGGTATCTTATTACCTTATCAACGGCCTTACAAAACCTGGAATAGGTAACGGGCTTGACCAGATAATCTATCACATCCAGGTCATAAGCTTTCACCGCCATCTTTTCATTAACCGTCACCATTATTATCGCAGGTGGATTTTCAAGACTGCTAATCAACTCAAAACCATCCATTTCCGGCATTTGAATATCAAGGAATATGAGATCAACATCAGATTTTTCCGCGAGTAAATTCCTGGCATCGATTGCATTATCATAATCTCCTACGAGGGTAAGGAAAGAAGATCTCTTTACATGTTCGGTGAGTACCTTCCTGGAAAATTTATCATCATCTACGATAATACAATTCATGAATTTCAAGTTTATAACAGTCCAGGTAATGATTCAAAAGTATAAAAAAAATCTTTAAAGTTTTATTTTAAACCGTTTTTCATATCCAGAAAGTTTTTTTCAATCAATTCTGATCTTTTTATATTATTTCTCAGCCAGTTTAATTTTGTAATTATCCTTTCTCCTTCACTCAACTGCCAGGGTATACCTGGCTTATGGAGTGACATAACAAGCTTATGAATTATTATTGCAGCTGACACTGATATATTGAAACTTTCAGTAAATCCCATCATAGGAATTTTCAGGTATTCATCAGCCTCTTTTATAGCCTGTTTACTCAGGCCCTGCATCTCTGTACCGAATACCAGTGCTATTTTCCCTTTTCTGATATCGAATTCTTCAAGGCTTACTTCATCTCCTTTATGCGGTGATGTTGCCACTATCCTGTAATTCCTGTCACGAAGGCTTTTGTAAGCTTCGGCTGTATTATTGTTTGATTCATTGAATTTATTAATAGTAAGCCACTTATCAGAACCAAGGGCCACATCCGGATTTACGACGTATTTATTCCTGTTTTCAATAATATTAACTTCCTGGATACCGAAGCATTCGCATGTTCTCAACACTGCGCTTGCATTATGAGGTTAATAAATATCCTCAAGGACCACGGTAATATATTTTGTCCGGTTTGAAAGTACCTTATCAAATAATTCCGCTCTTCTTGAGGAAATAAATTTCTCAAGGTATTTTATTAATTCCTCCTCGACCATATAGACTAAAAAAGGGGGTGCGTCCACCCCCTTCAGCAATCATAGAATTAATTTCTTATAACTTTTCGCTAAGGCCCGGTGCTGCTTTAAATTTCACTACCTTCTTGGCAGGTACATTAAGTTTAGCTCCTGTTTGTGGATTTCTTACTACCCTTGCACTCCTGGTGTCAACTTTAAAAGTGCCCATACCCGGTAACTGGATCCTTTCACCCTTTTTCATTGCATCGCCAAAAGCATCTACAAATGAGTTAAGTGCGGTATTTGCATCTTTCATTGATAGGCCTGCCTTATCAGCGATAGCATTTACTAATTCCTTTTTTGTCATGGTAAATAGTTTTTATGGTTAGTTAAAATATCTTTTATTTGATTACAAATATATTTTTTTTTCTATGAAAAGCAAACTTTAAGCCCCATTTTTCCACGAACAGAGCATTTATTATCTCTATTTGTATTAAATCTGAACAAATATCATAAGCAGGCACACCACTTCATGCCTTTCAATTTTGTAAAATTAAAAATTTATTATCTTTGCGCCGGAGAAATGGCAGAGTGGTCGAATGCGGCGGTCTTGAAAACCGTTGTCCCGAGGAATCGGGACCGGGGGTTCGAATCCCTCTTTCTCCGCCTTTATTTTTGAATGCCATTGTAAATGAATAGTTTATGATGGTATTATTTATTCTACACATACTTTTACACATAAACTTAAGAATGAACCTATCTTTTTAATATAGCCTTATACTATTTCATTTTACCGAACAAGCCACTCTATATAGAGTTTGTCCATAAAGTCGAGAAATTTTGTACTTTTTCCTTACCGATTTTTCAATTCGGTAAATTATTTAGAATCATTCCTTATAATTCCCCTTATTATTCGGTATTTTTGCTATTTTGTTATT
>JAYEGY010000120.1:0-7973 GCA_034659275.1 Bacteroidota bacterium | reverse complement strand
GGAGGCTCCCGTTGGAGAGAAGCGACACTAACAATATAAAACAATACGTCAATGAACAAATATATTTAAAATCTATCTTTGAGCCATTTGGCACAAAGATAGGGGGTGAATAATAATAGCCTGGGTTTCACCCCAAGTCCAAGCATGCCGCCCCCCATACCCGGCGCGGCAGCCGATGAGCACAATACTAAGAGATGAAATAATTGAGACAAAAAAGCAGGGAGCAGCCCTTCGATGCGGCCTTCGGCCTTACTCAGGAACCAGGGGCAGGGAGCAGGGAAAGCATCCCTCGTTTATCAATAAACTGAGATAATATGTGAATTAGTGCAGAGACCAAAGGTTCCCGAATTAAAAGATGAAATGCGATATGCGAGAGATGAAATAAAGCATACAATTTATATCTATATACTGAGATAATATGTGAATTAGTGCAGAGACCAAAGGTCCCTGAGCGAAAGTGGCAGTAGAGCAGCTGTAGGGTAAATTGATAGACATTGGCAATAACCTGGCAAATATATAGCTATCAGTCGAAGGGTGTTGCGTTTTGTAGCTAAGATCTTAAATATAAGTTGAATTTTACTGCCACATGATTATGTAGAGCTACAATTTCTTGCACCTCAAACCTCAAGTTAAAGGATGTAAATTGAAAGTTTTAGTATGAATTTGCATGGTTGATTCTTAAAGAAATCGACCAAATAAGCAGGCACCTCTAAGCTATGACTTATTCCGGCTGGGCCTGTACAGCATCATCGGCTGTAAAGATTATTGCATCCTGGGGTATCTTTTCAGGAATACTTTTAAGAAACAGAGCGTGCAGTATATCATGGTTGCCGGCAAAGGGAAGATTGCGGGACTTTGACTGCAAATCATTAAATATTTTTACCGTGTCTGCCTTATCCGTCCATTTTGCCTCAGCGATAAAGAGGGTCGATTTGTCTGTTGACTCCGTAACAATATCTATCTCCATTGGCTTTTTATTCAGCCCCGTACCCCACCATCGTGCTGCGGGATTGAAAGTCATCCCGCCAGGTTTCAATCCCGGCACAGCACTCCTGCATAATTCTTCCCAGATTCCCGAGTTATAATTATCAAGTTTCTTGCTTATTTCATGCCAGACTTCATCCTTAAGTCCATATTCAAGCCTGCTCTTGTTCGGAACAACAAAGGTGAAGTAGAAATTCATGAATGGATCTGATATCTTATAAAGACTCTTTTTTGTTGACCTGGGAGATATATTATAAGGTGTCTCTCTCCTGATATACCCAAGATCCATCAATAGTTTTACCGGCCTGTTAAGCTGTGTTGCAGGTTTTTCGAGTCGTGTCGCAATTTCAGATAAACGGTTACAGCCCACTCCTACCAGGGTGAGTATTGAAAATACCATCACAGATGTACGCATTTCATCGTAAAAAAGCATTTCAGGTTCCCGATAAAGAATGCCGTCTGTATCGAGCAAATGATATTTTACGCAATCATCAATTGAGTCATGGTCAGACAGTAATTCCCAGTATCTTGGCACACCTCCAAAGATGCCGTATCCTTCGACAGACTCCACCGCACCCGTTTGAAAATATTCCCTAAACCATGCTGCAGACATGGGTTTTATGTTAAGTATTTCATCACACCTTCCATATAAAGGGGAAGCACTGTTAAGAACCATACCTTCCATCATCTGCTGCGAAGATCCGCACAATATGAGATTGTAGTTTCTATTGATATCGTTATCTATAATATTCTGTATAAGTGAAGGCAGCTCAGGCGAGTTTTTGACAAGGTAGGGAAATTCATCGATACAAAGGGTTATTCTGTGATTCAGAGAGTTGCCCAGGTTCTGAAACAGAACATCCCAATCCGGGTATTTTACAGACGAAAATCCTCTGATCGTGTTCTCAATTCGCCCGGCTAAGGCTTCCATCTGAAGAGATTTTTTTCTCAGGTCAGCAGCAAAGTAAATATCCCCTCCTGATAGTATTTTTTTTAAGAGAGTCGACTTACCACATCTTCGCCTTCCATAAACTGCCAGCAATACCGGCTTATCTTTACCAAGAGCTTCAATAATGCGTTTTTGTTCGTTTATCCTGTCTACAAACATATCTGTATAGAATAATGTTTTACAAACATAATGTTTCTCAAGCATAATTACAAAAATATAGGAAAAAAAGCATCCTGGGGGGGTGGACTATATGCTTAGTGATTATTTTTTAATAGTTTCACCTGTCACCCATGTGGCTGACCATTCCTTCAATGGCCTCGTCCGTGACCTTCATCTGACTTGGCCGTTTAAGTACAATACCTGCTTTGTGGAATAACTGTTCCATTAAGCTGATAAGAACATCCGAACGCATCTCGACTTCTGCAGGCACGGAATTGCCTTCCAGGAACATATCCAGAAGCTTTTCAGGAATTGATTCATACATGGTGTCCAGGTCAGGCAGGGGGGTGAGCATCTTAAAATCCTGTATGATCCCTGTCTTTTTATTTATTACCAGTAACACAAAAGGGTAGTATGGCTTTATGTCGCCATCCTTCACCGGTGAGGGAAGCATTACCAGGTCGATCTGCACTGTTTCCTGCTTTTTCTGCCTGTTTTTCAATTGTGTCAGAAGGGATAACGGGAAACGGACATTATAATCAAGCGGTTCGGCCCAGACTTCTTTATATGCATTTTTCCATTCTGCTCCGGAGCCTTCGTTTATTGAACGTATAAGATAGCGATTCTCATTATCATCCCCGGGATAAATAAAATCTTCATCTTCCCTGGCTTTCTCAAAAATGTAAGGGCACTGTTCCAGGATGATGGCTGCATCATTCAAGGCCTGCCCGTCAGGTTCACCGGGCATAAAGCCCGGCACATACTGTTCAAGTACCGGCCATATTTTATCTTCGGTTGGTTTGCCACCGGTGTTTTTAATACGTTTTATTTCTTCAGGCTCAAGGTTTTCTTCCTCTGCAAAATCCAGCATAATCTGTGGGATGGTTAAAATACGGCTAGCCGCAGCGAAAGAAGATGAGAGGTAAGCGGGATCTTCCTCCTGCAGTTTCCAGAACATCTGCAGGGCACGTTCCCCCTTATAAGCCGTGATGGCTGTTACTTCACCCAGGGAACCCATCACACTGATAAAATAAATACGGTTGGTACCGGGTATCTTAATGCCGAAGATATCCGTTTCGGTCATCCACTTCCAGGGCTTTAAGCTGTATATCTTTGAAGCAGCATCATAGACCCGTTTCCAGTTTTTGTTTATATCTGTTTGTTCGCTCATATTGCAAAAGTAAGGATATTATTTACCTATCCAATCCAAGGAGAATTTTGTTATCGTTTAAAAAAGCACAGAGCACAGAGCTCAGGGCACAGGGCACAAGGATCAAGGCACAGGTCTGGAGACCTGCGCCAGCATTTTACATCCCCCTGTCAGATCCTTCGCTTTGCTCAGGATGACATCCCCCTTCGAAGGGGGAGCCGGGCTATAACACTATGCGGTCGCCCAGGGCTTTTGAGATTTCCTTGAGCATGGCGTAGAGGACCTGGTATTGCTTGAGCAGGTCGTTGGCTGATTGGGTGTTTTTATCTTCCTGGGCATCTGTGAGCTTCTTCTTGAGGTCTTTGATCATAGCCTGTATCTTGTCGCTCTTGAACTTGAGCACGCTCTCGGGGACCAGCTCTTTGAGGATCATATCTTCGGTCTCAACATAAGCTTTGCGTACTGTCCATATCTTGCTCAGCACGTGTGATTCGGACAGCAGGTCTGCCGAGACACGGCTAATATCGGGATCCTGGTGCATGACAAAAAACTTATCGCCGGGAAAGATGCCTTCATTGATATGAAAGGAGAAATCATCGAAGATCTTTTTCATAACGGGATCGGTGAACTCAAGCTCATCACCGGTGATCTCGTTCACGATATACTGTCCAACGGATATGATCTCTTCCGTGCCGTCTTCCTTATGCAACACTTTCTCATACTCCTCGCTGCCGTACTTCAGGAGCAGTCTTATCACTTCACGTTCCGAGAAAACGGCTCCTTCAGGGGGCCGGGCAGCCTCGGCCTTCTTCCTGCTCACCTCGGGCAGGTCGCCCGGGCCGGGATACCTGTTACGGTCTCTGAAAGCCCTGTCTCGCATCAGCTTATTAACCTCCGAATAGAGCACCTGTTCACCCACATTAAGCAGGCTGCTGCATTCCTGAATGTACACGGTGCGGGTGATGGGCTCGGGGATAACGGCGATGGAACGCACTATTTCCCTGATGAGACCGGCGCGCTTAACAGGATCGTTGGCAGCATCTTTAATGAGCAGTTTGGTTTTGAAACGTATAAAGTCGGTCTCGTTCTCAGCAATAAAATCCCTGAACTCAGTGTTGCTTTTCTTCCTTGAAAAAGAATCGGGATCCTCTCCTTCGGGGAGGGCCGTAACCTTTACGTTCATCCCTTCCTCCAGCACGATATCTATCCCCCTCAGTGATGCCTTGATGCCAGCCTCATCACCATCGTAAAGTATGGATATGTTTGTTGTGAACCTTTTTATCAATCTCACCTGCTCACGTGTGAGGGCTGTTCCCGACGATGCCACCACGTTCTCAATGCCGGCCTCATGCAGTGCGAGCACATCGGTATAGCCTTCAACGATATAGCACTTGGCATCCTGCATTATAGCCTTGCGTGCATGGAAGACACCGTAGAGGATGCGGCTCTTATGGTAAATATCCGATTCGGGAGAGTTAAGATATTTAGCTGTTTTAGTGTCTTTCTTAAGTGTGCGACCCCCAAAGCCCAGTACCTGTCCGGAAAGGGAATGTATGGGGAAGATAACCCTGCCGCTGAAGCGGTCGAAGGTCTTATCATCCTTTTTTATGGTAAGACCTGTCTTAACCAGGTAATCCATTTTGTAGGCGTCGGCCAGTGCTTTTTTTGTGAATCCTTCCCACTTATCCAGGCTGTAACCTATATTGAATTTTTTCAGTGTGCCCTGCCTGAAGCCGCGTTCCCGGAAATATGAAAGTCCGACTGTCTTACCCTCTTCGGTATTGAAAAGATTTTCCTCGAAGACGCGTGCGGCGTAGGATGTCAGCACCAGCATACTCTCCCTCTCGTTCTTCTTCTCTATATCCTCGGCCGTAAGCTCTTTCTCCTCTATCTCGATTTGATATTTTTTGGCCAGGTAGCGCAGTGCCTCGGGGTAGCTCAGAGACTCATGCTCCATGATAAAATTAACCACATTACCTCCCTTGCCGCAGCCGAAGCATTTGAAGATCCCCTTGGATGGTGACACGGTGAAGGAAGGTGTTTTTTCATTATGAAAGGGACACAGACCGATGTAATTGACCCCTCTCTTCTTCAGAGAGACGAATTCCTGCACGACATCTTCGATTCGTGCAGCGTCAAGTATCTGTTCTACAGTGTGATGAGGGATCATTGGTGCTTGTTGTATTATAGGTGCTAAGTTAGCAATTATCCGGTATAAAGGGAAGGAAAATATGAAATGCGAGATGCGAGATCCTCCTTCGCCCTCGAGAACTCGGGCTACGGAGGACGCAGTGCGAGAGGCGAAATTTAAGTATTAATTATGATTTATGAATTATGAATTGGTAGCTGGTAGCAAGGGATGGAGAGGGTGAGATTAGATGCGAGATGCGAGATGCGAGAGATTAAGTATTAATTATTAATTATGATTTATGAACTAAAATAGCCGACGTTTATCAATATACTGAGATAATATATGATTTAGTGTAGTGGCCACTGTAGAGGTGCAAGGCCC
The DNA here is from genome assembly GCA_034659275.1 of Bacteroidota bacterium. GTDB lineage: Bacteria > Bacteroidota > Bacteroidia > Bacteroidales > VadinHA17 > UBA9300. Next base: position 2,219 of record JAYEGY010000120.1, on the reverse strand, counting down.
GCCTTTGCTGATCCCTTCTCAAGTCAGGGATGACAGCTACAGCGGACAAAGCTTTACGCCTCGAAACTTACTGCCATACGATTAAGGTATAGTTAGCTATCTGTCCTTATCAGTTTCATAACTTCCTTTTCGATGCAGGAACGCACATCAGGCCACTTTAAGTTCTGTTCACACAGTATTACCGGCCAGTCAACAAGGTCAACATCGTCAAAGTAAATTAGGCTTTTAAGTACATGCATATATCCCTCCTGGCTGTATTTCATCCGGTAAAACTCCAGCATATCTGTCAACGAGTACTTACTATTTTCCAAAATAAAATAAATATCAATAAAGTCCTTGGATCTCTGGCCACTGACAGAAATAGCATTTAGTTTCATGGCAATAATATCAGGTATAGATAACATCTGTATTCCCTCAACCACATCCGGATCGTCCAGTAGTGGATACCTGTGGGCAATAATATCAACGTTAACATTTTCAATATTTCCCTTAATTGTATTTGCAGAGGTAGAATAAATCTGTAACGGATAGTGTTGCTGAAGATTTTCAATTATCTGGGCTGTATCAAAGCTGAAGTCTGAAAAGAGGTCAACGTCAATGGATTTGCGGTGACCGAGGTACAGGGATAAGGCTGTACCACCCGCAAGGTAAAATCCATGTAAATAATCCCTGCTTTGAAGTGATCGTATCAGTCCCAGTATTGAGGGATCAATTGCTTGCGTTTGTAACATTTAAAGGATTGTAAGGGCAGATTAAAAAACTTTGAGGCAAAATTCAGGGTTTTATGATCAATATAATTAAGGTTTTTAAGCACATCAATAATGACATCCTCTCCATAATAATTAATAATCATCATGATCTCACTAGCCTCCCCCAGCTTAAAAACCCTTTCGATGATCAACCTTTTGAATCGTTCGGGATCAAGCTTTTTAAGATCCACATCCCAGAAGTAATTCTTTTTTAACTCGTCTAATATGTTGAATCGTTTTTTCATTTTATAGTATTGGCATCTAAATGCCAAGTCTAGGTGACTTTAAAAATTTCTCCGGTTGACTAAATATAGTCAAATTACTGATCATATCCAACATTGAGGCAAGATGCGAACCGAACAGTGCGAGTTGTAGCTGATTTTACAGTTTGAACGTCTGACTATCAAACCAATTCAAACAAAATAATATACCCGGCTGGAATATTTCACTATTTTTGTCGCTAACCGAGTTATATAAGCATGGATCAAAGGATAGTTAAGTTCATCAAGAAACACCATGTTCTTACGGTGGCGAGCTGCGTGGATAACAGGCCGTGGACGGCTAATTGCTTCTATGTATTCATGGAGGAGGACAATTCTTTTGTGTTCACCACCGATGATGATACCAGGCACGGGAAGGAATTTGAAATAAATCTGAACGTGGCAGGATCAGTGGTACTGGAAACGAAGGTGATAGGGAAGATAAGAGGGATACAGTTTGAAGGGGTGGTGTCAAAACCGGATGCAGACTCATATAAAAAAGTTAAAACTGCCTACCTCAAAAGGTTCCCTGTAGCCATGCTCATGAATACCACACTGTGGGTGCTGAAGCTAACTCATGTTAAGCTGACGGATAACAGGCTTGGATTCGGAACTAAGTTAATTTGGGAAGATACTAATCAGAGTTAATGCCAGCTATTTACTAGCCTTGTTTGAATGGTTTGATTGGTTTGAAAATAAAGTTTCGCTGTGTACATATTTGAGAATAAACATAATATATCCAGATTATAATTGTAATATATTATAATATTTTTGGTTTATAATCCTAATTTATTATTTTTATAATAAAAAATGATACCGAGACTTCTTTATAAGAACATACGAGTTAACCTTGATAAAGGGAAGGCCATAATAATTATCGGTCCCCGCCAGGTGGGTAAAACAACCCTGGTAAACCAGATAGTATCAAAATTAAAGCGCAAGACCCTGTTTTTAAACTGTGATGAGATTGAAGTAAAAAATTCCCTGTCGACTCATTCACTTACTAAGCTTCGTAATACTATAGGACCGAATAAGTTGATTGTAATTGATGAGGCCCAGAGGGTTAAAGATATTGGTCTGACACTAAAACTAATCATAGATAATTTTCAGGGTATTCAATTGATAGTAACAGGATCATCTGCCCTGGAATTATCGAACAGCATTAATGAGCCTCTAACCGGGCGTAAATTTGAATTTTATCTATATCCCT
>JAYEGY010000119.1:0-35081 GCA_034659275.1 Bacteroidota bacterium | reverse complement strand
AATATTGATACGAGATTTTATTGCACGTTGGTTTTGCTGGAAGTATTTTTCTCCGAATGGAATTTTTTGGACAAATATGCAAACAATGCAAACTTTAAATTAAATATGTTTTTAAACTGGACTCATATATTAAAATGTAAATAGATACGACTAATTTAGTTTAAATAGGATAAATGTTAAAATAATTACGCTGCTTATTATTCACTGAGTATTACGACTTTCCCTCAGGTTGATATTTCGAGAAAGGCCAGTACGCGTCCTGATTTAAAATGAAGAGTAAAATGATCTCCAGTACATTCATTCAGTGTACCCATCCACCAGTTTTTCAACTCAAGCTCATTAAGCCGGTATTTGAGTCCCGATGAGCTTATCTTTATATCTTTATCAATCGCAAATATTGATATCCGCTGGCCGGGCCAGCTACTCACCGATTTACCTGACTGGACAGGTATAAATAAACCATATTCTGTTACCATTTTAACTGATAATGATTCAGCATAATCGGCCAGAAGTGAAATATTGCCCAGGGTGTGATCTTCCCTCAGTCCTGTTGCCCCAAGAATGACAATATCGGTACATCCATTAACCAGGCAGTACCTGACTGCCTTGGTAAGATCGTTTGTTTCCTGGTCTTCGTCATAGTATAATCTGTCTGCATATTTTCTTTTCATTTCTTCAGGCAGCGAATCAAGATCCCCGACTATAGCCCATGGTTCCAGGCCATAATCAAGAAGGGCTGATACAGAGCCATCACAACAAACAATATGTTCTGCATTGTTAAGATAACCCAGTGGAAGGCCTGCTGATGGGAAAAGGCCATTGGCTAATATGACAACTGGTTTGGACATTATATGTTAAGATAAAAGACAAAAGATAAAAGACAAAAGATAAAAGTAAAAAGACAAAAGTAAAAAGGCAACCGAGCAGCGCGAGTCCCCGAGGATTCGGGGGCGAGTACTGCGAGCTCGCGAGTCCCGAATCTTTGATTCGAGGATCCCTGCCTTCCGGTAGGCAGGCTCGAAAAAGCCTGAGCTTTTTCGGGACGGAAGGTGATTGTGGCTGGCCCGCCTTTGCCGAAGGCTACGGCGGGCAGAGGGAGAACCGCGCCAGCGAAGGTGGGTATTCCATTATTCCACCATTCCATTTATTAGTGTCTTTCTCCATTCCCGGTAACCTATTACAGCCATTACGGTATAAACGGCAAACAATATTACCGTAGGATATAAACCCTTGTAGATATAAAGTCCCATAGATACGAAATCAGCAATAATCCATAATATCCAATGTTCGATTATTTTTCGGGCCAGCATCCATGTGGCAACTATGGATAATGCGGTAGTAAAGGCATCACCAACAGGAACAGGTGAGTCTGTGTAATTAAACAAAAGGTACCATATACCTGCAAAAAGCAGCAGAAAAATAAAGAGCAGGATGCCTGCCAGCTTCATGCTCACCCGGGTGACAGGCAGAGAATCAGAGTCATATTTTTCCCCTCCTTTCAGCCACCAGTACCATCCATAAATACTGATCACCACATAGTAGCTCTGCAACGCCATATCAGCATAAAACTTACTTGCAAAGAAGACCCATACATAAATAGCCGAGGTAATAAGTCCCACCGGCCATAACCAGATACTCTGCCTTATCTCCAGAATAACATAAACGATACCTGTAAGTGCTCCGAATACCTCGATATAATGATCAGCAAGCCATCCCATAACAATCAGAAACTAAGAACCAGCCTGGCAAGGTAATTGATACCTGCCTGGGGGAAATAATATGCCCAGGAATATTCCTGCCCGTCAATGTAATAATTGCCGCCGTATGCATTACTTTCATAGAGTGAATTAAAAATATTATTTACCTGAAGCTGTGCATCAATATTCTTGACCCCTTTCAATGAAAATTCATAATCAAACCTCATATCATTTACAAAATAAGGATCAATAATACGATCTTCGTTGTTTGAATTATCGAAATATTGCTTGCCCACATATTTGCTTATCATGTGCATTTCGAAGTTTCTGAAAGGAGAGAGACATATGTCGCTGTTAATAATGATGGCCGGAGAATATGCTATATTCACATCCCCCAGTTCTTTTGTCATGGGTATTTCTTCTGAAGTAGCACTATTATAATCAACATAATGTTCCACGAAATCCTTTATCCTGTTCCGGCTCAGTGTTGCATTTAGATCCCATTCCAGAAAAGCAAATGCTTTAATGGAGGTAGTAAATTCGGCACCTGCCCGGTAAGATTCTTCTACATTGGTCATTATGGGGTATCCCACGTTGCTCAGTTCACCGGTAGGTACCAGCTGGTCAGTATAATACATATAATAAAGGTTTACGCCAGCCCTGAATCTTGACCCGGTAAGATTATAGCCTGCTTCAAAATCGTATAATGTTTCGGCTTGGGGCATAGCCTCAGGATCACCCTTGGCATCCTTGTAGTTAGCCCTTGTCGGTTCCCTGTTTGCCACCGAGAGAGAAAGGAAGACATCCTGGTTGGGATCAATCTTCATAAATACTCCTGCCTTGGGATTAAAAAAATTAAATTTCTTATCAAGCCCCAGGTCCATGAGATCATCATCCTCACCCTCCATAATGTAGTTGATATTCCTGCATTGAGCATCGGCAAAAATATTCAACCTGCCGGTGAGCCTGTAATCGATCCTGGCATATATATTCATTTCACTTTTTGAGGCACTATTAAAATACCATTCATAGTCTTTCTCGGTCCACCCGGCATATCTCATCCACATAACTCTCCCGAAGTGGTCTCCGATATACCTGTTTAATCCTGCTCCCATGCTCAGGCTTATTTTATCCTTGTTATATTTTACATCAGCGATACCCCCGTAGAAATTATTAAGCATCCATTTTCTGCGTATCAGGTCAACCCGGTCAATTACAATCGGTCCTATTGTCCAGTCCGGGAGATTATAAGCAGATAAATATTGATCCTCCTTGTACTGCTCGAAGAAGCCGGCACCGTAGGTAAAATGATATGCTGCACTTAGTTGAAAATGATCATTCAAAGCCTTTTTATAGAGCAACTGGAAATGGTATTGCTTGTAATTGTCTTTCTGGTCTTCATAATATCTTTTTGTTCCGAATGCATCTGTATATTCACCTGCGGGGTTATATGTCCTGGCTGTATCAAGCACTTCTTCAGGCACACCCCACCAGCTTATACCGGTAATTTCTTCACCAAGGATAATGTTTGTTTTAAATGTTCCGACCTTTGAGTTATAAAGGCCTGTCAGGAACATGGACCTGTGATCAGAACCGCTGTGGTCGATATATCCGTCTGTTGTCAGCCCCGAAAACCTGATATCTAATTTAAACCTGTCTTTTATAATACCGGTGCCCAGTTTTAACATACCCTTGAAGGTATTAAATGACCCTATGCTGCTGCTTATTTCAGCATAAGGCTCATCTGGAGGTGTTTCTGTACGAAAATTCACGCTGGCGCCGAATGCTGCGGCGCCATTTTTTGAAGTACCCACACCCCGCTGAACCTGAATATCTGAAACCGAAGACGCCAGATCAGGCATATTTACCCAGAACACCTGTTGTGATTCAGGGTCATTAATAGGTATCCCGTCAATGGTAATATTTATCCTGCTGGGGTCGGTACCCCGGATCCTGAAGTTAGTGTATCCCAGGCCTGCCCCTGATTCCGAAGTTTCAACCAGCGATGGCAATGAAGAAAGAAGATATGGAAGGTCCTGGCCTGTATTTAACTTTTCTATTTCTTCCCTTTCCAGGTTACTGTGTGACACGGGTGTTGTCGGTGAGGCCCTGTTCCCAATCACCATCACTTCATCCGCTGAAATAATTGCCACCTCCAGCTTAAATTCCAGGTAAACATCCCTGTTAAGCTTCACATTCCTGGTCTGCGTCTCGTAACCCAGGTATGAAACTTCAAGAATATAGTCATCCGGCTTCATTGGTTTAAAGTTAAATTTACCTTCAGAATCTGTAGTGGTTCCCAGGTATGTGTCCTGAATAATGACAGAAGCACCGGGGAGCGCTTTGCCATCTTCATCCGTCACTTTCCCGCTTATTATCCATTGCTGGTCCTGCCCCACCGGGAAAGCATTTAATACAGTTATAAACAAGATTAAGCAGTTAAGTAAGAATTTTTTCATCTTTCTTTTGATTTTAATGCTATTTAAACCAAAAGAATGAGGTCTCTTTTCCTACGACGGCATTACCCGTATCAGGTACAGAGGGTATGATCTCAGCCTGTATAGTAAGGCACCCCATTTTTTTGATATTACAAATTTAATAATATTGCCATATGTCTGCAAATTTGAGCCTGATTATATCATTTATAAAAGATTTCTTACTTTTGCCATCCAAATTCGTATGTGGGGGTAGAATATGGAATATCTTTTAAAGAAACTAAACTACAAAGGCCAGGACAGAATTTGCATTGTAAACAGCAATAATGGTTTTATTGAAAAATTTCATAAGCTAAAGCCCTGGGTCAGGGTAGATCAAGAGATAGATCCCAAGTATCTTTATGAATTTTGTCTCATTTTCGTTAAACACGAATCCGATCTAAAGGAAACTGTTCCGCAGAGTATTCACAATCTTACAGATGACGGAGTATTATGGTTTGCCTATCCCAAGAAGAGTTCAGAGAAATATGACTCAGAGATAAGCAGGGATGAAGGATGGGATCTTGTTAATTCTCATGGCTTCGAGCCTGTAAGACAGGTCTTCATTGACGAAGACTGGAGTGCCTTACGCTTCAGGAATGCGAAGTATATTAAAAGAAGCAATCAATAAATTATTTTTCAGGACCTGTTTTCAAAAAGAAGCCTGACCTCAGGATCAAGTGTTATTTCCCTGGGGTGATCAGAGGATTTTAATGTGAAAGACTGGACCTGCTGATTTACAATTATACTTTCGATCCTCGTACCTGATTGGTCCTTTACCTGAAGCTCCAGGGGAAATTCGAAAATATGTCCTTCCTGTTGTTGTTCAACCAGTATCTTTATTTCTTCTCTCCTGTTGTTGTATGTCCAGCTTACTTTCAATGCGGGATGACCGGGCAGGTATAGCCACTGGTGGAAAAACTTATCCAGGTCAAGTCCGGATATATCCTCCATAGTGTCTTTAAAATCAGATGTCAGGACATTCCTGTTCCGGTACCTGGCGTAATATGTCTGCATTCCCGTCCAGAAAAGGTCATCTCCCACTTCATTTTTAAGCATATGCAAAACCCATGCTCCTTTCTGGTAAGAATTTGTATTAAGCAATTTCATGAAATCAAATACAGTGGTGTCGATTACCGGCGCCGGGTTCCTTTCATAGGAGCTTATCACCCTTTGCCTTGCCATATTCATGACAGCCCTTAATCTTGTTTCTCCTTCCCTGCTACCCTGGTAAAGAGCCGTTAAGTAAGTGGCAAAACCCTCGCTCAGCCATATATGGTGCCAGTCTTTTTCAGTAACGGAATTCCCGAACCATTGGTGGGCAATTTCGTGGGCCATAAGACGTTCTGCCCTGCCGTTTCCGGTAACTGAAACTTCTGAATAAAAAATACAACCCGCATTTTCCATTCCTCCAAATATGGTTTTTGACTGCACATTAGCCAGTTTTTCGTATGCATAAGATCCAATTTTTTCACTGTACCAGGTGAAGGGGTCTACAGCAACAGAATAATCTGAGAAGCCTGCCTCCCTGTCTTCGGGAAATACATATGACCATATATCAATTCCTCCTATTTTGCCTGCAAGCCTTGAGGCAAATTTAGCTACTCCTATAACCATCACCTTGGTGGATATACTGATCTCTTCTTTCCAGTGTGTAAGCTTCACTCCATCCGGTAAGGTACTTTCTTCGTAAAGGTAACCATTCGAAACAACCTTGTATTTATCAGGAGCATAGACAATAAAATCCACAAAGGCCTTATCGGATGGATGGTCAATACATGGTATCCAGTTACGTGCCCTGTCGGGCCAGTTATCAGCAAAAAAAGTACGGTCGCCATACTTGTTCCTGGAAATGATCAGGCCGTCTGCAGGAATGCCGTAATACCGGATCAATATACCGGATGTCTCACCTTCAACTTTCATTGATCCGAGGTTTATCTTTAAACGATCATCGTTGTGATACCATGAGGCCTGCCTGTTATCTATCCTTACTTCTTCAACTGTCATTCCTTCACCATCGTCATTCAGGTCCACCAGGTCAAAATTTATTTCGTCAGTATTACCTGTATGATTGATTTTTATTCTTGCTTCTCCCCTGATAAGATCATAGCTGTCAGACAGGTAAATGCTGAATTCATAATGGACAACATCAATGTTGCTGCTTTTGGGATATTGATCCGTGGCTGACAGTGTAAAGCATAAGAGGGAAAGTAATATGTCGGTGAAAATTCTCATCGTTCAAGGTTTTGTATAATCAGTCCCCAAAGGTACATTTTTTAAGAACATCACTGATATTAATCACAGGTGATCTTTTCTCCGGCAGGGCAATGAAAGCCCTCTCCAGGCTTGTATTAAAAAAAGAATAAGCATTTTTCCTGTATGGTTAAAACTAAAATACTTAGATTTGTAGAAAATTATTACAATGATAAATCACGATTACAATACTCAGAGGAAGAAAATGGCATTGCCTGAATATGGCAGGAATATCCAAAAAATGGTTGATTATATAAAAACCATCAAGGACAGGGAAGACCGCACACGTGCCGCCAGGACAGTTATAAAGATAATGGGGAATCTGAATCCGAATCTAAGGAATTCAGGTGATGTAAAACATAAACTCTGGGACCACCTCACTATAATTGCTGACTTTGAACTTGACATAGATTCACCTTATCCTCCTCCTGCCAAGGAGATCCTGCATGAAAAACCAAAGGAAATAGGATATAAGAAAGGGGAGGTAAAATACCTGCATTACGGAAGGATCATAGAAATGATGATTGAAGAAGCCTGCAAGATGGAAGAAGGGGAAGAAAAAGATTACCTGGTCAGGCTCATTGCCAACCAGATGAAGAAAGCCTCTGCCACATGGAATCGTAGCCAGATAAACGACGATGTTATATTAAGTGATCTCAGAGAGCTTTCAAACAACAGGCTCTCATTACCGGAAGGCACAAAGCTTCTTGATGTTAAAGATCTACTGGGACCAAAAAAGAAAAAACAGCAGGGGAAACAAAACAAACATTATAAAAAGAAATATCAGTCGAAACGTCAATGAGCAAATTCATAGTTGAAGGGGGCAGGAAACTTAAGGGTAATATCCAACCACAAGGAGCTAAAAATGAAGCCCTGCAGGTAATATGTGCCACCCTGCTGACTGATGAAGAAATCATTATAAGGAATATTCCGGATATCAGGGATGTGAACAAGCTTATCGAACTTATCAGCAGTCTTGGTGTTGAGACGAAAAAAATTAAAAAAGGGACCTTCTCATTTAAAGCTGCTGAGATAAACCTCGATTACCTGGAATCGCCTGAATATATTGAACTGAGCTCGGCACTCAGGGGCTCGATAATGATAATAGGGCCCTTGCTGGCCCGATTTGGAAAGGCCAGCATGCCCAAACCGGGAGGTGATAAAATAGGAAGACGTAAGGTTGACACACACCTGGCAGGATTTAAGAACCTTGGTGCTATTTTTAACTATGATCCTGCTAAATCAATATACTCAGTTTCATGCCAGCAGTTTAAAGGGGCGTATATCCACCTTGATGAAGCGTCTGTAACCGGCACGGCCAATATAATTATGGCTTCTGTACTGGCTGAAGGGAAAACGACCATTTATAACGCAGCATGTGAACCCTATGTGCAGCAATTATGCCATATGCTGGTATCCATGGGAGCAAGGATTGAAGGTATAGGATCTAATCTTCTTTATGTAGAAGGTGTAAATGAGCTCGGGGCTAGTGATCATACCATATTGCCCGATATGATAGAAACAGGTTCATTCATAGGTATGGCTGCAATTACAGGCTCAGAGATCACCATCACCAATGTTTCATATGATAAGCTCGGGATTATACCCTATTCATTCAGGCGCATGGGCATCCAGCTCGAAAAGAAAGGAGACGATATTTTTATCCCGGCACAGACATGTTACGAGATAGAAACTTATATCGATGGCTCCATCATGACTATCTCAGATGGTATATGGCCCGGGCTCACACCTGACCTTTTGAGTATCTTCCTGGTAGTGGCCACGCAGGCAAAAGGTTCGGTGCTCATACATCAGAAAATGTTTGAAAGCAGGCTTTTCTTCGTGGATAAGCTTATTGATATGGGTGCCCAGATAATACTGTGTGACCCCCACCGGGCCACTGTCATAGGACTGGAAAGAAAATTCAGGCTCAAGGCTACCACCATGACTTCGCCTGATATACGAGCAGGCGTGGCATTACTGCTGGCTGCCCTGTCAGCCGAAGGTAACAGTACCATACATAACATAGAGCAAATTGACAGGGGCTACCAGGATATTGACGGCCGGCTTAACGCACTGGGTGCAAATATTAAGAGGATTTGATCCTGTAATTGAAAACAAAAAAAGGTATTGCTGCAAACTATAACATTTCGTTAACACTTCCCCCCTCTTGACACGTTGTCTTTTTATCCTTTACTTTGTAAAGTATTAATTGATCTTATGTTAAGATAACTGGTGTCTCTTGCATCTGTATTTGACAATTTAAAAATAATAAACAAAAATGTAACCTTTAATAAGTGAGTTTAACTATATATTTAAATTTAAAACAATTTTTTATGCTTAAAATCAAAAAATCCACAATTTTAGTATTGACAGTATTGTTTTGCGGAACAAGTGCTTTTGCACAGACAGAAGAGAAAGTATCGGATAAGGAATTAAAACAGTTCGCTTCTGCAGTGAAAGAAATACAGGAGATCAATCAAAAAACACAAATGGCAATGATCGGGGCTGTGGAAGCCGAAGACCTGGCCGTTGAACGCTTCAATGAGATTTTTGCCGCCAGGCAGAACCCAAACAAGGAAGTAAATGCCACGGAAGAAGAAATGGAAAAATTCAATAAAGCCAATAGCGAGGTTGTAAAACTGCAAAAAGAATCGCAGGAGCAAATGGAGGAGGAAATTCTGAAGCAGGAATTGACCCTTGATAGATACCAGGAAATAACAATGATTATCCAGAACGACGAGGAGGTGATGGAGAAGTTACAAAAAATACCGGATGACGAAAGATAGGTCGCAGCATTTCCGCCCGGCCTGAGCTTACTCTTTATGCAAATGAGAATAGCCACTATTATAAATTAACAATGAAGGATAAAAGGATAAGGGAACTATACACTCCAAACATTCCGGAGCCAAAGGGCCACTATTCACAGGCGGTCCAATTCAATGATCTTATATTCGTTTCGGGGCAGCTGCCCTTAAATCCATTCACGGGCGAACCGATAAAAGGGGATATCGAAGAACAGGCATTGCAGGTCCTGGAAAATATTGAAACCATCCTTAAAGATTCGGGTTCAGATAAGAAAAAAATCCTGAAAACCACTGTTTATATTTCAAATATGTCACACTGGCCAAGGGTGAACGAGGTGTATAAAAAATTCTTCGGCAAGCATAAACCCGCAAGGGCAGTGGTACCCACCAAAGAGCTGCATTATGGTGTCCTGATTGAAATTGAGGCAGTCGCGGCGCTATGACCGGTCGTAGGGGCATTCAATATTTGTAAAGGTTTCAATCTTCGGTGGATTATTCAGGTGCCTTTTCACCGCACACAGGTCCATGGCATTCACCACGGCGCTCCTGTATTTCTCGGGGAAATCATCGGGTAAAACGGCCTCCAGCTCTATTTTATCAATCAACCTTGTTTCGTGATTGAAACTATGACGCTGTATTATTTTTACTTTACCGGCATCTATGCCCCGCTTTTCGCAAAAATATTTAACATAAATGCCTGCACATGTGCCTATTGAGGCCAGAAACAGACTGAATGGTTCAGGAGCTGATTCATCTCCTCCACTACTCTTAGGCTGGTCAGTTGGTATAACGTAACCGTTAAGTCTTGCATTAACTTTCTTATTTTCTTCAAAAAATACTTCGAGTTCCATATTGTGTAATTATCTTCCTAATTAAAAAGTTGTTTTATAGTAACAATTAAATCACGCTTTGGTTCTCAAATATTCATGACATTTTGTCCCCATGACGTATATGGCAGGTTATTTGCTGTTCTCCATTATGACTAATTCCAAAATGATGATATATGGTAAAAAAGAATATAGGTAAAGAAGAGGGAAAAGACAGGCAGTCAAAAACCCAACAGGCTGCTAAAGAGAGCGATAAGGGTAAAACTGCCAGAAAAAAGGCAGAAGAAGGTTCTGTTGGGGATAAAGAAGAAAAAATAGAGGAGTCTGGAAGTCCCGGGGAAGAAATAAAGGAAGAAAAAGAGAAGGAGTCTGACAGAAGTGAAAAAAAAGAAGATTATATAGAGGTAAAACTGGCAGAATTACAGGATAAATACCTTCGTTTATCAGCAGAATTTGATAATTATCGTAAAAGAACCTTAAGGGAGAGGATTGAACTTACCAAATCAGCAGGTGAAAATATCCTGGTGAGCCTTTTACCGGTGATGGATGATTTTGACAGGGCAATGAACCTGATGGAAACAACGCCGGATTGTGAAGCAATGAAAGAAGGATTAAAACTTATTTATGGTAAAATGAAGGATTTTCTTAAGCAGAATGACGTAAAAGAAATTGAAGCCATGGATAAAGATTTTGATACCGACTTACATGAGGCAGTAACTAAAATACCTGCTTCAGAAGAGAAGAAGAAAGGTAAGGTAGTTGATGTAATCCAGAAAGGTTATTATTTGAATGACAAAATAATACGTTACTCAAAGGTAGTAGTGGGAGAATAATATCAGACAGGATGGCCAAAAAAGATTATTACGAAGTACTTGGTGTTTCAAAAAATGCAAGCAAGGAGGAAATAAAGAAAGCCTACCGTCAGAAGGCTCTTAAATATCACCCCGACAAAAACCCGGGCGATAAAGAAGCGGAGAACAATTTCAAAGAAGCTGCAGAAGCCTACGAGGTATTACGGGATGATGAAAAGAGGGCCAGGTATGACAGGTATGGCCATGCCGGTATCGGTGCCCAGAATGGTTTCGGTGGTGCCGGAGGAATGACCATGGAAGATATTTTTGCTTCCTTCGGTGACATTTTTGGCGATGCCTTTGGTGGTTTCGGCAGCTTTGGTGGTTTTGGAGGGGGAAGAGGCCGTCAGCAAAGAAGAGTCAACAAAGGATCCAACCTGAGGGTTAAAGTGAAACTAAACCTTAAAGAGGTTGCAAAAGGTGCAGAGAAAAAAATAAAAGTAAATAAGTATGTAAGCTGTCCTGACTGTGGCGGAACAGGGGCAGCCGACAGTAACAGCTATTCCACATGTAATACATGCCACGGTTCAGGCCAGGTGATAAGAATAACAAATACATTGCTGGGGCAGATGCAAAGCACATCCACATGCCCAACCTGTGGCGGTGAAGGAAAGATAATAACAAAAAAATGTAATACCTGCTTTGGTGAAGGCATAGTAAAAGAACAGGAGATTATCAAGATTAATATCCCTGCCGGTGTCGAAAAAGGAATGCAGATGACAGTAAGCGGAAAAGGTAATGCCGCCCGACGGGGAAGTGTGCCCGGAGACCTTCTGGTAATGATAGATGAAGAAGAACATCCCGAACTCCACAGAGAAGGTAAAGATCTCATATATAATCTATATATAAGTGTGCCCGAAGCTATATTGGGTACCAACATCGAGATACCAACCGTTGAAAGTAAAGTTAAAATAAAGATCGAACAGGGAACCCAGCCGGGCAAGATACTGAGACTCCGTGGCAAAGGGCTGCCTGAAGTAAATGGCTATGGTAAAGGAGACCTTCTGGTGAACGTTAATGTCTGGATACCTAAAAAGATAACCGGGGAAGAACAAAAAATAATGGAAAAAATGATAAACTCCGAATCGTTTACCCCGAAACCAAGTAAAGATGACAAGAGCTTTTTTGAGCGAATGAAGTCATACTTTGAATAAACACAAGCACAGCACTGCAATATGCCGGACGGTTAATCCGGTTTTTTGATATCATAAACTTATAATAACAAAAAATATATTTGTTTTATATATTTACAGCTTCATAGTTTAATCTATAAAATATAATAAATGTCGCTATTACAAGCTGAAAATGTAGTTAAACAGTACAGGAATCACCTTGCACTGGATAAGCTAAGTATGTCGGTTCCCAAACAATCGATCTACGGATTACTCGGGCCGAACGGAGCGGGCAAAACTACCCTGCTGCGTATAATTAACCAGATTGCTGCTCCGGATAGTGGAACAATTGTACTCGATGGCCATAAAATTACCAGGCACGACCTTTCCTCAATAGGTTACCTGCCTGAAGAAAGAGGCCTTTATAAAAAAATGAAAGTCGGTGAACAATCTCTTTACCTTGCCCGCCTGAAAGGCTTAAGTAAACAGGATGCAATGGTAAAACTCAAATCCTGGTTTACGAGGCTGGAGATAATCAACTGGTGGGATAAAAAAGTGGAAGAGCTGTCTAAAGGAATGCAGCAAAAAATCCAGTTTGTCACCACCGTGTTGCATGAGCCAAAACTATTAATCTTTGATGAACCCTTCAGTGGCTTTGATCCCATAAACGCAAGTATACTGAAGAATGAAATTCTTAACCTTCGGGATAAGGAAGCAACGATTCTTTTCTCAACACATAACATGGGATCTGTGGAAGAAATGTGTGATCATATAACACTCATTGACCGGTCCAGGTCAATATTGGAAGGAAGCGTATCAAAGATACGCGAAGAATGGGCCGCAAATGAATATGATGTGGTTTTCAGGGGAGAAGTGAGTATACTGACAAACCGCCATTATGAGGTACTGAAAAGTAAGGTTGAAAATGAGAGAACCTCAATAAGGCTCAAAACAGATGGCAACGTTGATGTAAACCAAATTATCAGGGATATGATGGATAAAGGTAAACTGATATCCTTCAACCCGGCATTGCCGTCAATGAACGAGATATTCATACGTGTTGTTGAAGCTAATAAAAACAACTGACCCAAACCAGTAAGATCATGTCAAACATATTAACTATAATAAACAGAGAATACACTACAAGGGTTAAAAAGAAATCGTTCATAATCATGACCATTCTTACTCCCCTAATCTTTGTTGCACTGTTCCTGATACCCGTGTTAATAATAGGTAACCAGGATAAGGAATTTAAGAAAATAGCGGTAATTGAAGAAGGAAGTGACCTTTTTAAAGGTGTATTAAAAGACAGGGAGGATGTCGATTTTGATTACCTTGAAAATGCTAACGTAAATGACCTGAAAACAACATTCGATAAAGCCGGTTACTACGGAATTTTATATATATCACCGGTTGTAACTAATGTTCCCCAGGCCGTACAGCTCATTTCCAAAAAACAACCACCACTCGATTTGCTTCAGTATATTGAAAGGAGCCTGGAGCAGGATATAGAAAATAAAAAGCTCCTGGCTTACAATATTGAAGATATCGACAAGATAATAAAGAGTGTTCAAACCGATGTGTCCGTACAAACAATCAGGATTGATGAGGAGGGGCAGACAAAAGAAACCAGCACTGGTATCTCCATGACACTGGCATATATAGGTGCCTTCCTCATGTATATGGTAGTGATTCTTTTTGGCACACAGGTAATGAGAGGTGTCTTTGAAGAAAAAAATAACCGTATCGTGGAAGTAATCATTTCATCGGTTAAGCCTATTGAGCTAATGATGGGAAAAATTATCGGGATAGCTCTTGTAGGACTTACACAATTCATTATATGGATCTTACTGACGTTTGCCATCCTGACCGTTGTACAATCAAAAGTACTTCCAGAAAATCCCCAGGAGATCAGTCAGCAGATATCACAAAGTGTAATGAGCCAGGTGCAGTCTTCACAAACAGCCGAAACAGTCCAGCAAAATATTGAATTATCGGCCCAGGAACAGGAATTTGCCAAAATATTCAGTAACCTCATGAACGTTAACTGGCCTCTTATAATCATTTCCTTCCTGTTCTATTTCGTGTTCGGTTACCTGCTCTATGCCTCAGTCTTTGCAGCTATAGGCTCAGCAGTGGATACTGACTCAGACACCCAGCAATTCATGTTTCCCATTATGCTACCAATCATACTGGCACTTTTTGTTGCCATAGGGACCATGGAAAACCCGGAAAGCTCATTGTCCTTCTGGTTCTCAATGATACCTTTTACTTCCCCGATAGTTATGATGGCCCGCTTGCCTTTTGAGGTTTCTACCTGGGAGGTTATAGTTTCAATTGCAGTGCTGATAGCTACCTTTGTTGGTTTTGTATATTTATCTGCCAGGATATACCGGATCGGTATACTTATGTACGGCAAGAAAATAACTTATAAGGAGATGTGGAAATGGATAAAATATAAAGGCTAAGGCGAGAGGCGAACCGAGCAGTACGAGTTTGCGATAGCAAGTGAGTGCTGCGAGCTCGCGAGCGGATAGTGATTGTGGCCGGTGGGAGCGAGCAACGTGAAGTATTAATTATGAATGATTAATTATGAACTGATAGCTGGTAGCAAGGGACGGAGAGGCGAGAGGCGAGAGGCGAGAGGCGAAAGGTGAGAGATGAGAGATGAGAGATCAAATAAACGATTAAACCTGTCTGCCGACAGGCAGGCGATTTAACATTTTAACAAATTCTATGGCAAAAGTACTGGTGATAGATGACGAAAAAGCGATAAGAAATACTCTGAAAGAGGTTCTTGAGTATGAGAAGCATGAAGTTGACCTGGCAGAGGATGGAGAGAGCGGGCTCAAGTTATTCGGGGAGTACACCTACGATGTTATTCTGTGTGATATCAAGATGGACAAGATGGACGGGATTGAAGTGCTGGAGAAAATCCATGAAACAACTGATGACATCCCCGTGATAATGATATCGGGGCATGGCAATATTGATACTGCAGTGGAAGCAATAAAAAAGGGAGCATATGATTTCCTGGAAAAACCACTTGACCTGAACAGGCTATTGATTACCATGAAGAACGCAATGGATAAATCAAACCTGATAACACAGACCAGGACCCTCAAGAAACAGGTAAGTAAAAAGTTCGAGATAGTAGGAGAATCGGAAGCAATAGTGAAGGTAAAGGAAATGATTGACCGTATTGCTCCAACCGAAGCCAGGGTATTAATAACCGGTGCCAGCGGGACAGGTAAAGAACTGGTGGCACACCAGATTCATGAAAAAAGTAACAGGTCAAAAGGACCTTTTGTGGAGGTTAACTGCGCTGCAATACCTTCTGAGCTGATAGAAAGTGAACTTTTCGGTCATGAAAAAGGATCTTTTACATCCGCCCATAAACAGAGGATAGGAAAATTTGAACAGGCAAACGGTGGAACAATATTCCTGGATGAGATAGGTGATATGAGTCTTGCTGCACAGGCAAAGGTGCTGAGGGCACTGCAGGAAAACAGAATATCACGCGTTGGATCAGACAAGGATATCAAAGTTGATGTGAGGATTATTGCAGCCACCAATAAAAATATAAGCGAAGAAATTGAAAAGAATAACTTCAGGGAAGATCTTTACCACCGGCTGAGTGTGATCCTGATAGATGTGCCAAAACTAAACGACAGGCTCGACGATATCCCCTTGCTGGCCGAGCATTTTAATCACATTATATGCAACGAATATGGCGTTAGCCTGAGAAAAATAGAGGATAGTACCATCAGGGAACTGAAGAAAATCGAATGGACAGGCAATATAAGGGAATTCCGAAACGTCCTGGAGCGCCTCATTATCCTGTGTCCAGAAAAAATTACTGGTAAAGATGTTATTTCCTTTGCACACCCTATATCAGGTACCACATAAATCACATATCATGCATACTTAACGTTTTTTAACAGCTTCCTTCCCCTGATAAATTCCTTTTTAGATAGCTTTGTGTCTCAATTCCAGAAATAATAATTGACATGTTGAGATATTCTTTATTATTCTTATTACTGCTATACGGGTATGTCGCTATTGGTCAGGACATTAACAGAACAAGCAAAACAGAAGGGGCAGAAGTAACGAGCAGCCCGAGACAGGAAGCACTGAATGTATTTCTTGATTGCAGGTGGTGTGACAGGAATTATATAAAACAGACAATCCCATTTGTCAATTATGTTAATAATAAAGATGAAGCCGATGTTCATATACTTGTCCGCAGGAGAGCTACAGGCGGAGGAGGCAATGAATATACCATTGACTTTATTGGGCAGGGTGAATTTGCAGATATACAGGATAAAATGATGTTTTTTTCTCCCATAGATGAAACAGCAGATGAAACAAGGCGGGCGAGAACCAACGTTATAGCAATGGGCCTTATGAAATTTGTTGCCCGAACTCCCCTGAGCAGGAATATACGAATCAGTTATGAAGATGATGGCAATGATCAGTATGAAAACAGGAGACTGGAAGGTAATATACAGAATGATCCGTGGAACAGCTGGATATTCAGGTTAAGTGGATCAGGCGAATTTGATAAAGATCAGAATTATGAAACTGTCAGAGCCAGCTCCTCACTATCGGCTGACAGGGTTACTCCCGATCTTAAAATGGAATTTGATATGAGATACTCGTACCGGCAAACTATTTACACATCCACTGGAGATAAATATTTTCGTAAAAACTGGAGTGTCACAAGTCTGTTGGTGAAAAGTCTTGGGCATCAATGGTCAGCAGGGGGACGTGCATCGATATCAAGCGATACTTATAATAACTATAAGCTTGCGGTAAACGTGGGTCCGGCTATTGAATATAACCTCTTCCCATATGAAGAATCATTTAAAAGGCAATTCAGGATACAGTACGGAATAAATGGTCATTACAATAACTATAATGATACCACTACCTTTTTCAAGACCAGTGAGTTTCTGCTAAGGCATTATCTTAGCATGTCTCTGGGTTTCAACCAGCCCTGGGGATCGGGATACGTGTCTTTGACCTGGGCAAATTACCTGCACGATTTTTCTGAAAATAACCTGGGGCTACGTTCAAGGATCTATTACAGGATATATAAAGGACTATCTCTAAATGTACAAGCAAGGGCAAATCTTATACATGACCAGAGAAACCTCCCGAAAGGTGATGCCACCGAACAGGAGGTACTGACACGCCAGAGAGCACTGAAAACAAGCTACTCCTACTCTTTCGAGCTTGGCCTCACTTATTCTTTCGGATCCATATACAATAATGTTGTAAACCCCAGGTTCGGTAACTGATAACGCAGATTACACAGATTAACGCTGATTACACAAATTTTTTTTAACTAAATTTGTGGCATAGTAATAATTAAGCCTATGGATCGCATTGAATCTGACAAGCTTGGTGAAGTAAAGATCCCTGAAGAAGCCCTGTATGGGATTAACTCGATCAGGGCAAAAGAAAATTTCCCCGGTGACATTCCTTTCCATAAAGAATGGTACCGGGCAACAGGGCTGGTAAAACAGGCCTGTTACCGTGTATACAGGAAGTTTTCAGAAGCCACCCTTAAAAAATACGGTGATGATACACCTCTGAAGATGATACCGCCTGAAATCATTGATGAACTTGAGAACGCTGCCATCGAGGTGTCTGAAGGATTGTATTTCAGCCATTTTATTATCCCCGCAACCCAGGGAGGTGCAGGTACAAGCATCAATATGAATATTAACGAGATAATTGCCAATATTGCACTGATAAATAGCGGGAGCAATGCAGGTAATTATTCGCTTATTGACCCTATAGAACATGCAAATATCTACCAGTCGACCAATGATGTAATTCCCACAGCCCTCACTGTTGCATCCATGACTTTACTTACTGAACTGGAAGAATCAATAAACTTACTAAGGCAGTATATTGAAGGTCTTGAAACCACGTACCGTGATTACCTCAGGCCGGGTTATACACAGATGCAGGAAGCTGTACCATCATCTTTCGGTAAGCTTTTCAGCGCTTACAATGATGCATTGTCACGCGACTGGTGGAGGGTCTCAAAATGCAAGGAAAGGATCAAGGTTGTGAACCTTGGCGGAGGTGCCACCGGTACGGGACTGTCAATTCCACGCTTCTTCATAATTGAAGTTGTGCCTGAATTGAGGCATCTTACATCATTGCCGCTCACGAGAAGTGAAAACCTGAATGATGCAACATCAAACCTTGATAAATGGGTTGAAGTACATGCTATACTTAAATCACATGCAGTTAACCTTGAGAAAATAGCGTCTGACATACGGCTTATGGCTGCTGACATAAGCAAAACAGGCCTCCTCAGCATACCGGAGCGCCAGATAGGCAGTTCTGTAATGCCCGGTAAAATTAATCCTGTTATACCGGAATTTATTATCAGTACTGCACATAAGATATATTCCAATGATATGCTTATAAGTAACCTGTGCGGTCAGGGCTGTATAGACCTTAATGCTTACCTCCCCCTTATAGGCCATAGTATAATTGAAAGCCTCAAAATGCTTATAAATGCCAATAAAAGCCTTGCAATGAACCTTATCAAGGATTTAAAGGTTAATAAGAAAGCCGGGTATGATGCATTAATAAACAGCCCGGTAATAAGTACAGCCTTAATTCCGTATACAGGTTATAATAAGGCTTCTGAGATCGCATTATATATGAAAGAAAATAAAACTGACATTTTTGAGGCCTGTGAACATACGGGATACATCGACAGGGAAAGGCTGGAAGATATATTACTACCGGGCAATCTGCTAAAAATGGGATTTTCGGTGGATGATATTAAGAAAAGTGATGATTAATTATTTGTGTTTTTATGAAGAAAGGACGCGAAAGCACTCCACATATTGGCATCTTCGGCAGGAGAAACAGTGGTAAAAGCAGTCTGATCAATGCTCTGGCAGGACAGGAAATAGCAATAGTTTCCGAACAAGCTGGAACCACCACTGATCCTGTAAAGAAATCATTTGAAATTACAGGTTTCGGCCCTGTAATACTTATTGACACGGCAGGGATAGACGATACAGGTGAGCTGGGCAATAAACGTGTGGTAAGATCCCTGCGAACCCTTGAAATTATTGATCTGGGTATAGTAGTATTGAACAACAATATATGGGGAGAGTACGAGAACATGCTGATAAAAGGGTTCAAAGACACTGACACACCCTATGTCGTTGTTCAAACCAAATCGGACCTGGTGAAGCCCGATGGCAATTTCATTGAAAAGATAAGGGAAATAACAGGCAAAGAGTTAGTCATTTTTTCTTCGGTAACAAAAGAAAATTATGGTGAACTTATCAGGCAAATTAAAAATACCATACCTGAGCATGCCCTGAAAATACCCACACTGCTGGGAGATATAGTCAAGCATGGCGATATTATTCTCCTTATAACACCCATAGACGTTGAAGCGCCGGAGGGAAGGCTTATTTTACCACAGGTGCAGGCTATAAGGGATATACTTGACAATGACGCTATTGCCATAGTGCTTAAGGAAAGGGAGATAGATACTTTCCTGCAAAGAACCGCCATAAAACCTGCCCTGGCTATTACCGATTCACAAATTTTCGTTAAAGCAGATGCCTCGGTACCGGGCGATATACCTCTTACCAGCTTCAGTATAGCCCTTGCACGACTAAAAGGAGACTTCGATAATTACCTTAAAGGAACTCCTAAAATCTCTGATTTGAAGGATGGTGACCGTATCCTTTTACTTGAATCATGCACGCACCATGTATCATGTGACGATATAGGGAGGGTTAAAATCCCCAGGTGGATAAACAGTTTCACAGGTAAAAAGTTAAATTTTGAGGTAGTAGGAGGACTTGACGCCACACCCAGGCCAATTAAAGAATATAATCTTCTTATACAATGTGGCGGATGCATGATAACAAGGAAGCAACTACATAACAGGATCAGGCCCGCAATAGAAGCCGGTATACCTGTTACCAACTACGGCATGACCATTGCCTGGGTACAGGGAATCTATAAGAGGGCAATTGAGCCATTTATCGGGGAAGGCTTTACAGGAGAAGAATACTTATGATTTAAGATTACAGATTGCAGATTGCAGATTTAAGAAATTCTTAAATCTGCCAGATCCTTCGGTCGCTACGCTCCCTCAGGATGACATTAGAATCTGAAATAGATAAATGGTTGTATATCTGCTGACTGCACATTGAATAAAACCATTGCAAGCAGGTAAACCAGTATTATCTTAATTACCAGTGGTAGCCTTATGAACAGGCCGCGGTATGATTCTTTTATTTTTACCGGCAGGAAATGAAGGATATAACCACAGACGATTATTATTATCACCTGGCTGTATGTGGTAAATACAGTAAGCAGGTCGCCCGGACTGAAAGCTGTGAACATCTGCCGTAGCATCAGGTAAACATGCTCCATGTCAACAGCTCTGAAAAAGATCCAGCAGAAACTGACAAAATTGAATGTTATAAAAACAGAGATGAATCGCTTAAACCTGCCTGGCTCTCCTCGCCGCGGAAATATTTTCATCCATAACTTGTTAATCACCAGGCCAAGGCCATGCAGTCCTCCCCATATCACAAATCGCCATGCAGCTCCATGCCAGAGCCCTCCCAGTAACATGGTGATCATCAAATTAACATGTGTCCTGAAACGTCCTCTCCTGTTTCCACCCATAGAAATGTATAAATAATCTTTAAGCCATCTCGACAGCGATATATGCCACCTGTGCCAGAAATCGGTAATATTATGGGCCTTGTAGGGTGAGTTAAAGTTAACAGGCAGCCTGTACCCAAGCATCAGCGCTACGCCAATGGCTATGTCTGTATACCCCGAAAAATCGCAGTAGATCTGCAATCCATACCCGTAAACAGCTATCAGGTTCTCAAGACCTGAATACAACAGGGGGGTATCAAATACCCTGTCGACAAAATTAACAGATATAAGGTCCGAAATAATGATCTTTTTTATTAAGCCCCCCACAATCAGGAAGAGGGCATGACCCCATTCTCTCCGGGACAATCTGAACGGGGCATAAAGCTGGGGAACAAACTCTGAAGCTCTGACTATGGGGCCCGCCACAAGCTGGGGAAAAAAGGAAACATAGAAACCAAAATCAAGGATATTCCTTACGGGCTTTGTTTTCCCCCTGTACACATCCATAGTATAGCTGATGGTCTGGAAAGTAAAAAATGAAATACCAACCGGAAGCATAATAATATCAATATTGAAACCTGTGCCAAAATAAAAGTTGGATATTGCAGCAAACCAATCAATAACAGGCAGGTCAGTATTAAAAATATTATTAACTACACCTGTAAAGAAACCGGTATATTTAAAATAAGACAACATACCAAGGTTTACCATCAGGCTGAGTAAAACAAAGAGTCTTTTTACTGCTTTCCTGCGGGCTCCGTATATCACGAGTCCCGAAATATAATCTGTAATTGTTGAAATTATCAATAGAAAAAAGAATACCCCACCTGATTTATAATAAAAAAACAGGCTGAAGAGAAAAAGATAAGTATTCCTCAGGAGGGGCTTTTTAAATATCAGGCTGTAAAACAACATTGTAACGAACAGGAAGATCCAGAATGATGATCCTGTAAAAAGAAGTGGTCTTTCAGGGTCATAGGATTCCAAAGCCCTCAACAGGCGGCTGCTGTCGAATTTAAAATCTCTTTTCTGCCATACTTCAATGGCCATAGAATCTTTGGATGCCACCAGGGTGTCCTCTTCAGGCTTAAACGCCGCTTTTAAGCCGGCAGCCTGCAACTTATAAATATCCTTAAGTAAAAGGTCAGCCAGTTCAGCACTGCCGGCATATGTGAGGTGGGTATAGTCATTGGCTGCAAGAGCCGGTACATGCCTGTTCCACTCTATTATTGAGTTTTTGCCCCCCATTGCCTGCCATGAATCCCAGAACAATACACCTGCCCTTTGCACTGCTCTTCTCTGGGCATCCCTTATGAGAGGAATATTAGCAAATGATACTATATCACCATCAACTTTATGGGCCATATCTGTCAATCCCATAAGGATAATGACAGTTCCCGGGCACAGATCCTTTAGTCTCTCAAGCTGGCTGTATATTCCGTTTTCATAGTATTCATAACTTGTACTTATATTAAGTACAACGTTAAGCCCATAGTGCAATACTATCACATCAGGGCTTATCATACCATATAGTCTATCCAGGTTATCCCTGGGGATCATTGTATACTCCAGACCTGCACTTCCCCTGCCAGGGATATTATCTACCACTGCACCCTTGCTGCTTTCGACACTGAAGCCGTAGAAGTCGGGGCTGTTCTTCCCTTTAAAATCTACTTTGAGATAAGCGGCAGAATCAAGCTTTACAGAATATTCCTGTTCAATGCCAGATGCCTGGAGGGTATCCATTTTGATCAAGCCTTTTTCAGTATAGACTTTCACAAGCAGCTCAGTTTCCAACCGGCCATAGAAAAAGCGAAGATTGTTATATATGGCAGCCAGGGAATCAGCATACCTGGATGGCTCAACACTGAACCAGGCCGATGAGTTTGTATTACTTTTTACATCCGGTTCAGTAAACCTGCTTATGCTCATTAAAGGACCGAGCCGCCGGTGTTTTATCAAGCCTTCCCTGTAAGACAGATAATCATATTTCTTCCAGTTACCAGATGAAGTAACATGGGATGTCCTTGTATAGGGGACAAGTGGTGTGATACTGAGCAGTCCGGGTCCTGTTCCGGGTAATGACTTTCTCAACTCCTCCCTTAAATGATAAGTGATGCGATCGCCCTCAACCTGGGAATCACCATAATACATTATTCTTAACTGACCTGTATCGCTTTTTATAAGTTCCCTTAATGTACCCGAGAGCATCTGGGATCCCGAAAAATCAAAAAGGTGGCTTGCTTCTGTTTTTGCAGCAAAGTCAGCGGTATCGACAATGGATTGAGTCTTTATTGTATCTACCGGCATACCGGTCGCCACCGTATCTTCAACGTTTAAATCACGGCGTAAATAGTCTGACCTGATTTCAGGCAATCTGATAGAGAAGCCGGGTGCTATTTTAAGGGGGCCGCTGATGAAAAATGCCGGTCCATATAGAAGCACCATTAAGACCAGGAAAACAAGAAAGGTCTTGTATGGACGCATAGTCTGGCTGTTATGAGCTCAGGTAAGTTATATTAACTACTTCTTTTAATTTTTAGTTTTTGCCCCACCTGTATTTTCCCTGACCGGACCAGTCCGTTCAGGTTAAGAATATCCGTGGCACTTACGCCTGAATACATTTTTGCTATATCCCATACGGTATCGCCGTAGCGTACAGTATGATATATGAAAGTGGGATCAGTAGCTTCCGCCTCTGTGTCGTTCTGCAGAGCAACGGGTTTACCTATTCGTGCCTGTTTCTCCGCGAAACTTAGTCCATCAACTACTGAATAATATTCTTTTTCAGAGGGATCGACGTAAATTGCCAGCTTCTGGTTAATACGAATAAGGTTTCGGTAAATATTATTCCAGTATCTCAGATCAGACACCCCCACATTATACCAGCTGGCAATATAACCCAGGTTATCCCCTTCTTTAACAGTATATATCAATTTTGCTTTGCCACTTATATTTGGTGGTATGTATCTCGAACGCGTCGGGCTGGCGTTTTTCAATTCAGGATTGAAATAATGTTCAGCGCGGTAAGCAGCAACAGAATCCTGCAGGGAAATAAAATCTCCAAGATGCTTAATTGGAAGAGTAAGGGCCATTGCTTTGCTTTTGCCCGGCACTATAAGTGTCCTGTATTGTGGATTCAGTGCTTTGAGCTCAGCCAGGGGGATATTCATTACTGTCGCTAGTTGTTCAAGATGTATATCCCTGGTGATCATCACCGTGTCTGTGGCTACCGGGAAATTCACCGGTATAGGCCTTATATTATGTTCCTTATGATAAGTCATTGCATATGTGGCTGCGATATACCCGGGAAGATATCCCCTTGTTTCGCGGGGAAGCCGGTAATAAATCTGCCAGTAATCTTTCCTGTTACCCGATCTTCTTATTGCCTTGTTTACATTACCCGGTCCACAATTATAAGCAGCAATTACAAGTCCCCAGTCATTATAGATATTATACAGGTCTTTCAGGTACCTGGCAGCTGCATGTGTTGATTTCACAGGGTCCCTTCTTTCATCAACAAGTGAATTAATGGTAAGCCCGTATGCTCTTCCGGTGCTGTACATAAACTGCCACAGGCCGGTTGCCCCAACTCTTGAAACAGCATTAGGGTTAAGTGCAGACTCAATGACAGCCACATATTTCAACTCTGCGGGTAAGCCGTAAGAATCAAAGATATCCTCTATCATAGGGAAGAAATATTCTCTCATTCCCAGCATAATCCTAAATTTATCCCTTTTCTTCCCGGTATAAACATGTATATAATTTCTTACGACACTGTTATAAGGGAGGTTAACCACTGAATGAATATTATGCAGGCGTTCCCTGTAGACAGAGTCAGGAAATTGAACCACGGGTTCCAGGCCTTCAATAATTGTATCATCTTGATATGACATTCTTTCGAGGAACCATATATGCGTAAGGCTGTCTAACTGCCTCTCTATAAAATTACTATCCGGCTTGATAATAATTGTGTCATTGATTGCCATAGCTGACACATTAAAAAACAGAATCCCTGACAGGAGAATAATTATTTTTCTCATAAACTAATCATTAAAAAGTAACTTTCACCCCTATACCCATCGTCGGGCCGTATAAAGTTTTTATCGGCACTGGTTCGACACTCAGGCTGAGTTCAGGGCTTACATCATAATCTGACATTATAGCATCAACATTTGCATCCAGTATTGACAGTATATACCATAATCCAACGCCAATATATGATAAATCACGGTATCTCCTGTAATATGAAATAGCATTTAACATCTGGTCTTTAACCCAGCTATGTGTTTGTGGGTTGTAATTTTCTGCTCCCAGTGCAGGATCTATCTCTCCTGAATCAAATGACGGTGTATATTGTTCGTAACTGGTTGTTTCAGCCACATCATCAGTGAGGTCCTGGTAAGCTGTCATGTACCCGTCAAAGTTTTGCGAATTAAGTATTATGCTGAATCCCAATGCACCAAAGCCGGCATAAACCAGTGGTGTTTTCCAGTATTTCCTGTTATATACCTGTCCCAATCCGGGAAGAGCAGCTGCCATCATGGTAGCTTTCACGGGTGATAATTCCCTGCCGTGTGAAGATGACATGTTATTTTGTCCCTGCTTTGCGGTTAATGAATCTCCTACCTCAGTAACTACCTGGCCAGCAGCAAGTGCAGACATGATCAGAAATAATATGCTTATCTTAATGGTTTTCAATATCCATACCTTTAACTGTCATCTTAAGATAAACGAAAAATACTAATGATATGATATTTAAGATTAAACTTCTTAAATCTTAAATCTTAAATCTTAAATCTCAAATCAATAAGATCCTTCGGTCGCTACGCTCCCTCAGGATGACAGTAAGGCAAAGATATATATTTTAGGAGTTAAGTTTATCCAATACCTCTAAAATCCGCTCCATTTGCTCGGTATTATCAAACTGTATAACGATTTTACCCTTTCCTTTCTCATTTATTCTGAACTGGACATCAGACCTTAATAACTCAGACAGGTGACCGGAGAGGTCCTGGTAATCTTGGTTTAATTGTTCTTTCTTAAGGTTTTTATCAGGGTCTTTCAGCCTGGTCATTTGCATCTTGCGTACCAGTTCTTCTGTTTTCCTGACAGACAATCCATCATCAATTATCCGGTAATAAACTTTAATTTGTTGTTCAGGATCTTCAATATTTATAAGAGTACGTGCATGGCCCATTGTGAGCTGTTTATTTTTTATTCCCAGCTGTATTTCCGCGGGCAGTTTAAGGAGGCGCAGGTAATTTGCAACTGTAGATCGTTGTTTACCCACTCTTTCGCTGAGTTGTTCCTGGGTGAGCTTACATTCCTCTATAAGTCTCTGGTAGCTTATCGCTATTTCTATTGCATCAAGGTCTTCCCTCTGAATATTTTCAACCAGGGCCAGTTCCAGCATCGCCTGGTCATCAGCAGTACGTATATAGGCAGGTACTTTTTCAAGACCGGCCAAGCGTGCAGCTTTTAATCTTCGCTCACCGGCAATTAACTGATACTTGTTTTCGCCTATTGCCCTTACGGTAAGAGGTTGGACAATACCAAGTTTACTTATTGATGAAGCCAGTTCTTTAAGTAGTTGTTCATCCAATCTCGTGCGTGGCTGAAAAGGATTAAGCTCAATATCATCAATATGGATCTCGAGGTTAGCTTCAACTTTCTCCTCGATCTTCTCCCTCTCGGCATCATCTATCAGTGCCCCCAGACCTCTTCCCAGTGCTTGTTTCTTTGCCATTATTTTATCAAGATTATAATCGTTGATCATAAATCGTTAATACTTCCCCTT
This sequence comes from Bacteroidota bacterium, assembly GCA_034659275.1. Lineage (GTDB taxonomy): Bacteria > Bacteroidota > Bacteroidia > Bacteroidales > VadinHA17 > UBA9300. Next base: position 8,587 of record JAYEGY010000119.1, on the reverse strand, counting down.
CCATTCGTTCCCTTATCAATCAACTCCTGTGCAAGGTTAAGGTAATCAACAGCCCCCCTTGATTCAGCATCATATAAGATCGCAGGCTGACCATAGCTGGGAGCTTCGCTTAATTTCACATTACGTTGTATAATTGTATCAAACACCATCTGCTGGAAATGTTTCCTTACCTCTTCAACAACCTGGTTTGACAACCTGAGCCGTGAATCGTACATGGTAAGAAGGAAACCCTCAATTATCAGCGACCTGTTAAGATTTTTCTGTATTATCTTTATAGTATTAAGCAATTTACCGAGTCCCTCAAGTGCAAAGTATTCGCACTGAACAGGCACAATGACAGAGTTGGATACTGTGAGGGCATTAACCGTTAATAGCCCGAGCGACGGCGAGCAATCTACCAGTATATAATCATACTTATCCGGTAATCCAACCAATGCATTCTTAAGGATACTTTCTCTCTTTTCGGTATTGAGCATTTCTATCTCTGCACCAACAAGATCTATATTCGATGGTATCAATTCCAGGTTTTCAATTTCAGTACCTATAATTGCTGTTGATGGTTCAACATCATTTATAATGCAATCATAAATTGTCTTATCAAGCTTTCGTGTATCTATGCCAAGACCGGAGGTGGCATTAGCCTGAGGATCAAAATCCACTACCAGAACTTTCCTGTCAAGTGCCGCCAGGCTGGCAGCCAGATTTATCGCCGTTGTTGTTTTACCCACTCCGCCCTTTTGATTCGCCAATGAAATAATCCTTGCCATTTATTTATTTCTTTAAATTATTTAGTTCAGCCGGGAGCTTCAAAATTAATATTTATGATTGCCGGGAATCCCCAATTGCGCTTGTAATTGTAAACATTTCATTTGCGGTTTTCAACATTTTATTAACAGGTTTTTATGCTTAAAATAGGTTAATATTTCGGATTAGATATTTTTTTAGCATATTTACAGTATCCCAAGTTTATTATTATGGGCGAATCAGTTAAAAACAGGGAATGGCATATAATTGTCAATCCCAATGCAGGAAAAAAGAAAGGGGAAAAAGACTGGCATATCATCTCAGATCTTTTGGCTCGTTACGGCATTCCATTCACTCACTATTTCACCGAGGCCAAGCATCATGCCATTGAACTTGCTGTTGACATTATTAACAAGGGTAAGAGGAAAATACTTGTTGTAGGAGGCGATGGCACAATGAACGAAGTAGTAAATGGGGCTTTCAAACAGCAAAAAATACCAACCACGGATATAACACTCGGGATGATAACAGTTGGCACGGGTAATGACTGGGGAAGGATGTTCAGCATACCTATGGATTACGAACGGGCTATCAGGATAATTAAAAACGAAAATACATTTATCCAGGATACAGGTGTAATTAAGTTTTTCTCAGGTACAGATGTTAAAGAACGGTATTTTATTAATATGGCCGGCCTGGGATTTGATGCCCTGGTAACGAAAAGGTCAAATATACAGAAAGAGAAGGGCCATAGCTCCAAGATGTTGTATTTCTGGATATTACTGAGAAGTCTTCTATCATACAGGCATACAAATACAAGTATTGAAATTGATGGTGAAAAGATAAATAATGACACATTCACAATAAGCCTGGGCATAGGCAAATATTCGGGTGGCGGTATGATACAAACTCCTTCCGCCATTGCCGATGATGGCCTGTTCGAGCTAACCCTTGTAAAGAAGATGCGCAAAGGTGAGATTATACGCAGTCTCAAGAGACTATATAACGGCACCATACTGGAGCATCCCAAGGTAGAGGGTTTTACAGGGAAGAAAATAAAAATTGACTCTGACCCATTGATTCATGTTGAGGTTGATGGTGAATCACTGGGTCATTCACCCATAGAATTTCATATTCTGCCAAGGTCAATAAATATAGTCCAGGGTTTTACTGACGTTTAACAAGTTTTATCTCAAAGAGCCTGGGCCAGTTCTTACCTGTCACAAATAAACGCTCGTTATCCTTGTCCCATGCTATCCCATTAAGTTCAGCCAGTTCAGAATGTTGATCTTCGGCCGGCAAAATACCCGTCAGGTCGATATATGCCAGCACCTTCCCGCTAGATGGGTCAATACGCGCAATGCGATCAGTAGTGTATATATTTGCCCATACTTCGCCATTAATATATTCCAGTTCATTAAGTTGCCATACCTGGTTTTTATTATCATAGACTTCCAAGGATGACAGCACAGTGAAATATTCGGGCTCCAGGAAATATAATTTATTTGTACCGTCACTCATTATCAGTTGCTGACCATTACTGGTGAGGCCCCATCCCTGTGTTGTATAATGAATACGCTTGATTTCTTTAAAGCTTTGAATATCATATACAAAACCTACATTATTTTTCCATGTAAGTTGAAACAGGCGCCCCTTATATACATCCAAGCCTTCACCAAAGAATTTACTTTCGAGATTATGTATTTTAAGGATGTCACCGCTCTTAATTTCCACTTTCCTTAATGTCGATCTTCCTTCCCTACCCGTACTTTCATACAAATAACCGTTATGATATACCAGGCCCTGGGTATAGGCTGTTTCATCATGCGGATACATATTAACCACCCTGTAAGAGTAAAGTTCAGGCTTAATATCAGAAACAACAGTAACGAAATGAGTAAGGACCTGTGGTCTTTTGTCTCCCTCATACGCCATGATCTTAAGAGGTATCTTACCCAATCGTACCGACCTGGTATCTATCGTGTATTCAAGAAGAGTATCTCTCAGGGTAGCCAGCGGTTTTCCATCGAAAAACACCCGCACCGAATCAGGTGTATCATTACCCCTTAAGCTCAGTTTTAAATTTATCTCACCTCCCGAGCTATATCTTGATCCATCAGCAGGTTTTTCGATATTCACAAGGCTTGCTGCCAGCACTTTCGGCTTTTCGTCTGCCCCTGACACATCATCCTTTTCAGATGATTTAACAGAGCCGTTACACGAAACAGCGAAAGCAATTATTATCAAATAAACAGGGTATATATATTTCATCACCACTAATAAATTATAAACTCTTATCCTTCCCTATTATCCTGTTGAATAATCTCTTTACGAAGGATTTCCTTCTGTTCAGTTGCCTGGCCACTTCTTTTTCCATTTCATCATATAAGCTTAATTGCTGCCATATATTACTCCAGCCGGGGAAGCCTCCAATATTTTTATCGTCTATATATATATCAGCATTGATTTTTCGGCTAACCGAGTCGTCAAATATCTCCTCGGGATAATTTTTGTTTACCGCATAGAACTCCACTCCTCTGTTCCTGCAATATTCAACTGCCTCATCAAGCTCCTGTCCTACCCGGAAGGTCCATAGTATAAGCAGTGCACCATGTTTTTGCAGTTCCTTTAAAGTTTCGAAAGCAAACAATTTTTCTTTACCTATCCTGGGATATTCATGCTCTACGATGGTACCATCAAAATCGACTGCTATTTTCAGATTCTGCAGATGTTCCATTACTTATTATTAAATTCATGTAAAAATATACAAATTGGGATTATTGCTAAAATTTATCTTAATTTACAAAAGATACTGGATAGCGTAAACATGAAAAAGCAGATTCCGAACTTTCTTACTTTACTTAATCTTGCTTCAGGTTTTTTAGCTATTATCCTGATCATGCAAGGGAATATCATACTCTCGGTATGGTTTATAACAGCATCCCTTATTTTTGATTTTGCCGACGGGCTGCTTGCACGCCTGCTCAATGCTTATTCCCAAATCGGCATTCAGCTTGACAGCCTGGCCGACATTGTCAGCTTTGGTATTGCGCCTGGACTTTTAATGTACCATTTCATCCTTTCTGCTGAAGGGGCAGATTCCCTTGCATTGTGCCTTCAGTATGTGCCGGTTATTATTCCTGTGTTCTCGGGTCTCCGCCTGGCAAGATTCAACATCGACGGAGCCCATAGCAATCATTTCAGAGGTCTGCCCACACCGGGCAATGCATTTTTTATTATCTCACTTGTTTTTGCCAGCCAGTATGGTGAAAGCCAGTTGATTGAAAATCTTCTTAATTCAAGGTTAATATTATGTTTCCTAACCGTCCTTTTTGCTTCGCTCATGATTACGAAAATACCTATGTTTTCATTCAAGTTTAAGCATTTAAGGTTTAAAGGAAATGAATTAAGGATAGTATTTATCGGGGCTTCCGCACTGTTAATAGCAGGCGCCGGATTTTCTTCCTTACCTCTTATTATAATACTTTACGTAGTGGTGTCAATTATCTGGGCTATTATCACCTGATCCCTCTTTCCCCTCTTTAAGCCTGCGCATAATCACCGTTTGCCTGCGTATTGATTCCTGGTGGATCAGTTTAAGGTATTTCTCAGTGAAGTAACGATCGAGTCCTGAAACACCTGCCTGTTTAAGTCTGGTATTAAGAATATCTAGCCACCTGTCCATCTGCAGCACCGCCACATTATTCTCAAATTTATATTCCCCTATCATATCAACTATCTCAAGACGTCTGGCCAATAGTTCAATCAATTGATGATCGACAGAATCTACCTGGTTACGCAGTTCTTCCAGGTAATCAAGGAAACCGGGGTCTCCAGGTTCTGATCGCCTGATCGCCAGGTTTTTAATAATATGGCAATATTCTGCTGGCGATAGTTGTTGTTTACTATCACTCAAGGCCGCAGGCGGGTCATGGTGCACTTCCATCATCAGTCCATCCATATTCAGGTCCATGGCTCTCTGGGCCAGATCGGCTATCAACGAAGAATCTCCCGCTATGTGGCTTGGGTCGCATAGAACAGGTATTTCTTTTATCCTCCTTCTCAGCTCTATGGGGATTTCCCATTTGGGCATATTCCTGTATCTCGTCCTTTCAAAGGGGGAAAACCCCCGATGAACAGCAGCCAGTTTTTGAATGCCTGCATTATGCACCCTCTCGATTGCCCCTATCCAAAGGTCAATATCGGGGTGAAGAGGATTCTTGACAAGCACCGGGATATCTACTCCCCTGAGCGACTCAGCTATTTCCTGCACTGAGAAAGGGTTTGAAACGGTACGTGCGCCCAACCATATCACATCGATACCAGCTTTCAGGCAGGCATCCACGTGTCGGGGGCTTGCAGCCTCAACAGTAAGCCGCATGCCGGTTTCCTTTTTAACCTTCGTCATCCATTGCAGCCCTTTTGTTCCAACCCCGCTGAAGGTCCCCGGACGGGTACGGGGCTTCCATATACCGGCCCTGAACAGCGAGGGTTTACAGGAATCAGATAAATAAGCTGCTGTTGACATAATCTGTTCTTCTGATTCCGCACTGCACGGGCCTGCTATCATAACCGGCCCAATCCCAAAATCACTAAACCATTCCTGTATCTGAAAAATACTCATTTGTTATTATAAATATTCTAATATGCGTGACCTTCACCGGTGAACTCATCCTTGTCTATCCTTTTCTTGTTAATGGCACTCCAGGCATACCAGATATATGCAACCACAAATGGTATAATAAATGAGATATACATCATTGTCCTGAGAGTAAAATGACTCGATGAAGCATTTCTTATGGTCAGTGAACTCTGTAGGTCAGTGAGTGACGGATAAAAAGCAGTATTATTATAACCTGCTACCAGGAAAAGGGACAGGACAACGAGTATTGACCCTGAGCCTGAGTACCATATAGGATATGTATTGCCTGTGAAGATAGTCCGATAAAGACTGAAGAGGACAAGCACTGTTCCCAAGAGGAACATAATGAGCACCGGTGGCATTTTAATGAAATTATGGAGGTATTTACCTTGCTCCATATATATTTCCCCACTCTGAGGCTTAACCGCAAATCCTTCTGCCAGTAAAAGACTGATAACAAAATACAGGAAGCCTATAAGAAAGGGTATCATGTTAGCCTTGGTCTTTTCCCTTGCTTTACTTAATAATTCATCATCATCTATTGTATAAATGATATACATTAAACCAAGCAAGCGGGCCAGGGAAAAAACAGCTATCCCCAGGGATAAGTTCCTTATATTCAACACCGCTTCCAGTCCGTGCCACGGTGTATCCCATTTACTCATATTCATCTCGTTAAGGGAGAAATTAGCCCCGGTGAAGAATGTGGCAACCGCAATTCCTATTAATAGTGGGGAAAGGGCTCCATTGATCAGGAGAAATATTTCAAAAGTTCTCTTCCCCAACACATTAGATGGTTTTGAGCGGTATTCATAGGCGATAGCCTGTATCACGAAGCTAAAAAGTATTGCCATCCAGACCCAGTAAGCTCCACCGAAACTGGTTGCGTAAAACAAGGGGAAAGAAGCAAAAAATGCTCCCCCGAAGGTTACCAGGGTGGTGAAGGTTGACTCCCATTTACGACCCATGGCATTAATTATCATTGTTTTCTCATCTTCGTTCCCGGCAAGGGTATAGATAAAGGACTGTCCACCCTGGACAAACATAAGAAATACCAGGAGGCTGCCGAGAAGAGAAATAAGAAACCACCAGTACTCCTGGAGAAACGAATGTGACACTACTGCTAATAACATAATTATTCCTCCTCTATTTTAGGTCCGTTTTTAATTTGCCTGGTCATGATTGACACCTCTGCTATCAGCAGGGCTGTAAAAAGAGCTGCAAATAACCAGAAAGTAGTCTGCACCATTGAAGTGCTCAGGCTTGATACAGCAACGCCCACCGGCATCAGGTCCTGTATAATCCACGGTTGGCGGCCCATTTCCGTTACCAGCCATCCAAGAACGGAGGCAATGTAAGGCAGTGGAATACTGAATAAGAGTATCCACTGGAACACCCTTCTCCTTTCTATTGAGCCATTTGCAGAAAAATACCATGCGAGAATCTGCAGGAGGATGAAAAGAAATCCAAGGGCAACCATTATATGAAAACTATAGAAAATTAGCGGTACGTTGGGAATTATATCAGCCGGCCTGTTAAGATAAGAATAACCGAAATACCTGAAATATTCTTCCTGAAAGTTTTTGTTTTCGAATGTGTTTTTCAGGCTTTCCACCTCCTCCCCCTGATTATTTCTTTTTGCTTCCCGGTAATCTGTCAAGACCTGTCTGGCTCTTTTACCCCTCTCAATCTTTTCCCTGGCAGGCATTATGCCATATTCTTCATTACCATATACCAGGTCCTTTAAGCCGGGAACATATCCGTTCTTGTCACCATGGGTCATAACCGAGAGGAAGCCCGGGATTTCTATCTGGGCAATTACCTCCCTGTCGGTAAAACCATCCTTCTCCTCAAATGCCTTAAGGATTCCGAACACCGTGAGCCCTGCCTGCCTCTGACCATCATATAATGACTCCATGGCAGCAAATTTCACAGGCTGTACCTGGGCCAGGGTCCGTGAAGATGTATCACCGGTATAAATCAGCACAGCTGAAGCAAAAGTGCCAAATATTGCTGCCACCTTAATACTTTTTATGGCCATTTCCTTTTCACGCTTACGTATAAGAAACCATGCACTTATGCCTGTAATAAACAAAGAAGCAAGTACAAAACCTGAAGTTATGGTATGGAAGAACTTATCCATGGCCACAGGGTTAAACAATACTTCCCAGAAGTTTATCATTTCGTTTCTTGCCGTGTCGGGATTAAACACCATGCCAACGGGATTTTCCATCCATGCATTTGCCACGAGTATCCACAAGGCTGACAGGTTAGCTCCAATAGCCACCAGCCAGGTTGAAACAAGATGAAAGCGCTTGCTGACCTTATCCCATCCAAAAAACATTACTGCAATAAAGGTCGATTCAAGGAAAAAAGCCATGAGCCCTTCCACAGCAAGCGGAGCACCAAAAATATCACCAACAAACCAGGAATAATTTGACCAGTTTGTCCCGAACTCAAATTCCAGTATCAATCCGGTCGATACACCTATTGCAAAGTTGATACCGAACAATTTCATCCAGAATTTCGTGGTCTTTTTCCATTTTTCAGAGCCGGTACGTACATATTTTGTTTCCATTATTACCAGGATAAATGACAAACCCAGGGTTAATGGAACAAACAGCCAGTGATATATGGCTGTAAGGGCAAACTGGGCCCTTGACCAATCGACTAATGAAAGGTCGATGTTTTCAATCATCTGTATCAGTTTTAATTACTAATTCATCAAGTACATGTTCTCCCCTTTCATTATCACTGGAATAATTCTTCTTCAGCACATCCGGGAAAAAGAACAATCTCAAAACAGCGAATATTATGAATAATTTGATAAGGATCACCAACCATACTTTTTTGCCCCAGGCAGGCATAGAACGGAAGCCATCCGCGTAGAACCTGAAAATAGTATTAACAGCCTTCAATAATGATCCCATATTTATAAAATTTAAGGCAAGGGATTGGTCCAGGTGCTAAAGATAACAAAAGACAAAAGACAAAAGACAAAAGACAAAAGGAAAAAGACAAAAGACAAAAGACAAAAGGAAAAAGACAAAAGGAAAAAGACAAAAGGAAAAAGGAAAAAGGAAAAAGGAAAAAGTTGGAGCGAAGTCCGACTTCGCCGGAGGCTACGGCGGACACAGTAAGATTCAGGACGAGAGAGCCTTTACAAAGCGTCTACCATATTCAAGCAGTTCGGTCCTTGTT
>JAYEGY010000118.1:0-8048 GCA_034659275.1 Bacteroidota bacterium | reverse complement strand
GAAAACATGCTGGAAATAAAGATTTACAAGCCCGAAACAACGCCGACACCCCAGGAAAAGGAAGATACAATAAATTTCCTTTTTGAGCACCTTGACCAGTACGGCGACAAGAAAGAAGATATTACAAAAGCAGTTAATTTTTCACTTAAGATAAGTGAGCCGGGATCAAAACTCATACCTCTGGGTGGTTTCATTCTGAACGCTATTATGGACGGTAAAATAGTGGGGTCGGTTGTTGTCAACAAAACAGGAATGAGCGGTTATATCCCGGAAAACATACTTGTATACATAGCCACCCATCACGATTACCGTGGCCAGGGTATCGGTAAACAACTGATGAATAAAGCATTTGAAACAGCAGAAGGCAATGTGGCCCTTCATGTCGAACCTGATAACCCTGCAAGGTACCTGTACGAGAAAGTGGGCATGACAAGCAAGTACATTGAAATGCGTTATATCAAATAATGGTTAAAACGGATCATTTAGTCAAATTCAGGAGGGAGCTGCATGCACATCCCGAAATAGCAGGCCAGGAGAAACCCACCGCTGAAAGGGTGGAACGCTTCATATCCGCTTTTAATCCTGGCAGGATAATAAAGGGTATAGGGGGACACGGCATTGCATTCCTTTACAGGGGTGAAGAGCCGGGGAAAAAGCTGCTTTTCAGGGCCGACCTGGATGCCCTGCCAATAAAAGAGATAAGTGAAAAGGAATACAGGTCGGTTTACAGTGACAGGGCCCACCTGTGCGGGCATGATGGTCATATGGCCATTCTTGCAGGCTTTGCAGAGATGCTCAATAACAACAGGCCATTGAAAGGAGAAATCAACCTTATCTTCCAGCCTGCAGAAGAAACAGGTGAAGGTGCAGCCCGCGTACTGGCGGATCAAAAATTCAGGGAAGCGATAAAGCCGGATTATGTATTTGCACTGCATAACCTGCCCGGTTTCCCTCTCAACTCAATCATTGTTAATGACTTTATTTACAGCGCCGCATCGGTGGGTCTAACGGTATGCCTGCATGGCAAGTCCTCGCATGCGGCAGAACCGGCAAAGGGCAATTCACCGGTAAAAGCAGTGTCACAGATTATTGATGCCGTGAATGTCATCCAGAATAAAAAAGAAATGTATGATGACTTCGTCCTTGGCACCGTGGTGCATATCAGCCTGGGAGAAAAAAGATTCGGCACATCACCGGAATACGGTGAGATATCGATGACCCTGAGGGCATACAGGGACAATGATATGGAAGTACTTAAAAATGAAGTTATCAAAGCAATAATCGACATATGCAAAAAAGAAAAGATAAAGTACGATTATGAATGGAAGGAAGAATTCCTTGCCATGAAGAATGCCCCCTACCCTGTTGAAATAATCAGGAGAGCAGCCGCGAAATCAGGCCTTGAACTGATAGAAATGAATGAACCATTTAAATGGTCAGAGGATTTCAGTTATTTCACACAGAGCTTCCCGGGGGCGATGTTTGGCCTGGGAGCAGGCACAGAGCATTCAGCCGTACATAATCCCGATTATGATTTCCCGGATGAAATCATAGCTGCGGGAGTGAATATGTTTATGAATATTTACAGGTTAATTAATAAATAATTTCCCTTTCCTATGATGTCAACGTCAGTTATAGAACTAAAAAGGTCATCACTGGCTAACAACCTGGACTTTCTCAGGGGCTATATTCAGCGCCACACAAAGATATCGTCGGTGGTAAAAGGCAATGCTTACGGTCACGGGATAAATGAATTTGTCAGCATAGCCGAGGACGAGGGAATAGACCATTTCTCCGTTTTTTCTGCCGATGAAGCCGAGGATGTATTCAAATGCAAGAGACCCGGCAGCCGGATTATGATCATGGGCTGGCTTGAAAAAGACCAGGTTGAATGGGCCATTGAAAATGACATTGAATTCTATATTTTCGATCTTAATTTTGTCCAGGAAACCATCAGGGCTTCCATGAAGGTTGGTAAACCCGCGAAAGTGCATATAGAAGTGGAAACAGGGATGAACAGGACTGGTTTTAAAACTAAAACTCTCAATGAAGTGCTCAGTTTAATACGTGATAACAGGGACTGTTTTGTCATTAAAGGTCTCTGTACACATTATGCCGGTGCTGAGAGCATAGCCAATTATGTAAGGGTACAAAAGCAGATACGCACTTTTAACAGGATTTCCAGGAACATAGCCGCTAAAGGTATTAAACCTGAATTACGGCACACCGCATGCTCAGCCGCCGCGATGAATTACCCGGGGACCTGCATGGACATGGTAAGGATAGGTATAATGCAATACGGCCTGTGGCCCGGCGCTGAGACATTCATACAGTACCTTCACAAACAGGCAGATAAAACCGATCCACTCACCAGGGTCCTCAGGTGGAAAAGCAAAATAATGACCATCAAGGAAGTAAAGGAAGGGGAATTCATCAGCTACGGAACCAACTACCTTGCACAGGAAGATAAGAGGATAGCTATCATACCCGTAGGCTATTCCAGCGGTTACAGCAGGATACTGAGCAACCAGGGACGGGTACTGATAAATGAATCTTTCGCAAACGTGATAGGACTGGTCAATATGAATATGATGATAGCTGATGTCACCCTGATACCTTCAGCAAAGAGAGGCGATGAGGTGGTGCTTATCGGCAAACAGGGTGATCTTGAAATAACCGTCAGCTCATTCGGGGCAATGAGTGATACAATGAATTACGAATTGCTGGTAAGACTACCCCAAAGTATTAAAAGAAAAATTGTAAATTGAACCATCAATGGCATTTATAGAATTACACATAAAAAAACTGAAGAGTAACTTCGAGTACCTGGAAAATCTCTTCGAGAGTAATAATATCAAGTGGGCAATAGTGTCAAAATTGCTATGCGGTGAGAAATCATACCTCGAAGAGATTATCAATCTCGGCATTAAGAAGATATGTGATTCAAGGGTCACCAACCTGAAGGTTATAAAAAGTATAGACAGGGATATCGAGACATTCTATATTAAGCCTCCTGCCAAGAGGAGTATTAAAAGCATAGTGCAATATGCCGATGTTACTTTCAACACCGAATATTATACGATAAAACTGCTGTCAGAAGAAGCGCAACGGCAGAACAAAATCCATAAGATTATGATAATAATCGAGACCGGTGAGCTTCGCGAGGGGGTGCTGGCCGAAGATTTCCTCGATTTCTACGAAAAGGTTTTTGAACTGCCCAATATAGAAGTGGTAGGTATCGGAACCAACCTGTCATGCCTTTACGGTGTCTTACCCAACAGGGACAAGCTTATCCAGCTAAGCCTCTACGAACAGCTTATTGAGGCTAAATTCAATAAAAACATACCCTTTGTCTCAGGTGGATCATCTGTCACCATACCACTTATTCTCAATAACACCCTGCCCAAGGGTATTAACCATTTCCGCGTGGGCGAAACACTCTTTCTCGGAACAAATGTATATGACGGCACCCGTTACAAACACATGGAGAATGACATATTCAAACTTTTCGCGGAGATCATTGAACTATCGGAAAAGCCTATGGTTCCCAATGGCGAGATGGGAACAAACGTAGAAGGAGAAGAATTTTCATTTGACGAGAAAGACATCGGTAAAACAACATGTCGCGCCATACTTGACCTGGGCCTGCTTGATGTCGATGAAGACCATATATGGCCGAAAGATAAAAGTATAAAATTTGCCGGCGCCAGTTCCGATATGATAGTCATTGACCTCGGTAAAAATTCAAAGAAATACAAGGTCGGTGATCTAATCGAGTTCAGGCTTGATTATTTAGGCATACTCAGAATAATGAGTTCAAGGTATATAGAGAAAAAGATAGTCAGGGAATAGTTTTTTATAACATACAATCATGAAAAAGTCAATAGTTATTCTTACAATCATGCTGATAATTGCATCATGTAACAGCACCGATAAGGGTAAAATAGATTACCCGGAAACTAAAAAGGTGGATGTCGAAGATGACTATTTCGGAACCACCGTAAAAGACCCGTACCGCTGGCTCGAGGATGATAATTCAGCCGAGACAGCCGCATGGGTTGAGGCCCAGAATGAGGTGACATTTGCTTACCTTGATAAAATACCATACAGGGATGAGATAAGGACCAATCTCACAGAAATGTGGAATTATGAAAAGTATACCGCGCCTTTCAAAGAAGGTAAGTATACTTATTTCTATAAAAATGACGGCCTTCAGAATCAATATGTTGTGTACCGCCAGAAAGAAGGCGGCGAACCTGAGGTATTTCTTGATCCCAATAAATTTTCGGAGGATGGTACCACATCATTAAGCACACTGACTTTCTCGGATGACGGTAGTAAAGCGGCCTATGCCATATCAGAAGGAGGCTCCGACTGGCGAAAGGTCATTGCCATGGATGCAACCAGCAAAGAGATTATAGGAGACACCATAAGGGACGTTAAGTTCACAGGCCTTTCATGGAGGGCAAATGAAGGCTTCTATTATTCAAGTTATGACAAACCGGAAGGGAATGAGCTCACAGCCAAAACCGATCACCACAAGCTGTACTTCCATAAACTGGGAACGACACAGGACGAAGATGAGTTGGTATTCGGAGCCGTCAAAAAAAGACGTTATGTCGGCGGATCAGTCACTGAAGATAATAAATATCTCATTATAACAGCCTCTATATCCACAACTGGAAACGAACTGTACATAAAAGATCTCAGCAAGCCGGGAAGTGAGCTGGTTACCATTGTCGATAATTTTGACAATGATCATTATGTCATTCATAATGAAGGCTCTAAACTATTTATCGTCACTAACCTGGATGCACCCAACAGGAGGATTGTCACCGTGGATGCCAGTGATCCCGGCATTGAAAATTGGCTTGATTTCATCCCCGAAACTGAAAATGTACTCACGCCCTCCACAGGTGCAGGCTATTTCTTCACCCACTATATGATAGATGCCCTGTCAAAGGTTAAGCAGTACGATATCGAAGGTAATATGGTCAGGGAAATAGACCTCCCTGATATAGGAACAGCATCGGGTTTCAGTGGTAAAAAAGAAGATGAAGAACTGTATTACACGTTCACAAATTATATCACTCCCGGCACAATATACCGGTTTGACCCCGAAACAGGAGAAAGCAACATATACAAAAAGCCCGATGTGGATTTCAACGGTGAAAATTATGTATCGGAGCAGGTATTTTACATTTCAAAAGACGGGACTAAAATACCCATGATAATAACGTACAGGAAAGGCATTGAGATGAATGGTAAAAATCCCACCATTCTGTATGGCTACGGGGGATTCAACATAAGTGAAACACCTTCTTTCAGCATCACCAATGCTTTCTGGCTGAAGCTTGGTGGTATATATGCCGTTCCCAATATCAGGGGCGGTGGAGAATACGGTGAAGAATGGCACCTGGCAGGAACAAAGATGAACAAGCAAAATGTCTTTGACGATTTTATTGCAGCAGCTGAATACCTTATTAATAATAATTACACTTCAAGTGACTACCTGGCCATAAGAGGCGGCTCAAACGGCGGTTTGCTTGTAGGTGCTGTGATGACACAGAGACCTGACCTTATGAAGGTTGCCCTTCCTGCCGTCGGTGTGCTGGATATGCTGAGGTACCATAAATTCACTGCCGGTGCCGGGTGGGCATATGACTACGGCACATCTGAAGAAAACGAGGATATGTTCCGCTACCTGTTAGGCTATTCACCCGTTCATAATGTAGAGGCGGGAACCGAATACCCGGCAACACTTATCACAACGGCAGACCATGATGACAGGGTTGTGCCTGCACATTCATTCAAGTTTGCCGCCGAGCTTCAGGACAAGCATGCCGGAAACGAGCCGGTTCTTATAAGGATTGAGACAAAGGCAGGTCATGGTGCCGGTACACCGGTAAGTAAAATTATAGAGCAGTATACTGATATATTCGGGTTTACCTTGTATTCAATGGGGATAGAAGATATTTAAGGCTCCACCTATTCTGGTGTGGGTCTCTGACCCACGCCCAGCTACATCGGACACAGTAAGCCTCTCCTTTTAAAAGGAATAATGCAGGAGGAAAAATACCGTATAGGTAGATGAACTTACGTTAGTGGTGCTTTTTATTCCTCTGCCCAGCTCATACCTGAGGTCGAGTCCGGCATTTTTATATTTAATGCCGATTCCTCCGGCCAGTGAAAAAGAATATCTTCCATGACCGGCTATAGCCTCCGAAGTATGCTCAGTCACGGTTGAGTAAAAATGCATGACTGATTTTTTGTTATTTGTAATGTTGAAGCTATATGTATTTACCACACCTGCATATATAAAAGGCCTGAAACGCTTTGCCGGGTAAGTGTACCTTATGGTATTCAGAAGACATATTCTTGTGGCGCCGAGGGTCATTTCCACATCCTCGTATACTTTTTCGCTCTCGTACCATTGTATATGGTCGCTGCTTTCGTAAATATGTATTCCCGCCTCATTGTAAACTGAAAAAGTCTTTCGTGAAAACGGGAATATGATGTTGAGGCCCACTGCTGCATAGGGTTTATGACTAATGGGAAAGTTTGCAACCACCAGGTCATCGGAACCACTACCGCGAAAGTTTATATAAAATGCTGAAAGTCCGGCAGACAGCCTTGCTTCATATTCAACCGAAGGCAATTCAGCAACATAATAAATCTCTCCTTTTAGGCATTTATTGTATTCTTCAACAAGCTCGGTAAGTTCACTCCTGTTATAATCAACAAGATGAGTCATGGGTATTAACATAGGACAATCCCGCATTATGTTTTCAAGCTGATCCTTATATTCGTCTTGCACAAGCACTTCCTTCTGCCCTTCTATTTCGCTGATAACACTGTACTGTTTCAATTCAATTATTTCACCCCCGATGTCTTTTCTTATGTAGAAATGCTTCCCCGACTGCCGTTCATTATAATAGTAAAGGCTTGTCAGTCCTTCAACAAGTACTCTGAGGAAAACCTTTTCCCTGGAAATTATTCGTCCCCCTACATTCAGCAATTCATCCAGGTTATCAGGCGTTCTCTCAATGGTAACTTCTGCAGCGATAAACCTTTCATTATTCACTGTAAAAGACATTAAGTCAGAAGGGCTGAAGGTAAGAGGAGTAATTTTACCGTCCGGTATAAAACGAATAATATCAGGATTATATTTCCAGTCCCTATAATCGATGAATCCTTCCAGTAGCTCGTTTTCCGCACTAACAATCTCTCCTTCAAGAAAGTATTGCTGGCCGTCTAAGAGAAAGATATTCATAAAAGTCAGGAGGAAGACAGAAATAAATTTCAGGTATAATCTCATCACTCAAGGTCAAGGATTAGGTCAGTAACATTAACAGTCAGCTTTATTTTTAAATCTATGTCTTCGGTTAACCGAGGGTTCTTTAGAAATGAATAGAGACAACCCATGCCCCCGGCTCAAAGATCTGGTATCTCACTTCACAGCGCAGTGCTGCAACATAGAAAACATTGGGAGCAGTAAACATCACTCTGCCTTTAAAGGGGAACTCTGCATTTTCAAAACCTGTAAACATCCTGCTGGTATTCTCCACCCCACTGCTACCGGTAAGTAAAAGATCACTTATATTAGTATGTTCACCGCCGTTCCGCATGAATTTAATCCTCACATACTGTCGATCTTCACTGATCTTTGTAAAAGTGACCCTACCAACATTATTTCTGTAATCAACATTATAAGGTCTTTCATGATAGACACCCACATATTCATCGTCAACCCATTTGCCATAAATCACAGTATCTTGTCCGTTGGCAAAGAAGTAATATGTTCCTTCACCGTCACGGAGCCCTCTTTCCCATTCTCCTTCGTATTTCTCTCCGCTTGACCATGTATATGTTCCGTTACCATGGGGATAACCTTTCTTAAAATCGCCTATATAGTGATCTTTACCCTCTGCTTCACCATAGCCGTGTGCAAGTCCCCTTCTGCATTCGCCGCGGTATTCACCTTTGAGGTTCTCCATCAGAACCTCGCATTTTTCCTGGGCCTGTAGCGTTAAACAGAGAAACACTAG
>JAYEGY010000117.1:0-110319 GCA_034659275.1 Bacteroidota bacterium | reverse complement strand
CTTTATGCAGTTTGCAACACAATTTTCCCTTAAAGGGGATCTCAATCCTATGATTGCCATGTGGCTACCTAATATCATCTACCTCAGTATTGGAATGTTACTGTATAAATGGGCACCGAAATAATGCCTGGTCGAAAATTTTAAACCTATAAATTATTTATAATGTGTCGTTTATAATTTACTCAGACTGGCATCCTCTATCTTGTTCGAAAAAAATTGATTTATGTTCTTCTTTTATTCATATGATTTTATTATTGTTGTATCCTCATAATCAGACGGAATTAGGTTAATCATCAATATTCAAGTATATAAAAAATACAGATTATCATGCCTTTAGATCAAAAAATCAGGGAACTTCAGGAAAGAAGGCAAAAAATACTTCTTGGTGGAGGTGAAAAAGCCATACAGAAGCAAAAAGCTATGGGTAAGGGTACTGCCAGGGAGAGAATAATGATACTCCTTGATGAAGGCTCGTTCAGTGAATACGATATGTTTGTTGAGCACGAAGCTCGGGATTTTGATATGGATAAGAAGAGACTTCCAAGTGATGGTGTAATAATAGGAACGGGGACCATCGAAGGTGCCCCTATAGCTATTTTTGCACAGGATTTCACCGTTGCCGGAGGTTCTCTCGGCCTTATGCATTCAAGGAAAATAACCAAGATAATGGATCATGCGCTCAAGATGAGAATACCCCTTATAGGTATAAATGATTCAGGTGGGGCAAGGATACAGGAAGGCGTGAATTCACTAGCAGGCTACGGGGAGATTTTTTTCCGTAACACACTTTCAAGCGGTGTGATACCCCAGATATCAGTTATTCTTGGACCCTGTGCAGGTGGAGCGGTTTATTCACCAGCGCTTACAGATTTTGTATTTGTAGTACAGAATATCTCGAAGATGTTTATTACAGGTCCCGAAGTCATCAAAACCGTACTGGGTGAAGAGATATCAATGGAAGACCTGGGTGGTGCCAGGGTTCATAGCGAGGTAACCGGTAATGCACATTTTTACGCTGAATCTGAAGATGAATGTTTTGCCAAGATAAAGGAACTGGTAAGCTACATACCATGGAATAACCAGAGGAAAGCCAAAGCTTTTGAACCTGCGGAACCGGACAGTAAGTGCGATATAGATAAAATAGTCCCTGATGATGCGACATTACCCTATGATGTGAAAGATGTTATACGGTCAGTAACCGACAAGTCAGAATTTTTTGAGATCCAGAGACACTGGGCTAAAAATATGGTTATAGGCTTTGGCCGGATTAAAGGAGCCACAGTTGGTTTTGTTGCTAACCAGCCACTGGAGATGGCAGGTGTGCTCGACGTGGATTCTTCTGACAAAGCGGCCCGATTTATCCGTTATTGTGATGCTTTTAACATACCGATTATCACCTTTGTTGACCTGCCCGGCTATCTTCCCGGCGTTGACCAGGAACATGCCGGTGTAATTAGGCATGGTGCTAAAGTACTTTATGCTTACAGTGAAGCTACCGTTCCAAAGATCACGGTTATTATCAGGAAAGCCTATGGCGGAGGGTATATAGCTATGGGATCGAGGCACCTGAGGGCAGATTTCGTATTTGCATGGCCGGGAGCTGAAATTGCAGTGATGGGGCCTGAAGGAGCAGCAAATATTATTTTCAGGAAGGAAATAATGGCTTCTGATGACCCTGATGCCACACGTAAAGCCAAGGTGGAGGAATACAAATCAAAGTTTGCCAATCCATATGTTGCTGCCGCTAAAGGATATGTTGATGCAGTAATTGAGCCCGGTGAAACACGGCGCTTGCTCATTCATGCAATTGAATTGTCTGATAATAAATCTATCTCAATGCCATATAAAAAACATGGTGTACCACCGTTCTAAATCTTATAGACCTGTTATTAGTAAGAAATTATGCAAGAGAAAGATACCAAGCTGGGAATACTCAATATAAATCATTCGGAATATACTACGAGGCTGAGCGACAGTTACAAAAAGCGGGAGCCATATAAGCCTTCCGACAAGTTGAAGTTATTTAGTTTTATACCCGGTACCATTATTGAGATAATGGTAAAAGAAGGAGATAAAGTAATAAAGGGTGATGAAGTACTGGTACTGGAGGCAATGAAGATGAAGAACAGGCTAAAATCCCCTGTGAGCGGCATCGTGAAACATATTGCTGTAAAAGTAAATGATAAAGTGCCGAAAGGAAAGCTTCTGGTCGAATTCGACCCTCAAAAATAATCATATTGCGAACGTACCTCTCCAGGTCCAGTAATCATCAATTGTACTGCTGGAGGGTAATGCTTCAAATATCCCATATACCGTTGAACCACTCCCACTCAAGGAACAGTATAAGGCACCCTCATTATAAATCTTATTAATAATCTTACCGATAAGCGGATACCTGTCAATAATTATATCCTGAAAGTCGTTTTTAATGGTACTTCTCCATTCACTGACAGCTTGCTTGATACCTTCTGCTATACTTTTATCCGGCATCCTGGGATTTACCATGCTGTATGCTTCCGCAGTGCTTATGGGGATACCGGGATATACAAGCAATAAATATTTCCCTTCCAGACTGAAGCCGATTTCTTTTATTACTTCCCCCCGGCCCCTTATAAGGGCTGGCTTGTTGTTTATGAAGAAGGCACAGTCGCTGCCTATCTTTAATGACAAATCTATAAGTCCTTGGTTATCAATATTTAGACTAAAGTACCTGTTAAGGTACTTCAGCATGAAAGCGGCATCTGAAGATCCCCCTCCAAGCCCGGAGCCTGGAGGTATTACTTTGTGCAGATGTATTTTCAGGAAAGGTATACTGTATTCCTTTCTTAACAGCTTAATGGCTTTTATTACAAAATTTTCTTCCATGTTGCAACCTGTTTCAATCCCCGTTACAATAAGTTCGTCATAGTCCTTCCCGGGTGACTGCATTACAAACTCCAGCGCATCTTTTGCTCCTACGGGATAAAATAATGATTCAATATTGTGATAGCCGTCCTGCCTTTTACTGATTATGTTTAATCCTATGTTAATTTTGGCATTGGGGAAAGAAGTCATAATTGTTCTACTATTTGAATTGCAAAATACAAAAAAAATAGTTGCTCCCGGTGGTCGCGTAATTGGCCTCACTGCGTTCGGCGTAATTAGTTTTTGGTATAATAAAAGCTTAGCCTAAGCCTTATAGTGTCCGCCGAAGCAAGGCACGGATCACCCGCCTTCGCCAAGGCTACGGAGGGCAGAGGGAGATCCGCGCCAGCGAAGGTGGAGCCTCAAACTATTTTCATATCAACAAGATATCAACACAAAAATGTTTGTAATATTTACTTGCTGTTACTTGGCAGAACTTATCCATTTTCTAACTTTGATCCGGGTAATTACAGTCAGCGGGAGTATAGTTTTAACTAACAGATAAACAGTATATTATGGCTGAGAGAAAGGCTAAAACCAGGTCTGTTACAAATCCATTGCCTGATATGGGAAGGGTGCCTCCCCAGGCTATTGATATGGAGGAGGCGGTATTGGGTGCAATAATGCTTGAAAAAGAAGCAATAATAACGGTGCTTGATATTCTGAAACCTGAAAGTTTTTACAAGGATGTTCACCAGAGAATATATGAAGCCATCATATCTCTAAACCAGAGAGAATTACCGGTTGACCTTTATACTGTTACCGAGGAGCTGAGATCAGAAGGCGAGCTGGATAATATTGGCGGACCGGTTTACCTTACACAGCTGACTTCAAAGGTGGTGTCAGCAGCACATGTTGAGTTTCATGCTAAAATAGTGGCTCAGAAATTCATCCAGAGGGAACTGATTAGGGTCACTTCGGAAATACAGGGCCGTGCGTTTGACGATTCAAATGATATAAATGAACTGCTTGATTATTCTGAGAATGAGTTGTTCCAGATAGCCGAGGGCAATATCAAAAGAGAGGTTTCACCTTTGAACCTTGTGCTTAAAGAAGCAATACATGAGATTGAGGAAGCAAGCAAAAGAGAAGATGCCCTGGTTGGGGTACCTTCCGGATTTACCAAGCTTGACAGGCTTACCTCAGGGTGGCAAAGATCAGACCTTATAATAATTGCTGCCAGGCCATCAATGGGTAAAACAGCTTTCGCATTGACAATGGCCAGGAATATGTCAATCGACCATAAAAAGTCGGTGGCTTTCTTTTCGATGGAGATGTCGGCTGTTCAACTGGTTAACCGCCTCATAGTGGCTGAAACAGAATTACCATCAAACCGGATAAAAAACGGCCGCCTCAAAGAAGATGAGTGGAAACAGCTTGAAACGAAAATCAAGACACTGGAAGATGCCAGTATCTATATTGATGACACCCCTGCTATATCGGTATTTGAACTAAGGGCTAAGTGCAGGCGCTTATCGGCACAGCATAAACTGGATATAGCCATAGTTGACTACCTGCAGCTGATGACAGGCCCCAGGGATGCCGGTAGCCGCGAACAGGAAGTGTCAAGTATTTCCCGGGCACTGAAAAGTATCTCAAAAGAACTGGATGTGCCAATTGTTGCATTGAGCCAGCTTAACCGGTCTGTGGAAGTAAGGGGCGGAAACAAAAGGCCCCAATTGTCAGATCTCCGTGAATCAGGAGCCATTGAACAGGATGCCGATATGGTAATCTTTATCCACAGGCCTGAAAAATATGGATTTACAACACTTGATAACGATATGCCCTCAAAAGGTATAGCCGAGATCATACTAGCGAAAAACAGGAATGGACCTGTTGATGACGTCTTACTACGGTTCAGGGAGGAAAGAGCACAATTTATTGATGTTGAAGACCTTAACTATGAAGCAATAGGGCAGCAGAATATTTCTGATTCCTTTACCGTGAGCTCTAAAATGAATAAGGATATACCTTCCGATGGCAATAGCCTGAGTACAGAAAACGGTTCAGATGATGAACTGCCATAGAATGTAATATCAAAAGTAAAACAGGTATTTTTGTTGTAGGTTTTAAATATTTGAAAAATACCGGATAACTATGCTTGACAACAGTGTTTTTTTTCTAGCCGGACTGGCAGCAGGTGTATTACTAATGTCTATTATACAGGTACTGAGAAAAAAAGCTACGCGTGCCACAGAAGGTGTACATATTAATGATCTCAGGGCAACTATATCTGATTATAAGACCGAGTTGGCAGACAAAGAGGCAGAGATACGAAAGCTGACAGCCATGGTTGCGTCAAGGGATGCTAATATTGAATCACTGGGTGAGAAACTCGAGGATCAGAAAAAAGAGCTTGAGGAAATGCAGGAGAGGATGAAGAAAGAATTCAGGCTGCTGGCTGATGAAATCCTTGAGGAAAAAAGCAGGAAATTTACCAGGGAAAATACCGAAAAACTGGATAATATATTAAAACCTTTTAATGAAAACCTGAAGGATTTCAGGGATAAGGTTGAAAAAACAAGGCTGGAAAGCAGTAAGGACCGTGCTTCACTGATGACGAAGATTGCTGAGCTGGAAAAACTGAACACCAAAATCAGCGATGAAGCCAGCGCATTGACAAGGGCACTTAAAGGGGATTCGAAAGCACGGGGTAACTGGGGTGAGATGATACTTGAAAGTATACTCGAAAAATCGGGCCTGGTAAAAGACAGGGAATTCTTCGTACAGGAATCATATACTACCGATGAAGGAGGAAGATTACAACCTGATGTAATTGTTAAATACCCGGGCAACCGTAGTATAATAATTGATTCAAAAGTATCATTAATAGGCTATGAACAATATGTTAACGCAGAAACAGAGGCAGAAAAGGAACAGGGCATAAAAACTCACCTTCATTCAGTAAGAACTCATCTTAATAAGCTTGCTGCAAAAGATTACCAGGATGAGTATGAACTTGAGACAGTTGATTTTGTAATGATGTTCATGCCTGTTGAACCGGCATATTTCCTGACCTTGCAGTCTGACAACAGGCTGTGGTCAGATTCATATGAAAAAAGGGTTCTCCTTATCAGTCCAACCAATCTTATTGCTGCACTTAAGATGATTGAGAGTATATGGAAACAGGAATACCAGAGCAGGAATGTTATTGAGATAGCAAGACAGGGTGGAGCCCTGTATGACGATTTTGTCCTTCTTCTTGAAAGACTTGAAAAGCTTGGGAAGAAACTGAATGAAACTCAGAAACAATACGACGAGACTGTAATGAAATTAACCGGAAGGGGGAACCTCATTACCAGGGTGGGGCACCTCAAAGAGTTGGGTGTTAAAGCAAAAAAAAATATGCTTGATAAGTACAGGGATGATGAACTTATCGAAGGTACTACCTGAAGATAAAGGTAAATCTTAAGCCTGCAGACTTATAGGTGAGATCTTCAAAGCCCACAAATACTCCAATCTTGCCAATAAGGAAAATCTCGCTGAGACCGTATGCCAGTTCGTAATAATTACCGGTATGGGGAGTGTACAGATAAGAAAGGCTGACATTTTCCCGCATGAGGGTATTACTGAGAAAGGGTAGCAGCTTGATAAGAAGGTAAGGTGTTGTATACCTGAAGTGAGCTTCAATATAATATTCAGGCGTTGCCATGGTATAATAATCAGGAAGCATAAATACATCCTGGTGATTGCGGATCTGGAAGGGCAGTGATTGTGTATTGAAATGATTGAAATCCTGGAACTGTAGCTTCTTATTCTTAGGGAAGCCCCCTGCTCTGAATCGCCATGAATATTCGTTGAAAGCACCAATCGACCTGGTCTTATTTGCTTCAAACTGGATATGGTCAAAATGATGATATTCGTTATCGGGTGTAATATTTATACCATGATCATAATATATCTTAAAAGTAGGATAGTCAGAACCGGCTGAAGATTTCCTTCCGTTATTTATTCTGTATCTCTGTCTTGGTATGTAAGATATCACAGTAGAGAACTGGTGATGAACATGGTTGGTAAGCAGGTAATCAGCATCTGTATCACCGCCGGCTCCCAGATACTCATTTGAGGGAATATTTTCTGAGTAATCCTCATCTTTGTTGAAAAGGGAGAAATTGGTGTTGTTGTTCAGCAGGCTGCGGTCATCGCAGGCATACCTTAGTTCAAGGTAGAAACCGTTGAAATATTCTGTGCGCTGGCTTATTGTCAGATACCTGCTTTCGTACAGTTTTAGATAGTTGTCTTTATACAACAGGGAGGTGGCCATATTAATGAAAGGGCTTATCCCCGCCGAATTGGTAAAATCCTGGCTGCCAATGCCTCCCCAGAAAACTATACGTGACTGCTTCATATGATTATATCTGATCATACCGCTGATCCTCCAGTTAAGCCTTTCCCTTGCGAAATTCCATCCAAGAACAGGATTTACTGAAAATGTCATACCTGAATCCGGAGTATGCTCATAACTAAAGTCAATCCCATATTTGAAGCCGTCAACGCTGTTAAAACCAAAATGGTCGAGATCGATCAATCCTCCCAGTCTGAACCGGTTGGTCCTGTTTTTGTCATACCATGTTTCACCAAGCAATAAGTCATTCATCACACTTAAAAATTTGCTTTGACGGCCATTCCCTTGGCCCCTTGCAGTAGTGTCGCGTGAGGCTGAAGATTCTCTTAGTCCTGCTTCCACCTCCAGGCTGTCACCTATCCTTATACTTTCCTTTTCCTCTTCGGAAAGAGGTATAGGGCGGACTTCGGCCCAGTATTCGGTATTTTTCTTGTTGGCATCTTCTTTAATGTTATAGCTTGTGGTCTTCTTTATTTCAAGGTCATCTTCCCCCGGTTCTGATTCTTCAGCTTCCTTTTCCATCAGCCTTGAAAGTCTTGACATATCCCTGTTGCTTAACTCATCTTTCTGGAGTATTTCTTCTATTTTTTGTTGTGTTTTTGATGTTTCACGTTGTTCTTCAAGAATTACCTGTTCCGCTGTGGGATTAAGAGCAAGTTCTTCAGGCTCTGGTAGTTCAGTGTTCGGTTCGACTTCGGTATATGTAACTGCGCTTCCATATGTACCATCAGCATCAACTCCCACCATTGATATATTTACATCAAAATTATGGCTTACGGGCATCCAGATATCATCCTGTACAGGGGTGTACACCTGTTGAATATTTATTGAGCCTGCCAGGTTTTCATTGGTGAGGTCAAGGCTATGGATGCACCACAGGTCTTCTATTATGTAAATAATACCATCAAAAACCTGTTGGCTTTTCCTTTTTGGTATTACCTTTATTTTATTGACGATGTATTTACCCTGGGGTGTTGAGCCTTCATAACTAAAGTTGTAATGCGACATGGCATTCGGTGAGAGAGGACTGATAGCTATATCGGCTAATACCGGCTGGTAAAAACTTGCCCTGATCACGTCCATCGGGGATATTTCCGACTCTCCCATATCAGGAAAAGTGCTGTGCTGTGCAATAACAGTTTGCCTGTATACATCAGGAGCATCATATTCAATCTTATTAATTGATTCGATAAGATAGCTGTCACCCTCCTTTATTTCCAGGTCTTCCGCACTTATGTTCCTGGTTAACAGGCGAGGTATTTTATTAACTACCACACTGCCTTTGATGTACACCTCGGCTTCATAATGCTTTATCCGGTTTAGATGGTACGGAGCCAGACCAATAGCTTTTCTCATTATTCTGTATGCAGGATCTTCACCGGTGGCTGTCACCCTGACCTCGGGTATCTGGTAATATTGCATGGTAAGTGTTACGTCCAGCTTTTTATCTGCCTTCCCCATTGTAATGTTCTTTATCTCCGGCGAAAAGCCCAGGCTCTGGAAAAAGACTTTATAGGTCCCGGGTTTAAGTCTTATCTCGTATTCACCCTTAATATTTGCAGTGGTTCCGTGCTTAAGCTCGCTTATGTATACTGTGGCATACCTTACGGGTTCTCCCTCTGTATTTCTGATTATCCCTTTCAGGCATTGGGCTTCAGAACTCAGGATAGTGATCGAGAGGATATATATTGTTAGCAGGGCTTTTTTCATACATCATTTTATATAATAACGAATCAATCGCAAAAAATTTTCATGGACCAGCCACAAAAATAGTTAAATACTTAATCCTTCCCGGCTACAACCAGCACATATTCCCCCCTGGGTTGGACATCCTTGAGCTTTGCAGCAAGTTCTTCCAGGTTACCCCTTACATTTTCCTCGTGTATCTTGGTAAGCTCTCTTGACAATGAAGCTTTTCTGTGTCCTCCAAAAACATCAATAAGCTGATTTATTAGTTTTAATACTCTGTGAGGTGACTCATAAAAAACCATTGTCCTTTCTTCATTCTCGAGTTTTTTTATCTTTTTCATCCTGCCTTTTTTCTGGGGAAGGAATCCTTCAAAACAGAACCTGTCGCAGGGAAGTCCTGAGTTGACCAGGGCAGGGATGAAAGCTGTTGCCCCCGGCAAAGTTTCGACTATGATATTTTTTTCAATGCATGTTCTTACCAGTAAAAAGCCTGGGTCGGATATTCCGGGAGTGCCTGCATCAGTAATAAGAGCAATATTTTTGCCTGATGCAAGTTGCTCGCAAATTCTCTCTGACTCCCTGTGTTCGTTGAATTTATGATGCGAGGCAAGAGGGATGCTTATGCCAAAGTGTTTTAGCAGTAATCCTGACTTGCGTGTATCTTCAGCGAGTACAAGATCAACATCCTTGAGTATTTCCACAGCCCTCAAAGTAATGTCCTTAAGGTTTCCAATAGGTGTTGGGATAATATACAACCTGCCCATTTTATTTTGCTGATAGTTTTCTTTCAACCAGTTCGAGCAATTGACGTGCAGGCTCCGAGTCAGCCATATCTTTTAAAGTATCATTGAGAATGCGTGTTGCTTCTTCTTTAGTTGATACATTGTTCAGGCTGTTAATTGTTTGCCTGTAAGGTTCTTCTTTGCCACTGAAAAGTTCCCTGATAAAGTAAAACCTGTCGTTAATGCCTATAGCCCGGTTCAGGTCAGTTACCGGTATTGAGCGTGTTTTACCTTCCGCTTTTTTGGTATCGCCCACTTTTTCATTTATCCGGCTCGACAGGTGGGCAAACCTGTCAGCAATTATCTGTTCACTTTTCTTTTCTGTTTTAATGGTGCTGTCCTCAGGGTCACTATGGTCTGTGATAATCTCCTCCCGGGGTGTATCCACAGTCTCTTCTGTCAATGTTTTTTCTTTTTCTTCCTCTTCCTCTTTCTCTCTTTTTTCCCCTTCAGCAATTTCTTCCTGGACGTTTGAAATATCATTATTAATTATGCTTTCCTTAATGTCAGCCTTCATATCAACTTCATTACCGGCATCTGTGATAATGTCACCTACAATCTTTATCAAATCCTCGGCGCTCTTGCATTTTGACCTGACAAGCTCAATCTGGAGATCGGGTAATTCGGGTTTGTTTTTAAGGTCATCAATCAGGTCACCGGCTTCCTTAAGATCACGAATAATAATATTGATGGCTGATTTCAGATCCATGGAACTGGTTTTATTTAAAATCATTTTTCTTTACCTTGCAAATGTAATTAATATTTATGGTGAGAGAAATTATCCGGCCTTCATAAACATTAGGAGCAGATGTATTTTCTTGAAAATTCTCTTGATCATGTTAATAAACGGGGATCAATAGAGGTTATTGCGGGATCAATGTTTTCAGGTAAAACTGAAGAACTGATCCGGCGGCTCAAAAGGACCAGAATTGCTGGTCTTAAAGTTGAGATTTATAAGCCGGCACTGGACACCAGGTATTCGGATGCCCTTGTTGTATCACATGATGAGAGATCAATTACTTCAAGACCGGTAGAGAATGCTTCAATGATACTGCTTCTTTCGGAAGGGATAGACGTTGTTGGTATTGACGAAGCACAATTTTTTGATAAGGGAATAGTTGATGTATGTAATAAGTTAGCTGACAGGGGGGTGAGGGTTATTATAGCGGGGCTGGATATGGATTACAGCCGGAAGCCTTTTGGACCTGTGCCTGATATCATGGCTGTAGCAGAATATGTTACCAAAGTGCATGCAATATGCGTTGAATGTGGTAACCTGGCTAATTACTCTTTCAGGACTGCAAAGGATAAAAATGTGGTACTGCTGGGAGAAAAGGATAGCTATAAGCCTCTCTGCAGGAATTGTTATAATAAACTTTCAGAATCAAAGGAGGAAAATTGAAATTGGATGTCAGAACCATTGCTGAGATCACAGGATCCGGTTTTGCGGGTGAAGCGGGTCTTGAGGTTCAGGAGCTTCTTATTGACAGCAGGAAAGTATCGGAAATGTCAGGGGGTACTATGTTTATTGCCCTAAGAAGTGAGAAAAATGACGGTCACAGGTATATATCTGAAATGTACCGGGCAGGTGTAAGAGCTTTCCTGGTTGTAAGGAAGTATTTCAGCAGTAAATTTGATGATTATCCCGGTGCCGGTTTTATAATTTCTGAAGACAGTCTTGACGCTCTTCACAAGCTTGCTGCCTGGAAAAGAAACAATTACCATGGCCGCATCATTTCTATTACGGGGAGCAATGGGAAAACGATAATTAAAGAATGGTTATCGGATATTCTTGGGAAATATGTAAATGTTATGCGTAGCCCAAGGAGTTATAACTCACAGGTTGGAGTGCCTCTGTCGCTTTGGAACCTCAGTGATGAATATGATACTGCAGTTATTGAAGCAGGGATGTCAAAACCCGGTGAGATAACCAGGCTGGAAAAGATAATAAAACCTGATATAGGCATTTTTTCGCATATCGGTGAAGCACACCAGGAAAATTTCAGCAGTATTGATGAGAAAATCCATGAAAAGCTGGGCTTGTTTATAAATTCTGAAGCAATTATTTACCCCGCGGATAAAGAAGGCATTCATAATAATATAATTAATGATCGGCGCCTGAAGGATATACGCTTGTTCAGATGGTCGACTCGCAAGGACAATGCCAATATTACTATTATTCCTGATTTAAAGGCCAGGGAGGGTCCGGCTTTGAGGGTGAGCTATGGTAATAAAGAATTCGTATGCAATATCCCTTTTTCTGATATTGCATCAGTGGACAATATATCAACAATAATTACTGCTCTTCACTTCCTGGGCAAAGACTGTGAACAAATATCTGCAGGGATAAAGGATCTATACCCCGTTGCCATGAGAATGGAACAGAAAGAAGGAATAAATAACTGCGTCCTGCTGGAGGATTTCTATAACTCTGACCCCGGTTCGCTGCGGATAGCAATGGAACACCTCAGGGGTATATCCGATAAGGATATGACAGTTATACTGTCTGATTTCCTGCAGGGTAACAGGAATAAGTATCAACTTTACGGTAAAGTTGCCGAGAGCATTAAGAAAGCAGGGGTAAAGCGGCTAATTGCAATAGGCAAAGATCTTCAGAGATTTAGTAAGTGCTTCAGCATTAGCACAATGGACTTTTTTGATGATACTGATAGTTTTATAAAATCATTCGTGCCGACAAGTTTCAGGGACCAGGCAATATTGCTGAAAGGGGCTAGATTGTTTGAGTTTGAACGCATTGGACATCTCCTTGAACTGCAGACTCACCAGACAAAGCTTGAAATAAACCTCAATGCAGTGCTGAATAACCTCAATGTTTTCAGGTCATACCTGGCGAAAGACACCAGGGTGATGGCTATGGTAAAAGCCTTTGCCTATGGAACCGGCCCCAGGGAAATATCTGAATGGCTTACCTATAATGGTATTGATTACCTGGCTGTTGCATATCCTGATGAAGGAATAAACCTGAGAAAAAACGGAATAAAGACTCGTATAATGGTTATGAACCCTGACCAGTATTCACTGAGGTCATTACTGGAGTATGACCTGGAACCTGAAATATATAGCCAGGATATACTTGAATGTTTTATTAAGGAGGTTAAACAACATGGAATAAATGACTATCCCATTCATATTAAACTGGATACCGGGATGCACCGGCTGGGCTTCATGGAGAACGAAATTGATGAGATGGTAAATTCTTTGATGGCAGCTAAGTCAATAAGAATAGCTTCAGTTTTTTCACACCTTGCTGCAGCATATGATACGGCAATGGATAAGTATAGCCATGAACAGGCAGGTAAATTTACCAGGATAAGCAATTATATCCATGAACAGACGGGCGCTGAATTCCTGAAACATTTACTTAATTCGGCAGGGATAGTTAGGTTTCCTGAATACCAGTTTGATATGGTTCGCCTTGGGATAGGACTCTATGGCATTACAGAAGTTGAAATGGAGGGATTAAAAACCGGTCCTGCATTCTGTACCCGCATCTCACAGGTTAAAACCGTAAAAGCAGGTGAAGGAATTGGATATGGCTTTACAAATGCCAGCGAAAAAACAAGGGAAATTGCAATATTGCCGGTAGGATATGCCGATGGATTGAGAAGAATGATGGGACAGGGTAAGGGCAGGGTGTATGCTAAGGGTCATTACCTTCCAATAAAGGGTAATGTATGTATGGATATGTGCATGATTGACATAAGCGGAACAAATCTTAAAGCCGGAGATATAGTGGAAATATTCGGAGATAACATATCAATCAATGAGATAGCAGATATTTGCAATACCATACCATATGAAATACTCACAGGTATTCCCGCAAGAGTCAAAAGGATTTTCTTATATGAATAACTAACCCAGAGTACTTATCCTGTTAAGCTTTGGCGGATCAAGAATCTTTATTTTCCTGCCATCAATAGAGATAACTTTCTCAGAAGCAAATGTCGAAAGTGTCCTTATGGCATTTGATGTTGTCATGTTCGACAGGTTGGCAATATCTTCCCTTGAAAGATATGCCTTAATGGTTTTTCCATCCTTCTCAAGACCGTAAATGTCTTTCAGGACTATTAAAGATTCTGCAAGCCTTCCCCTAATATGCTTCTGGGTTAATGATACCGTACGGCTGTTGGAAAAACCCAGTTCAAGAGACAGCATTTTAATTATACTTAACGACAGGTCAGGACTTTCCTTAACCAGCCTGAAAAAGGCATCTTTTTCTATAATACATATAGTGGAGTCTTCAATTGCAATTGCCGAAGCAGAATAGGCTACTCCTGCAAAAAGAGCCCTGAATCCAGGGAGTCCGGCAGGCCTTACCATTCTGAGAATTTGTTCACGACCACCCACGCCTTCTTTGAATATCTTTACCTTTCCACCGGCCAGGCAAATAAGCCCCGGTGGCTTTTCTCCTTCCTTATAAATGATCTCACCTTTACGATAATGAGCGTATGAATGATTTTTAACCAGGACATCTCTCTCAGGTAACTTGAGATTTTTGAAAATTGATCCGGGACCTTCTATACAGGTCTGGATGTAGTGATTTTTGTATAATATTGTTTCCATTGAAATTTATGTTACAAAACATATACAAAAATAATAAAAGATGAATACAAATGCTAAATTAACATTTTTTAACACATTCATTAACAGTACGTTGTAAAGCTCACGTTGACAGATTATTACTTATTATGTTATAGAACATGCAGATAATAAAAAAGGTGATACGCATCATAATATATACCGGCAAAAAGCTTATCCGGAATAAATCTTAATAAAAATCAATATATACCTACAAGGGGCATCCGTCTGCCTCTTCCAAAAGCTTTGTGTGAGATTCTAAGAATAGGAGGTGCCTGGAAACGTTTATATTCATTTTTATTAATAAGGTCGATTACCATTTTTACCAGCTCCCTGTTGATATTTCGGCCTTTAATTTCCGAGATAGGTTTTTGCAATTCAATATACTGGTACAATATTGAGTCAAGTATTTCATAATCAGGTAGTGAATCAGAGTCTTTCTGACCCGGGCGGAGCTCTGCCGAGGGAGGTTTATTGATTATGTTTTGCGGTATTATTAACTCTTCTTTATTGATATAATCAGCGAGCCTGTAGATATCTGTTTTATAAACATCACCAAGAACTGATATACTGCCTGCCATATCTCCATAGAGAGTGGTGTAGCCAACAGCTGTTTCGCTTTTATTTGATGTATTGAGGAGGATATTGCCAAATTTATTGGATACAGCCATAAGCATGAGGCTCCTCAGTCTTGCCTGTATATTTTCCTCGGTAACATCAGTTTCTGTTCCTTTCATAATACGTGACAGTGATTCTTCGATTGCCCTGAACGAGCTTTCGATATTTATGACATCATATCTCACCCCCAGTTTATTGCTCAGATCGATAGCGTCATCAACAGAGTGATCACTAGAGTACATAGACGGCAACATAAGTGCTCTTACTCTTGAGGGGCCAAGGGCCTTAACAGCAATGCACAGGCATACTGCAGAATCTATACCTCCTGAGAGGCCGAGAACAGCCGAAGGGAATTTCATTTTATCGAAATAATCTTTAAGACCCAGGCCAAGTGCTGAATAGATCATTTCAATACGGTTGGTTTTGATTTTTACATCAGTTTTGCTTTGGATTATATCAGAGAGCTCATAGTTGGATGTATGTTCATTGAAAGCCGGGAAAATATCAATAATATTTCCTTTTGGCCCTATGACCATTGAATTCCCTTCAAATATGAGATCTGTGTTTGCCCCAACCTGGTTAACCATGAAAAGAGGAAGTTTATACCCGGCGGCTTTTCTGGTAAATATTTTCCTTTTGCTTTCAGTTTTAGTATATGCAAAAGGGGATGCTGAAATGTTAATTATAATGTCAGGGTTCATTTTTACCAGTTCGCTCATAGGTGATATTGAATACATACGTGAACTGCTGAACTCATTCTCAAAACCTTGCTCATCCCACAGGTCCTCACATATTGTTACGGCCAGTTTCTTCCCTTTAAGATACATTAATTTAAATTCGGTTGAGGGCTCGAAATACCTGTATTCATCAAAAATATCATAGGTGGGGAGTAAGCTTTTGTATATCATGTCAAGGACCTTCCCATCGCCAAGTATATAAGCTGTGTTAAAGAGTTTTTTACCACTGTTTTTCCTGTTTATTGCAGGAGCACCAACAATGGCATATATCTCCCTGCACTCTTTTGCTATTACATCTATATAATGATTACACTTTTCGATGAAATCACGGTGTTCAAGCAAATCATGTGGAGGATAACCGGTTAACGAAAGCTCAGAAAATATTATCAGGTCTGCTTTGTCTTTTTTTGCTTTTTCGATCGCATTAATTATAAGCTTGCTGTTCTTCTCAAAATTTCCAACATGATAATTGATCTGTGCCAGGGTAATTTTCATTAAGCTGATGATTAAAAGTTTATTCCTATTCTGAAACGCAACATATGGTGACTGATCTTATCCTCAGCTTGTCCTGAGTAGTCTTTAGTAACATCCATGAAATTATCTTCATATACCAGTCCTAGCATAACGGCGGTTCTGCCACCCAGTGAATATTCCATGCCGGCTGTTATATTGTATCCCAGGTTAAAGAGTTTCAATTCTTTGGTAACATTTACCTTTTTAATGTCTTCTGAAGGGATATCCGCCTTTCCACCAATTATTATTTTGGGATTCAGGCCTGCATTAGCAAAAAAGGTCATATAACCTATCTGGTTTGTCTTGAGTTTAATCCCCAGGGGGATCGAGAGGTATTGTATCCTGTAAGTAATCTTATCTCCTGCAACAAGCTCAGTTTGAGTATTCTTGAGCCTTATTAACAATGTGTCAGAATAGCTTAATCTTCCGGAGGCATTTATTATACTTATACCCGTGGAAAAGGCATAATTTCTTGCGAAATACCTGTCAATGGTAAGGCCAAAAGCCAAACCAGGGCGGGCACCTTCATTTGCAGTGAGCTCAGTATCGGACGAAAACCAGCTGATGAGGGGCTCTGTATACAATCCTATCTGGATGTTTTGTGAAAAAGACTTTTGTGCTGGCCAGCTTGCCGTTATGCATATCAACAGGAACGTTACGAAGGATATTCTTGCTTTCATTACAGTTACATTTGGAAATTAGCTTAAATAAAATTTCTTACATTTACCTTGCCAGTTACGAAAATAACAATTATATATCAATCAATTGTAAGAAGGCCT
The DNA here is from genome assembly GCA_034659275.1 of Bacteroidota bacterium. Classification (GTDB taxonomy): domain Bacteria; phylum Bacteroidota; class Bacteroidia; order Bacteroidales; family VadinHA17; genus UBA9300. The sequence goes on along the minus strand of JAYEGY010000117.1, from coordinate 93,353 downwards.
GAACTGAGCAAAAAAATAAATATTTTTGTTTGCTTATAAACGAGCTTTTACATCATGAAGAAAAAGGCAGAAATAACATTTTTGATTTTCTTATTGCTTTTTACAGTCTCATGTGGTGACAATCATTATTCGATAAGAACAAAGGTACCGGAACCTGAAATTGAAATAAAAAGGCTTGAGAGGGATCTTTTTTCATCTGATCCTGCTTCATTATCAGCATTGAAGGACAGCCTGCAATCGAAATACGGTACATTCCTGCAATTATTTGCCTACGTAGTTAATGCAGGCAATTTGAATGACAGTCTTGCTTTTAACAGGCTGGTTGATTTTGCCACTGACCGGTTTAATTGCGAACTGTATGAAACTGTTATCAGTAAGTATCCTGATATGTCTTATTATGAAAAGGAATTTGAGGAAGCCTGGGCTAACTACAGGTATTATTTTCCTGATTCTCTTATTCCTCAAATTTATACTTTCATCTCAGGTTTTAATAACAGTGTAATTGTGGGTGATTCAGTCCTTGGCATGGGGCTTGACAGGTACCTGGGAACCGGCCACAGGTACTATAAAGAACTGGGAATTTATAATTACCAGACGCTTAAGATGATCCCGGAAAAGATAGTACCTGATGCCTTTTATGCATGGGCAAAGGCAGGGTGGCCGGATTCTTCAGGGGAGTCATCAGGGGATTTGCTGTCAGCAATGCTTTACGAGGGGAAATTGTATTATTTCACTAAATGCATGCTGTATGAGTACCCTGACTCGCTTATATTTGGGTTTACATCAGACCAGATGAAGTTCTGTAAGAACAACGAATACAGGATGTGGGAATATCTCATCGAGCACGACATGCTTTTCAGCACTGATATGATGTTGATACGCAAACTAACGGGAGAGGCCCCTTTTACTACATATTTCACCTCCGAATCGCCCGGCCGGGCCTGTGTATGGCTTGGCTTCAGGATAATAGAATCATATATGAAGAACAAGCAGGAGGTTGAATTACGTCATCTGATGACCGATGATAAATACAGAAAAATACTTGAGGAGGCCAGATATAGTCCGCCCGGATAAAAGAAAGGGCCGTATGATTATACAGCCCCTTATAATATTTACCTTGCTGCTTACTGCTACTCTGGATGAATAGCTTCTACCGGGCATACATCAGCGCATGCACCACAGTCGGTGCATAAATCAGGATCGATTTTATAAATATCACCTTCAGATATAGCCTCAACAGGACATTCATCTATACAGGTTCCGCAAGCAGTGCAATCATCAGTAATAACGTAAGCCATTTTGATTATTTTTAGTTATGAATTCATGTTTATGATTGTGCAAAATTATTTATATTTCTTAATTAGAAAATGATAAAATTCATTTTTAGAACATGCATAAATAAATAGTTGCAGGGAGCAGGGAGCAGGGAGCATGGGGCAGGAAGTACTTTAATGTATTTTAATAGCTTATTCAAAAGTCCCCTGTTCCCTGCTACCTGTAAATTTGACTCCCAGGTAGCTCAGTGTTCTCACCCCCGTGATCATTGTTTTTTCATCGAGAGTGAAAACCGGTGTGTGGAGTCCGTTTTTACCTTCTGATTTGCTGCTGATGCCAAGGCGGTAAAATACAACCGGATACTTTTGTGCATAGAATGCGAAATCCTCAGAGCTCATTCTCGGTCCGATTTCCTTAACCATATTTTCCCCGTTGATTTCTTTTGCCAGGTTAACAGACATATTGATATATTCGTCATTATTTACCAGTACAGGATAACCATCGGGTATTTTAAGTTCAATATTTACCCTGTATTTTTCTTCTGTTTGTTTGCATATAAGGGAAACGAGCTCTTTTATATCCTTCCTTATTTTTTCATCGAATGTTCGTATAGTACCCTTGATATTCACTTCTTCCGGTACCACGTTGGCTGCACCTTGGGCTGTAAAATGCCCTATCCCCAATACCAGGGGTTCTTTTGTATTATAATTAGCGGCAGCTTCTTTTAGTCTTACCACCAGTTCGCTTCCTATCAATACCTGGTCGGTGTATTGATCAGCCAATGCAGCATGTCCTCCACGCCCGTATATTCTTATATGTATTTCATCGCTTGATGCCATATATTTACCAGCCCTGAAGCCCGTCATACCTGATTCAAATTCAGGCAGCACATGCTGTGCGATGACAAGATCGGGATTAAGGTCTTTAAAGGCTCCTGTGTCCATAATTAAACGTGCACCGCCGGGAGCAAGTTCTTCGCCGGGTTGAAATATGAAAGCTATCTTGCCTCCAAAGTGTTTCCTTATCCCCTTTATTATTATTATTGACGATATCAGCATAGCCATATGCGCATCATGTCCACATGCATGCATAATTCCGCTTTTTTTACTGGCGTATTCCAGGCCGGTTGCTTCTTTAACGGGTAATGCATCCAGCTCGGTACGGAGAGCAATCACTTTCCCATTTTCTTTTGCACCTTTTATCCATGCTATTATACCTGTTCCTGCAAGGTTCCTGATATAGTCAATTTTATGTTTATCGAGGTAATCACATATAAATTGAGAAGTATCATACTCATTAAAGGATAATTCAGGGTACATATGAAAATGTCTTCTGAGACTCACAGTCTCATCAAATATTTCCCTGGCACTCTGACTGATGGTTTCCGCTATGCTGTCCATATATTGATCTGGTATGTCTAAAAATCGAGGCTGAAAGAGAGGTAGAAGATTCCCGGCAGGATATTTAAGTTTTCCACACCCCATGCCCAGTCAGCTCTTACGAAATAGCCAAAGAGATTTGCTCTCAATCCAAATCCAAAGCCACCGACTATTGGTTGCCTGTTAGTGTTGAGATACACTTTAACAGGTCCGTTTTCAATAGTTTCGGTATCCCATTTGTTTTCTCCCGACCATGGGTCCGGACCGCTCCATGCTGCGCCAATATCCCCAAAAGCTACTACCTGGAAGTCATTCAATATTTTGGATTTGAGGGGACGTCCTGCAATATACCTTATCACCGGCCATCTTATTTCGCTGTTGATAAGTGCAAAATTATTACCATTCCTGATATTCTGGCTGAATCCTCTCATATTGGTTGCCAGGGTATGAAAAGCATAGTTAGCCGTAGGATCAACCGGTACTGATTTATCAAACATAGGCACGTCATTGAACAGGAAGCCGAGCCAATTATCGACTCCGCCGAGGTAGTACAGCAGTTTTGTTGGACCGAAAGATGAACTGGCTGCAAACCTGTTAGCCCATATCAGGTCGCGGTGTATCCGGAGGTAATGCCTGAAATCGGCACCAACAACGAACATATCTGTCTTTTTCTTCTGTACATCGGTGTAATACTCACCAAAAATTTTAAATCGGGTTCCAAAATAAATGTTAACCCCTCTGTTTCTGGTATTGTCGTATACAATTTCATATTTCAACCCCCCCCAGTTACGGTAGATAGCATCGTCGTTGAGTGAGTTTATATCGGTTGCCAGTGCCACGTACCTGTCGTTCCTGTAGCTTATGGTTCCTTTCAGGGCCAGAACCGGGCTTAAGGGTTTGGCCAGGGTGAAATACAGGTTATGGCTGTGTATTTTGAAATAGTCATCGTCGTTATAGCTGCTTATTGCCTGGCGGTGAAATACAAATTGCTTGTCAAAGCTGCCTTTCAGGTTTTCAATGCTTAACAGGTACTCATTGCTGTCAAAATTACCTGCAAACCTGAATCCACCGGTTATCTTGTAATCTTCAAACAGATCAACTGCCCCTATCTGGGTAAGCAGGTTGAAGCCCGGGTTGAAATATGGTGCTCCTCCGCTGTATGCCTGGTATGACTGGTTCAGGAAATTGAAATCTACCTGGTTAGCAATATAATTATTGTAGAAAGATGTTTCATATATTCTTATTGCCGGGAATTTTAATTTGCCTGTATCAAGCTCAATACCCATATAATCTTCACGCCATTGCTGCTCGTAATAATTTTCTTTTTCCTTTTCGAAAATATAATAATTAATATCTATGGGCTCATCAGTGGCATAGTACTCATACAATGGTTTTTGGAGGGTATCACGCCTGCGCCTGTCCAGCTCTATAAGTTCTTGCCTCAATTGTTCAATGCTGTCGGCCTCATGAAGTATTTCCGTTTTCTCCTCCCTGTAATTAGTTGTGACAAGTTCTTCCTCAGGTATTGGTTGTTGCTCATTCACCGGCCCCGTATATAAATGGTAACTGCCATCTTTGAACTTGATCTCGGCCACAGTGTTCCCCGCAAAGTCATGTTCAATAATATTCCTGTTGTAATTGGTAAGAGGGTCCGATTTAATAAAATACCTGTAATGCGTAGTAGTGTCAATATAACTGATTGTGCTGTCGAACCTGGCGACGTATTTATTTATTGTACCGGACATATCCCCGAGATAATAGATCTCCCTGGGGTTCCTTGCTATCGGTTGGAAGCGTTCGATATACTCACCTTCAGATAATCTTATTGCCACCTTATCATCTTTTTCCAGGTCATAAGTGAAGAGGTCATATGTCAATCCTGTTTTTGCAATCGGGTCAAACGGAATATCCAGTGTGTCGTTCAACCTGTTGGAGCTGAATATTATACTGTTTTCAGCAGATTTTATATATCTTGGATTGAGGTCGTCTGCGACATCCCGTGTTATCTGTTCATTAGTGCCTGAAGCTATTGTATGGACATATATATCAGTGAGGCTGTTTTTCACTGCCGACATCACCAGCCTGTTACCATTGGGTGAGTAATCAAAGTCCAGTACTTTTTCAAAATAAAGCAGGTTACGGCTTTCTGTTTCATTGCCAACCAGGCGGTGGAAGTATATTTTCAGGTCGCCTTTTTCTTCATTTATAAAAGTAAGTATACGGCTGTTAGGATGCCAACCAAGCACGGGGTAGCTTATGTCTGTTACCTGTTCATACTTCGGTTCTATAGAAAAGATCTTTTCCCGCTTGCCGGTCTCCGTATCATGTATCCATATTTTACGCTTACCCCAGTTATAGGTTATATATGCAACATATCTCTCATCGGGACTTATACTAACATCCTGGATTATTCTTCTCTTTTTTGTTTCATGTATTTTTTCGCCCGGTTCATCAGTCGGATCCCCATTTTCAATATTTTCATAATACTCTTTATAGTATTCATACCATTCTTTCTGAAGGTCTTTAAGCTTCATCCCGAGAACGTACATTAAGCCATCATCCACATTTTTGTAAATCTTTGTAAGGTAGATAACATTTGGAATAATAGGGTCTCCATATGTTTTAGCTATGTATCTCCAGAACGAATGGCCTGCATAAACAGCAGCATCATATTCCAGGAAATTAAGCTTTTTATACCTGCCGGAGAGTATGCCATCCCTGACCTTGTTCTCTGTCTCATAATCCCAACCCCTGGCAATATAATTTACCAGGCCTTTCAAATACCAATCGGGAAGACTGATTTGTGATGATCCCGGTATCCTGTCCCTGCGGTCTGCATCATAAAGCATCTCGTTTATCATTGCCTCCGTAATGGCAGCTGCTATCTGTTGATCGTATTCCTCATGCTTGCCTTCATAATAAAGCATCACCTTGTTCTTTATTGTCCGGCTAAAGCCCCCGATATTATAATCGTCCTGCCCGGTTACCAGGCCTATATTGGTCTGTTTTTGCTCCCCGTGTAGATTGTAAGTAATAAATATCAGTCTTTTCTCAAGTATATAATCAAAATAATCCTCGATTTCAGCAATCTTATCCTGTGCTACACTGGCAGTATACTGCGCAAGTTCTTTACCGTATTCATTAAAATAAACATCGAAATAGTCAAAGCGATAAAATGACCAGTAAAAATCGTAATATTGCAGGCGGTTTTTGCCAAATGTCATTTGCAGGCCATTATAAAACTGGCTGTTTGCCGTCACACTAATTACAGAAAGAAGGATTGTCAGAATTATATGTCTGATTTTTACGTTCAAATGCACATTTGATATTTGTGAAAAAAAAAGACTTCAAATTTTATTCCAAAAGAATTCACTGATAAACAAAGCTAAGATAATATGTTATGAATTAATAGCGAAAAATTACAAACTTTATTAATTTTAGCCCGTAAAATGTATACTGGTCTGTTTTTTGTAATAACAACCGGGGCAACTATTTGGTTTTATTATTTGTCGTAATAATTAAATATTCAAGGCGATACTATACTAAATTTTATTTAATATGAAAAAAATACAATTTATTCTTGTAATTCTTTTAACAACTTTGATTGCCAATGCCCAACCTAATGGAGCCGGCATAAAGTTTAAGGAAACAACGCATGACTTTGGCAGGTTCAAGGAAGAAGCCGGGCCCCAGACGCACAAGTTTGAATTTGAAAATACAGGGACATCTGATCTTCTGATCAGCAGGGTTACAGCATCATGTGGCTGTACCTCACCTGAATGGACCAAGCATCCACTTAAGCTGGGAGAGAAAGGATATGTATCTGTGACCTATAATCCCAGGAACCGACCCAATAAATTTAAGAAAACAGTGGCGGTGTATACTAACACGCAACCTGCCGTTCATGTCCTCATAATTGAAGGTGATGTTATCCCCAGGGAACTCACAATAGAAGAAATTTACCGGTTTGATGCAGGTGACGGTGTCAGGTTTAAAAGTAATCACCTTGCTTTTACGGATATTGAACAGGGTAAGAAAAAAATCAAGGTGATGGAGATAATCAATACTTCGGATAAACCTGCCACCGTTGAATTTGACAGGGTGCCGGAACACGTGAGCCTGAGAACAAAACCTGCCACACTGGATCCCGGTGAGAAAGGCATAATAGAGGGCACTTATGATGCGGGCAAGATAAATGACTGGGGTTATGTGAATCACCTGATCCGTCTTAAAAGAGATGGTCAGACTGTAAAAAATGCTTATTTTGTTGTATCTGCAAACCTGGTTGAAGATTTCAGTTCATGGTCTAAAAAGGAACTGGAAAATGCTCCTGTCTTTGACGTAGAAAATACACGTTTCGATTTCGGAGAAATAAAACAAAGAGAAAAAGCCAATGTCGAGTTCAAATTTAAAAACTCCGGGAAGAGTGACCTTATAATACGCAAAGTGAGAGCATCATGCGGTTGTACAACTGTTACACCAGCCAATACTACAATTAAACCCGGTGAATCAAGAACTATAAAGGCTGTTTTCGATGCTGGTATAAGGAAGGGTAAACAACATAAGGTGATAACAGTAATCACAAATGATCCGAAAAAGAGCCAGGTGAGCCTCGTGGTAAGTGGTATGGTCCTGGAGAATGACTAGTTGATTATTAATGCAGGATAAGAAAAAGAAGAGCACTGGAAAACCTAACCTTTCAGTAAGTAAAGGTATTCCCCAACCACCATCTGTTAATCCTGAACTGCTGGGAAAGGTAAGGAAGAAGAGGAAGGAATATTCAGTAAATGAATACGTTGATGGCATCCTTGGAGGTAATATAACCTTATTAAGCCAGGCCATAACCCTTGTCGAAAGCAATAAACCGGAACATTTCGAATTTGCCCAGAAAATAATAGAGGCCTGCCTCCCCTATGGAGAAGATTCTGTGAGGATAGGCATTACCGGTGTGCCTGGAGCCGGCAAGAGCACCTTTATAGAAACACTGGGGAAGAAAGTTACAGCAATGAACAGAAAGCTGGCAGTGCTGGCTATTGACCCCAGCAGTGAAAACTCAAAAGGGAGTATTCTCGGGGATAAGACAAGAATGGAAGCACTGGCCGGTAATTCGCAGGCATTCATACGACCGTCTCCTTCAGCCGGTTCCCTGGGAGGCGTGGCAAGAAAAACCAGGGAATCAATAATACTGTGCGAAGCGGCAGGCTTTAATACAATCTTTGTGGAAACAGTTGGTGTAGGGCAATCAGAAACGATGGTGCATTCAATGGTCGACTTTTTTTTATTATTGATGATTGCAGGTGCGGGTGATGAATTGCAGGGCATAAAGAGAGGGATAATGGAAATGGCTGATGCGATCATTATAAATAAAGCTGACGGAAATAATATACACAGGGCTGAAATGACAAAGACAGAATTTCAGAATGCCCTGTCGCTTTTCCCTCCGAGTAAATCGGGGTGGAAACCCAGGGTCTTAACCTGTAGCGCTATTGAAGTAAGGGGAATAGGTGAAATATGGAATACCATAACTGAACAGATAGAACTGACAAAGAGTAATGGCTTTTTTAGTGAGAAGCGAAAAAGACAATCAGTAATCAGGATGCATGATTTCATTATGGAGAACCTGAAATCTTCATTCTATAACGATCCTGAAATAAGTGCAATATTACCAGGCCTTGAGGCTGATCTTCATGCAGGTAAAATAACATCATACGCAGCAGCAGGAGAAATGCTGAATAAATATTACAAAAAGAAGAAACATTGATATTTTTTTTATTTCTTTTGCGTACTTTAAAAATATCAATATGAAAAAACTATTCTTTCTTATTATTTCGGTAGTCTTTATCATAAGTTGCACATCTGATCCCAGGTATACTGTAGAAGGTGAACTGGAAGGTATTGACGAAGGGAAGGTATACCTTCAGAAACGCAGGTCAGATCAATTTATCAAAATAGATTCTGCTTCTATTGAAGGCGGTACTTTTCAGATAAACGGTGGTTCAGTTGATTACCCTGATGCTTATTATTTAAATGTCGAAGGTAAAGGAGGATATTTAGTGTTCTTCCTTGAGAATACAAAATTAAATGTAAACGGCCATGCCGACTCATTATTTAATGCAGTTGTAGAAGGCTCTTTTACACAGGATGAATATGATGAATACAATAATGGACTCGATCCCTTATACGAAAGAAATATTACCCTGTTTAACGAAATAAGGAATGCAAGACAGCAAGGTGACACACTAAAATTACCCGAACTCGAAGCAGAAAGGAATCTACTTTTTGAAGAGATTACCGAATACAACCTGGTATATGTAAGATCACATCCTGCATCTTACGTTGCGCCACACGTACTCAATTCCGAAACTTATGACATAAGCGTGGAAGAGATAGAATCATTTGTCGAACTCCTGGATCCTAAACTGTTGGGGACAGAAATAATTATTGATCTTAAGGACAGGATTGAAAAACTTAAAAAGGTTGCCATAGGTAAGATGGCACCTGATTTTACGCTGAATGATACCCTGGGCAATCCTGTAAGCCTTTCTGATGTTGTCGGCCCTGAGCTCCTGCTTGTTGATTTCTGGGCAGCGTGGTGTGATCCATGCCGACAGGAAAATCCTAATGTAGTAGCTGTATATAATGAATTTCATGATAAGGGTTTTGATGTTCTCGGTGTTTCCCTTGACAGGGATAAGGATGACTGGCTTAAAGCTATTGAAGAAGACAGCCTTGTATGGACCCAGGTTTCTGATCTTCAATACTGGCAAAATAAAGCCGCACAATTGTATGCCGTAACTGCAATACCGGCAAATTTCCTCCTGGATTCAGAAGGTAAGATAATTGCAACTAACGTCCGGGGCCCGGAACTAAGAAGAACGGTAGCTGAAAAACTCGGAGAGTAATACGAATTATCACGAATTTATACGAATTAGCACGTATAAGTGCAAATTAAAAACACGAAATAAACACTTCATACAATGAAAAAAATCAATTCATATTTTCTGGCTTTCTTGTTTTTCCTTTTTGCATCCAATCTTACAGCACAGAAAAAAACCTTACACATGATGATATTGAATCGTGGAACAGGATTACCGAAAGGGTAATTTCAGACGATGGTGAATGGATAGCATATAAGATCGAACCATGGCGAGGTGATTCAAAAATATTTCTCTATGATAAGAAAGGTGAAAAAAAATATGAGTCAGAATGTGGTACCGACATAAAGATTACGGATGATTCAGAATTTATGATATTTACCATTGAGCCTGAATATGAACGTGTGAGGGAGTTGAAACTCAAGGATACAAAAGAGGAAGATATGCCTGGTGATGTACTTGGCATATACAATATAAGCTCTGGGACAATTGATTCCCTGAAAGAATTCAAAAACTATAAAATACCCGAAGAATGGGCACCTTATATTGCTTACCAGCTGGAGCCTGCTGAATCGGGGAAGAAGGAAGAGAAAGAGAAAAAGGAGGAAGGTGAAGAAGAGGGAAAAGCTAAAAAAGAATCCGGGGAAAATGGTTCTGTGCTTTACTTTAAAAATCTTACAAACAGTGAATTACTAACCTGGCCTTTCGTCACTGAATATAATTTTGCCGAGAAAGGCAGGAAACTGTTTTTTGTTTCAACAGGCGACGATAAGGAATTTGAGCCAGGAATATATCTTTATGATTTAGCCGAGGAAAAGCTTAATGAGATAATGACCGGTGAAAATGAATATAAGCAGCTTGCCATAACTGAAAATGGTGATATGCTGGCTTTCCTTTCTGCAAATGGGGATGATGAAGGTTCAGATTATTCTCTTTACCTCTGGTCAGGTGACAGGGCTGAGGAAGTAGTAAATAATGATAATGATGCCTTCCCCGAAGATTGGGAAATAAGTGAAAATGGCAGGATAATATTTTCTGATGATGGCACAAGGTTGTTTTTTGGTACTGCCCCCGTGCGGCCTGAGCGTGATAGCACAATACTTGACGAGGAATACCCTAATGTTGACATTTGGCATGGCCGTGAAGGGATTCTTCATACGGTGCAGGTAATAAATAGAGAACGAATACTGAAAAGAACCTACCTCGCAATGTATGACAGGGAAACTCATAAAACATTGCAGGTTGAAACAGAGGACATCCCCGATTCCAGGCTTATTGATGACGGGAATTCCAAACATGTACTTCTGCTTTCAAACAAACCATACGAACTGCAATCGATGTGGGAGGGAAGTCCTGATCATTATGATGTATACCTGATGGACCTGGCCACGGGAGAGAGAGAGATGATCAAGAAGGATATACGTGCCAGGGTGGAGTCATCTCCCGGTGGCAATTACCTGGCATGGTTCAATTACCCTGATTATTCATACTATACTTATGACATAGAGTCAGGGAAAGAATACCGGATTACTGAGCCACGAACCGTCAGGGCAGAGAACGAACTGAATGATGTGCCTAATTATGCCTATCCTTACGGATCGCCGGGCTGGCTTGAAGAAGATGCTGCAGTGCTTATATACGACCGGTATGATATCTGGAAGGTGGACCCAGAAAATGCATATGTTCCTGTTAACATGACAGTTAGTGGACGTGAAGATAAAATAACCTACAGGCTCATACGTTTTGACAGAGATGAAGATTTTATCAGTGATAAGGAAATACAATATCTCACAGGCACCAATGAGGAAAGCCGTGAATCAGGATATTATAAGTGGGGATTGAAGAAAGCATCCGAACCTGATCTCTTAATCGGCGGTGAGTATGAACTTTCACGTCCGCAGAAAGCTGATGATGCAGAGACCGTTATATACTCCAGGGAAACCTTTGATATCTTCCCTGATCTCCTGGTATCAGACCTGAAATTCAGGAGCAGTACCAGGATAAGCAATGCCAATCCGCAACAGGATGAATTCCTCTGGGGTACAGCTGAACTATATAACTGGACATCACTCGATGGCATGAAACTGGAGGGATTGCTTTATAAGCCGGAAAATTTTGATCCGTCGAAGAAATACCCTATGATCGTTAATTTTTATGAAAAGTCATCAGGCGGTTTGTATAATCACAGGATCCCTGAATTGCACCGGTCCACTATAGATTATCATTATTATACAAGTAATGGCTACGTAATATTCAATCCCGACGTTTACTACCAGGAAGGTTACCCCGGTGAGAGTGCTTATAACTGCGTAATGCCCGGTGTAACTGTCCTTGTGGACGAAGGATTTATTGATCCTGAGAGCATAGGTGCCCAGGGGCATAGCTGGGGTGGTTACCAGGTGGCTTATCTTGCAACCCGGACTGACATGTTTGCCGCTATTGAATCCGGAGCCCCTGTGGTTAATATGTTCAGTGCCTATGGCGGTATACGTTGGTGGACGGGACTTAACAGGTCGTTCCAGTATGAGCATACACAGAGCAGGATAGGCGGGAGTATCTGGGAAGAGCCGTTGAGGTATTTTGAAAATTCACCATTATTCACAATGGATAAGGTTACCACGCCCATACTGATCATGCATAACGACAAGGATGGTCATGTGCCATGGTATCAGGGTATTGAGTATTTTATAGCTCTCCGCAGGTTACAAAAACCGGTCTGGATGCTTAACTATACCGGTGAACCTCACTGGCCCCAGCAGCTTAAGAACAAACAGGATTTCCAGATACGGCTGGCGCAGTTCTTCGCTCATTACCTTAAGGGCGAACCAATGCCAAAATGGATGAAGAAAGGTATACCAGCCGTTGAGAAGGAGTATGACCTGGGCTACGAACTCATGAAATAATGTCATCCTGAGCGCCTTGTCATCCTGAGCGCCTTGTCATCCTGAGCGCAGCGAAGGATCTCTAAAATCATCAGAATGACCTTACCAGCCTCAGGTCGATGAAATCGATAACCTGGTAATGGGATTTGGCATTTACACCGATCCATGTAGAGGGTGCAAAGTTGTAAAGCAGGGCATACCTCTGGTACCATGGTTTGGGTGCAGTGACAGGGGAATAAACATAGATGCCTGCATACTGTGAAAAAAGAAAATTACCCAGCACGAGTTCATGACCCAGGAGGATGCTTAGCCTCTTATGATCGGGTAATTCATCTATAGTGCCGTCCTTATAATCCTGCCAGACCGTTCTTTTTAGAAGATGATCGGAAACGAACTCCGCCCCGGTGTAAAAGGCACTTATCCTGCCAACCATCCGGCTGTAGCCACCCCAGATGCCATAAACCCCGAACCAGCGGTCAAAATCTTTACCCTCACGTCCCGAAAAGAAGAGAGCCAGGTCAAAGCGGTTCCTGTCCGGATTCAAAATTATATCCCTGTTCTTTTCCCTCTCTTCAAAGTCATATGGTTTAATAACGTAATCCAGTCCAAGGCCAAAAAGGGGGTAGTTAATCCCAAGATTAGGTTTGATGGCACCGCCATTAGAGAGATGGTTGTAATTAAAAGAAAGCCTGCCGTACATGTTCTCATTCAGCTTAAAATTCAGGCTCGTGTTAAGCATGGCTATAAAGGCAAAATGGGATCCGAAAAACAAGTTACGTGGATTATCGATCTCATCATAGATGGTTGTCTGATATGATATTCCCAGTCCAAAGCGCACAGCCATGCTAAGCCTTTTGCCTGCCCCTATGAATGGTTCAATATAGGGGTACAGTGCAATTGCCGAACCGAGTTCCTCCCTGTTTCCAAAATCGACGTAATGAACAGCTGCCCCCAGCCGGGGATAGCAGAAGCAGTACTTCCAGATATCTTCGTCAGTGAGATGCAGGGCGAAGTTCAGCTCTAACGAAAACGGATTGCTATGAGAAACAGGTTCAATCTTACTGGAATGTGGAATTATGAATCCATATGAACCATGCAAACCGATCACTACCGGCTTATGAAGACTGTCAGTCTGCGACAGCAGCATACCCGGTTTAACTGTCAGAAAGAAAATAAGAATCAGAGGAAGCAGCCTGTTACTATTCATTCCTGTTGTTTTTGATCAAGCAGGGTTCGCCGTCAAAAATAGTAAAATGTTCTATGATTACCGGTTATTGACTTGAGATCTTGTCTTTAGTATTTAGCCTCCCACCTTTCGCCTCTCGCCTCCCACCTTTCGCCTCTCGCATCTCATCTTTCGCCTCTCGCATTTCATCTTTCGCCTCTCGCATCTCATCTTTCGCCTCTCGCATTTCATCTTTCGCCTCTCGCATCTCATCTTTCGCCTCTCGCATCTCATCTTTCGCCTCTCGCATCTCATCTTTCGCCTCTCGCATCTCATCTTTCGCCTCTCATCTCTCATCTCTCATCTCTTTACCTGTCTCTTCAAGCACAAAGCCCGTACCTCTTATTGTCCTGAGCTCAATTCCGGGATCTGGTGACAGGTACTTCCTCAGCCTGCTGATAAAGACATCCATGCTGCGACCCAGGAAATAATCATCCTCACCCCATACTTCGTTGAGGATGGCATCGCGGCGTAATATACTGTCTTTATTGGCCATGAGGTAGCGAAGCAATTGTGCTTCCTTGAGGGTTAACTTTTCTTTTTTGCCTTTGCAGTGTAGCTCGAGCGTGTTAAATTTGAGAGTGGTGGAAGATATGGTGTATTCATCATTAACAGTGGTATAAACCCTTTTAAGTATATTATTAAGACGCAGTATAAGCACCTCGGGGTCAAATGGCTTTGTTATATAGTCATCGGCACCCATCTTAAGGCCTTTCACAATATCTTCCTTGAGTGTTTTAGCCGTGAGAAATACGAACGGCATATCGGGGTTATTCTGCCTGATTTTCTCTGCCAGAGAGAAACCGTCCATTTCAGGCATCATTACGTCAAGAACACAAATATCCGGTTTTTCCCGGCTATAGCTGCCCCAGGCTTCTTTTCCATCGCGGGTGAGGGTAACCTCGAAACCGTTGATAGAGACGTACTGACTCAGTATATTGCCAAAGTCAATATCATCTTCCGCTATTAATACTTTCATGGCTCTGGTTATGTTGTTTTCGGTATACTTACTATAAAGACGCTTCCTTTACCCTTTTTGCTGCTTACACTTACTGAACCGCCATGCGCTTCGGCAATCTTTTTCACATAGTAAAGGCCCAGTCCAAGGCCTTTTGACTGGTGTATATCACCTGTTCTGACACGGTAAAATTTATCAAAAATATTCTTCTGGTCACTCCGGCTGATACCAATCCCCTTATCTGCGATCTTAATGTTAATTTCGTTTTCGGTACTTAATGCTTCAAAGCGTATCTCAGGGCTGTTCTTTGAATACTTCACAGCATTATTCAGCAGGTTATTGATCATGGTGGTGAAGTACAGGTCGTCTATTTTTGCCCGTGCCCCGTTAAGCTTATAGCATTCGGTGAATTTATAAGCCTCATCGCATCCGTTTTTGAAACTACATGTTATATCTTTCAATAATTCCTCAACATTGGTGACTTTCTTATTAACCTGGAACTGTGCTCTTTCCCACATGCTTATATCCAGGATAAGATTAATAAGCTCGTTAAGGTGAAGTGATTGCTTGCCGATCATGTTTGCAGTCTCTATTATCTTTTCCCTGTTGCCAATAACAGAATCATGCTTGAGGGTTTTTCCTGCAACTGTGATGGTTGAAAGTGGAGTTTTCAACTCATGGGTCATATTGTTTATGAAGTCAGTCTTGAGGTTTGACAATCTTTTTTCCTCGAGGTAGCTCTTCATTGTGGCAATAAATATGGCAACTATTATTCCGAAACTTAAAATACTCAGTATGAGTGTAAGGCTTATTTCACGAAGTATTATCTTTTCCTTGTTTGCTACATCTATATAATAATCAAAGGATATTTTATAATTATTCCCTTCGCTGTTAAAGGTATAAACAAGAATACTTTGATTAGACTGTTGTTTTTTGATTACACTGATTGGGGCCCTGTAAACACTGATATTTTCCTGGATATCTATCAGGTCAATATAATTGACGTATATCAATGGTTTGATTTTGCTTTCCAGTCCCAGCTTTTCAAAATACTTGCTGAGATATTCAGAAAGCAACTGGTCCTCAGACAATATTTTTGTGAAGTTATCCCTTACATTCTTTGCAAACATTGCTGAATCCTCGGGGTTCTGCAGGGCCTTCTTTTTCTGAAGGTATAAGCGGGAAATATCATCAAGAACAAAATATGCTTTTTTAAAACCATTATAGGGGTCATATGATGACATTTCGTGTATGGCTTCCTTTGCTTCTGACCTGTACTTTAATGCAAATACCTCATCCTTCTGTTTCCATACCTGGCGGACGATATATATCTGTGCCAGTATAAATATTGCCAGTGCAGCAGATACAGGTAAGAGAGTCTTCAGTTTCCACATGATAGTATATTTACACCGGATCAAATTTAAGTATTTATAAGACAGCTCAGAAGGCTTTAACCCTACATTAACCCTGTGTTAACAAAATCTGCTCGCTTTTGTGTTTATATTTGAAATGTGAATAATTATAAAAACTATATAGCATGAAAAGAAAGGTTACCATATTAATGATTGTCTCTTTACTTCTGGTTGGTGGCAGTATAACAGCATTTGGCCAAACAAAGGAAGAGGAAGAAAAGAAGAAGCAGGAGATGCTTGAGCAGAAGAAGATACAAGAGTTTAAGAAGCAAGAAGCTATTGAAGCAAGGGAAAGAATCAGAATTCGTGAGGATGAGATGGAGAGGGCGGTAAGGAATGCTCGTGAGGCCTATAAAGAAGAGTGGATTACACGTACACCGGCGGTATTCTCTACAGGCTCCGACCTGGAAGGTATTTATTATTTCATGGGAGGCTCTCCGAATTCGAGCAGCCTGCAATTCTCAAAGGTTGTTAAGGAAGGCAGCTTTACGAAGGACTTGACATTCGAAATTGAAGAAGATGCAAAGAGGGCATCCATCAATGTCAGCGGCATTTGTGAGGAGGGAGAGATACTTATAGTGATCACCATGCCCTCGGGAAGCAAGTATACCGAGGTGCTTATTGACGAATACGGTTCGGTCAACTGGTCAAAGTCGTTCAGCATTGACGAGGAGGACGGCACCAAAACAGGTGAATGGGGATTCAAGGTTACGGCCAAAAATGCCACAGGCACCTTCAGGCTCTCAATTAAGAGCTATTAATCATATACTTTTTACCTGACTCGTTTTTGAAGGTTCCCTCACCGGAGCCTTTTTAATTATGAATTATAAGTTATGAGTTGATCCAACCATTTTAAAAAAATGGTATCCTCCTTCCGAATAACTATCATTAAGGACAGATATGAATGGCGAACCGAGCAGTGCGAATATCCCGAGTATTCGGGATGTGAGTACTGCGAGCTCGCCGAACCCCGAGTCCTCAAGGAATTTTTAAAAGGAGATTAAATTACATTTATTTAAATTTAAAATCAATTTTATAATCATATAGCCAGGGGATTTTGGGGTTTATATCTTCTGCTATTAACCTGGCTGGTAGATTTATGTAATCCTGCGGATTTAAGTGTGTAGGTTTACCATAAAATGTTATTAGTATTGTATCACTCTTGACCCTTGTGTCTCCATCTGCCCATGCAAGCACTTCATTGGATAAATGTTTTGCATCTCATTTACGGTAGTCTTCCTTTAATTTATTTCCTAATTGGTATGCTGCTGCCTGGGCTATCATAGCCAATGCCAGTTTACCATATCTGACATTTAGGTTAAGAGTAGAAGCCCTGTTTAAACCCATGTCGTTTTCAAACCTGAAGAACTCTTCCACTGACCACCGTTTATCGTAGTTATTACATATTAATTGCTTGGCATCATTTTTTGATGTGGTAATGAAAGCGTTATAGGAGTAGTTTTTTGCAGTTTCTCCCGTTCTTTCAGCAATAAGCCGATATTTTGTTGTGTCATGTGCAAAACAAAAATCGGTTTCGGCTATGGCAAAACCAGCCCATAGTGGTTTATAATTAAGGTCCTGTATTTTATTTTTAAGCTTTGAGGTATTAAGAGCAGGAATTAAGAAGTCAAAATGTTCATGTTTTCTGGATATATCTAATAACTCTCTTGTAAAATGTTCCTTGTCTGCAACTACAAGCCTTTCCTTTTTAATTATCTCTCCTGTGGCATCGATTAAATTTGCAGTTGCTTTTGAAGTTGGTAATCCTGTTGATGAGATGCTTGCCATAATAGGTTGTCCTGTCTGGGTGCAAACACTGAAAAAAGTCTGGAGCATTTTCTTGGAAGGAGCATCGGTCTGCTTACGCTTTTTTGCCATTATTCTTTTTGAACTGCTTATTATCCTGTGTGGGTCAATAGCAATAACATCCCCCGGATAGTGCCCGGATAGTTTTCTTTGAATGCCTAGATTTACCAGCATTTGCTGTGCCTCAGAGGTAGTATGGTTATTTAACAAAGTATGTACCTGCTCATCTGTTATTAACCTTCCCATGCCATTGACCAGTTGAAAGCCCTGGTGGCCCAATGAACTCTTTCTCCTGATACGGTTTACACATAGAGCCGTCTCGTTTACAACCTGTAGTGCTATTCTTGGATCCAGATCGATATCTGTTTTTCCAGTCCATGCTTTTATTATGTCCCATGCTCCCAGTCTTAACAATTCTGGTACAAGAAGCCACATGCCCACTGAGGTCCCGGACACTTTTTGAGATAACATTTGCCTGAACTCCCTCTCATTATCCTGAGGTTTGATTTTTAACCTTACGTTATCACGCCTGGTTTCATAAGTGCTTATTTCAATTTCCTCGTTTTGCGGATCTGCTTTATGTAGCTCTTTTTTTGAAGTCCGTAGACATTGATGGTTCGTTCAACACTCCGTTGGCTTATATTGTGACCCGCCTGTCGCAACTTCTGGGTAATAACCTCGCAGCTTGCCTCAGGGTCCAGGAACCTGTGCCTTATAATTTGCTTCTCTAACTCTTTTGTCCTTTTATAGTTCCTCTTTGGTCCCCTGGGTTTATCACGCAAACCCTCACTTCCACTTTCATCAAATTTTTTCTTTATAACGTAAAAATGCTCGCGTGTATAACCATACTTCTTTGCTATGCTTGCGATTTTATCAGCTTTGGTTGAAGCGGCTTCATAGAGCATTAATAGCTTCCATGCTACTGGATCTGTTGGTTTGATTGACATGTTGATGCTGCCCTTTAGAGAAATTGTACTTTCATTAGTTTTCATGCATATGTAATTTATATTATGGCGATATAAATTAACAAAATATTTATTAAACTTCCAAGAAAAACATTTAAAATAGACTTTAATAGGCCTTATGTAAAATTAAAACAATAGGAATGATAATAATTATAACGCCATATTAATAATTACTATATCAATCATTAAATAGTATAAATATGGGAAATTATACAATGAAAGTGTAACTTATTCTAGTGGTAGAAATTCCTTAAGTCCTCGGGGTGAGGCAATAATGAATATCGAACGCCGAATGACGAAGTAGTTACTGGATGATTTCAGGTTTAATTCTCATTGTTGCAGAGGTTTATATTGCCTGGATATGATTTAATATCTGCCCCAATTTCTTATTATTAAACTTTTTAAAATCAATTAATTTGAAATTAACTCACTTTATTCGTCGAGCTAGAATCACTCGTCCGCCGACTCTACTTCTGCCTTCGTTAATAGATATTCGATATTCGATATTCAAAACCCGGCGAATTGCAGAAAATTGTTGTTGTCGTTTCTAGTTATATAATAGTGATGAATTTCTTAAATCTGGATGTTATTAAAACCTGGTTCAACAATTCAACCTCTCAACTCACTCTTCTTTTTCTTAACTTCTTCTCAACTTTATCATTCAGTGCTTTTTTCGGTTCTACCTCCTTTCACGCTTTCAACACGCACGGTGTATTTGTTGCCTCCCTTAACAATCCACCTCACCGTTACCGAGCTGTTGCCGGGAATGTTTTCCACCTCCAGGCGTTGCGGATTGCGTACCTGCTCGTTGCATATATCCCTGTCTTCGTCAAGGACAATCATACCGGTAATAACCTCACCGCCATCCAGGTATACATAGTCCGGTGGATCTATTTTGTACTTCAGGTTCTGCCCTGAATGAGTTGGCATTAACCTCTGGTTGGCAACGGTTGCCGTAACTTGCTTAAGCGATCCCTGCAGTTCTTCCACCTCGATATCCCTTACCACCAGTTTGGGTGTCTGGTATGCGTGGTAAAAACAAAAGGCAGAGTTGCGGTGTGCATCTGATTCAAGCAGGAAGCCGGGGTGGTTCCTCCCGAAGTTTTTGTCAAAACCACCTATTTCGACCTTGCCATAAACGGGGTGATCATATTCTTCCCAGGGAATAAAGGCATCTTCAAAGAGCAGCAGCTTGTCAAACTTATAGCTGTCGCGGCTGTCGTCATGGAACATCAGGTGCCTTGACCATAATTCGTTGGAATAAACGTAGACCCCCATAAAGCCATACCACCAGTCCACTTCACCACCATAAACGGTGTACATATCTTTCCATATAGTAAGGAACCTGTATCCGGGGATTATTGTCTCTCCCATCTCACCTATAGCATTGATAACCAGCTCATCTTCCCTGGAATATACTTCTGACCCTCCGCCTTCAATAGAAGGGCCTCTTAATATCATACCACCTGAATTATGGTATGACTGTGCCCCTGCTATATTTTTATGCTTGAGTGCGAAATCGCGAACGGCCTGATTTTCCGGGAAGCTGAAAGGGTATTTATCGGCACCTCTCTGGACGTAATCGGGTTCCCAGTTATACCCCCAGTCACGGTTCGGGTCATAATATCCCTGGCGGTCTTCGTTCACTTCACCGTCGCCGTCATTATCAATGCCTTCGTATCCAAGCATCTCGTATTCCCCTGTTTCACCTTCTTCTACACGTACCATCTGCCTGGGATCAGACGGATCCTCTTTATATTGACCAAATGGGTCTTTACGGCGCATCATGGATATTACGCCATCATTATTGATATCATCGAATCCATCTTCATCAACCAGTCCGTCTCTATCATCATCCCTTGGCACCATGCCTGAGCGTGGTGAACTTGAAGTATTTGGCTCACGCATATAATTCTCCCTTGCATCAGGATTAATTGTGGGAATTATATAAAAAACCTTATCATCGAGCAGCTCCCTTATAAATTCATTCTCATCATACATCTCTGCGAGGTACCATCCTGCGTAAAGAGCCATCTCCGTTCCCTGTATCTCGTTGGAATGGATATTACCGTCAATATAATATCCGGATTTATGGTCAGGATTTTGGTTTTTGTGGTTGGTGATTATCATTGTGATCAGGTCACGTCCTTCATATGATTTACCGGCCGACTCTATTTTTACCAGGTCAGGGTATGCTTCTGCCAGTCTTTTACACAGGTCTTGTATTCCTGTGTAGGTATAATACTTATTCCAGCTTGCCTTAACCCTGGGATTTACAGGTGTTCCGGCGGCCTTGAAGAATCTTTCATCTTCCTGGGCCTGAAGGGGCAGGGCCAGGACAAGTGATATGATTACTATAATTGATCTTTTTAATTTATACATGGCTAGTTATTTTTTTCTTATTGGTTACCTGATAGTGAAATTGATTTCATCCATCCCGCAATTAACAGCTCCGGCGGATATTATGAAGTCTCCTTTGCCACTTATGAGCCAGTTGTATTCGCGTGACTCATCACCTTTAAGTCTTTCATCCATAATAATTTTCTTTCCGCTGAGTAGCTGGAAATCGGAATCTGATTTCAATTCCAGCTTTATCTTTCTCACCCATTTAACCCTTTCTCCCAACTGGCTTGCGGTTGAGAAGAGTCCTTTATTATGTAAAGTAACTGATACCCTGTACAGGTTTTTCTGTAGTTCTTTGGTTTTAAGATCTATCAATTCAATTTCAGGGTGCAGTTTAGCTGCCTCTACCAGGAAGAGGTAATTGGATTCAATTACTTCGTTTAGTTTTTCTTCCGGCGGCTTATACATTGCAAACGGTTTAATGCCTCCTGCTTCAACCGTTTTTCCCGGGAAGTCAGGATGGTCAATTTCCTGCCAGTCTATAAACACGTTACCATCTATATTCTCGGATGCATACTTAAGGAAAGAAGCTTCTTTTGATAATCCCTTTTCGGAAGGGAACCACCATCCGGGTGTTGAGTAGCTGTACCTGCCATAATGGTAATATGCCCATTCCATAAAGTTACCGGCTTCGCGTGTGAATCCGGGGGATCCCTCATAACCTGTACATTCATGGTATTTTTCTGAAAGCAAAATATTGTACATCTCATCTTCCGGTAATATGGATGTTATTTTCCTGGAACGTCTACGCCCCCATGGTGACTGTGACTCTTCTGCTTCCGGTTGTGCCTGCCTCCTGGCTTTGAATGCCTGGCCCAAATTGTCCTGGGGTCCGAAGGAGAAGACAGCAAAAATATTAAAATGCTCATACAGGAAGTCAGCCACTGCCCTGGATTCTTTCTCCGATGCTGCATGTATACCGGCTTTTTTACCGAATTCCTCATATTCAAAACTGAAATTATTATTGAAATTCACCCCGCCGGGGCTGTCTTCGTTGAACATATCATCTTTATCATTGTCGATACCTTCAGTATAGACAAACCAGTTACCTGATTCGCCCTTCGACACATCAGACTTTTTCATCAGTCGTTCATCCGCCGGGTCGGTGGTGTAATCACCCTTTGGGTCCTTTACCCTTATCATCGTTATCAACCCGTCACCGTTGAGGTCTTCAAAGGGATCTTCATCATTTTTAAAATCACGGTCGTTATCCGTAGGATTTGCGTTAACCAGCCTCTCATATTGAGGATCCGAAAAGAATCCTGAACTTGCATCGGGACTTGCATCAGGTATTATATAAAAGCTTACCCGGCTGATAAGATCACTAATCTCATCATTACCGGAATTTTCCAGTAGTCTCTCAGCAAAAACGAGGACTATTTCCCTGCCTGCCACATACCTTCCGTCGATACCGCCAACAATGGCTATGCCCGGTCTTTCATCAGTTTCGCCCCTTCCTATTGTCAGGGCATTGATTTCCTTACCCGAATCTGTCTTACCTATGGTCTCAAGCATTGTCAAACCCGGATAGCTTTTGTTCAATGTGTTGAGAATTGAATTTATTTCACCGGGATTGTGATATTTTGCCTGAGCGCATATAAATGCTTCCATGGTAAAAAGCATTACTGTAGAGAGAATAAGAAGTTTGATAATTATTTTCATAGTATAGTGATTTGTATTTTTATTTGGGCCCACAATTAAGTAAGTAAATTGTAAAGAACGGTTTTGTTGAGCAGGCTTACTAACTATTTAAGATAAATTAACACTTTATATGTTAGGCTCCACCTTCACTGGCGCGGATCGGGTGATCCGCGCCTGGCTTCGGCGGACACAGTAAGGCTAAGGAAGCTCAATCATTCATAATTCATCTCTTCCCTTCAGCCTTTCATAGTTCTCAAGGTAGACAGCTGGTTCGTATGCCGGGTTAAAATCCCTGTTTTCAATGAATTTGCCGGTTAGAATATCAAGGTAACCTTTTACATAGTGATGGGAAAGGGTATATATATTCTCATCATTATCGCTTAAAACAGGCTTGGTAATTGTTGTCAGTTCTTCAAAATGAATATCTGAATTTTCAATCAGCTTATTATATTTCTTGTAGAGGGCTCTATCTATTTCAATAATAACAGTGTATTTCCCATATTCTTTTCTTTCGACCAGGAAATAGTTTATTTCGACAATATCCTTAGGATTTATCCTGTCGGTTGAGTATGTCAATTGATCCTCGAACTGGAATCCTTTATTCATAATCTCCCTGGCTGTATCCTCATCCCTTGTATTGTGAAGAAACAATATACGATCTGCATCCCTTGCGAGAATAGAGACCAGGATATCTCCGGCATCACTCATTTTAATCATAATAGCGGAAAAATTGACGGGGCAAATGTAATTTATCCGATATTCATTTACAACAGTTGTGTGATTGTATTGTTATATATTAAATTTGTTATTTAAAGTGATAACGATGAAACGTCTACTTATTCCTGTTCTTTATATTTTACTTATTGCAGGATGCACCACCCGGCCTGTTGAACAGGATAAGAAAATAATAACTGTAAGCATAGAGCCTTTCAGGTTTTTTACATCGGAAATCGCAGGAGACAGTTATTTAATAAATGTAATTGTCCCGCCGGGAGCAAGTCCGGCTACTTATGAGCCACCGCCTGCAGTGATTAAAGATGTTAATGATTCAGAGCTGATGATAATAAACGGTTATCTTGGCTTTGAGAGAGCATGGATCGACAGGCTGATAAGTCTGAATAAAGAGATTAAAGTTTTAAAGCTGGCTGAATCCCAGGACCTTATAATGCCTGAAAGTCACAAGCATAGTGATACAGAAAATTACAGTGGTGTCGATCCTCATTTCTGGATGTCGCCTCAGCGGGCAAGTATAATTGCCAGGGATATAAAAAACTTTTTGGTGGAAAATGACCCGGAGAGGGAGAAAGTTTATAATTCAAATTACCTGAGACTTGATAGTATCATAAAAGAGACGGATTCATATGTAAAATCATTATTAGGTGATTCCGGGAATAAGTCATTTATGATATTTCATCCCTCTTTAACATATTTTGCACGGGATTACGGCCTTGAGCAAATACCCGTTGAGGCTGAAGGTAAAGAACCGTCACTATTAGAGATGAAAAGACTTATTGACAAGGGGAGGAAAAGAGATTTGGAGACAATTTTTGTTCAGCGTGAATTTGACACTAACAATGCAAGGCTGATCGGGAACGAGATTGGAGCCAAAACGATTGTAATTGACCCCCTGAGTAATAACTGGGTAAAATCAGTGAAAGAGATAGCTGAGAACATAGCGAGGTAATAATATGGACACACTAATAGAACTGAAAGGAGTATCTGCTTCTTATGATGGCGCTAATGTCATTGAAAATGTTAACCTGAAGATCAGGGAAGGTGATTTCATGGGTGTAATCGGACCCAATGGGGGAGGGAAGACAAGCCTGTTGAAAGTGATACTTGGTCTGATTGAACCCACAGAGGGAGAAGTGATCTATAACAAGGATAAAATAAGACGTAATAAGATAGGCTACCTGCCACAGATAGCCGAGGGTGACCGTGACTTTCCGGTGTCAGTTAAAGATGTGGTTTTGTCAGGCTTGATGATACTCAAAGGGCATAAAGCAAAGATGAACAGGGAAGACAAAAAAAAGGCAGATAAGGTACTTAATGAACTGGGCATATACCATTTGCGTAACAAGTCATTGAATAATCTCTCAGGCGGTGAATTACAAAGGGTGTACCTCTGCAGGGCACTTATAGGTTCACCTAAATTATTACTCCTTGATGAACCGGGCAGCTTCGTTGATACAAGCTTTGAACAGGGTTTTTATGATAAATTGAAAGAGTTGAATAAAACAGTTACCATAATGATGGTGTCGCATGATGTGGGTACGATATCAACTTTTGTCAAATGTTTCGCCTGTGTAAACCGAAAACTGAATTTTCATGATTCAGGTAGGATTACCTCCGAGCAGTTGGAAGCATATGATTGTCCTATTCAGTTGATTGCCCACGGGGATGTTCCACATACAGTATTAAAAAGACATTAATTATGTTTGAAGCCTTTTTCGAATATAACTTTTTGATTAAAAGCATTCTTGCAGTAATATTTGGCAGCATTACCTCAGGGATAGCCGGTTCATATATAGTTTCAAAGAAGATGGTTTTTCTATCAGGTGGTATTACCCATTCAAGTTTTGGAGGGATTGGTATCGCATTTTTTATTGGTATAAGCCCGGTTCTTGGTGCTGCATGCTTTGGTGTTGCTTCAGCAATGGGCATACAATATCTTGCATCGAGACAAAAGGTGAGTGAAGATTCTGCCATTGGCTTTTTATGGGCCCTGGGTATGGCTATAGGTATAATTTTTATATACCTCACACCGGGTTATACACCCGACCTTATGAGTTACCTGTTCGGAAGCATTCTTACAATCAAAACGTCCGATTTAATTGCCCTTGCTGTAATGTCAGTTATCCTTCTCATTTTCTTTACAAGGTACTATCGTTTTATTATGTATCTTGCTTTTGATGAGAGTTATGCCAGGACTTTTTCTTCCAGGGTTGACTTTTTTAAATACCTGCTTATCATACTGGCATCTCTTGTTATTGTATTGAATATACGTATCGCGGGCGTGGTGCTGGTGCTTTCATTGCTAACAATACCTCCGAATATTGCATTATTATATACTAAGGATTTCAGGAATGTTATCATTATTTCTGTAATATCCGCTTTTCTCGGGATGCTTGCAGGCTTTGCGGCTTCATGGTATCTTAATATACCTACGGGAGCAACAATTATTTTTACGCTGGTTCTGCTGTGGGTAATAAGCAGGATAGTTATGGCTAAGATAAAAGACAAAAGTAAAAAGACAAAAGTAAAAAGATAAAAGTAAAAAGATAAAAGTAAAAAGTAAAAAGGAAAATGTAGAGACGCGCTACCAGCGCGTCTAAGGAAAAAGACAACCGAGCAGCGCGAGTTTGCCGAAGGCAAGCGAGTACTGCGAGCTCGCGAGTCCCGAATCTTGGATTCGAGGATTCTCGAAAAAGCTAGCTTTTTCGGAACGGCCAGTGATTGTGGTCAGTGGGGACGAGCAACGAGAAACGAGAAACACAGATATTATGAAATACGATTTAATTGTAATAGGCTCCGGACCAGGAGGTTATGTAGCGGCGATAAGAGCTGCACAGCTTAAAATGAAAGTGGCAGTGATTGAAAAGGCAGAACCGGGAGGCGTATGCCTTAACTGGGGATGCATCCCGACAAAGTCACTGCTGAAAAGTGCAAAAGTGTTTGATTTCATGAAACATGCAGATGAATATGGGGTCAGCGTAGATGGCGATGCAAGTGCGAACCTTGAAAAAATGGTGGAAAGAAGCAGGTCGGTGGCTGAAGGAATGAGTAAGGGAGTACAGTATCTTTTCAAGAAAAATAAGATTGAAATAATAGAGGGTTTTGGAAAGCTCAAGAAAAAAGGCGTGGTGAAAGTGGATACGGATGACGGGACTAAGGAATTATCATCTGATCACATAATAATTGCTACAGGAGCACGTGCCAAAGAATTACCGGGTGTGAAGATAGACGGTAAAAAAATAATTGGCTACCGTGAGGCAATGACACTAAAAGAAAAACCTGAATCAATGATAGTGATTGGCTCGGGTGCAATAGGTAGTGAGTTTGCTCATTTTTATAATTCGATCGGAACAAAAGTAAGCCTTGTGGAATTCCTGCCCGCCGTGGTTCCAAATGAGGATAAGGAAGTATCAAAGCAGCTTGAACGTTCATTCAAAAAAGCTGGCATGAAGATTCTTACAAATACAAGTGTGGAGACAGTAGATACAGAAGGCGAAAAATGTGTTGCAAGCGTTACAACAAAGAAGGGAACGGAAGAGATTGAAGCTGACATAGTGCTCTCTGCCGTGGGTGTTACAGCCAATATTGAAGGAATAGGCCTTGAAGAAGCAGGAGTGAAAACGGAAAAGGGAAAAATACTGGTTGACAAATACTATAAAACAAGTATCGACGGGATATATGCCATAGGCGATGTTGTTAAGGGCCCGGCACTAGCACACGTGGCATCAGCTGAAGGTATTATATGTGTCGAAAAGATCGCCGGACTGGAAGTTGAAGGCCTTGACTATAATAATATTCCGGCATGTACATATACATCACCTGAAGTGGCATCATGCGGTTATACAGAGGATGAAGCCAGGGAGAAAGGATATGAAATCAAGGTGGGTAAATTTCCTTTTACCGCCAGCGGTAAAGCATCGGCCGAAGGAGCCAGGGAGGGTTTTGTTAAGCTTATCTTCGATGAAAAATACGGGGAATTACTTGGTGCTCACATGTTAGGTGCAGGTGTCACCGAGATGATTGCCGAGATTGTTGTTGCCCGAAAATTGGAAACCACGGCACACGAGATTATTAAATCAGTACACCCGCATCCGACTATGTCAGAAGCAATTATGGAGGCTGCAGCAGCAGCTTATGATGAAGTGATACATTTGTAAATGGCTCACTGCGTTCGCGTAATTAGTTCGCTCCGCTCTCGTAAATTACCTGCTTACGCGGGTGTAATTTGCTCCCGTCCCTCCTTCGCTAAAGCTACGGAGGTCACAGTGGTCGCGTAATTAATCATGTCAAAACCAGAGCGAAAAAAATTACGTCACGCGAAGCGTAACCAATTACATCTGATTCAACGCAACCAATAAAGTCAGTTTTTCATCTATCCTTTAGTGGAAGTGTAGCAGGTACATTTTCCGCATATCATAATTTATTTCTATATTTATATTCTAAACAGAAATAAATTGCCTGAACTGCGGAAAATACTCAGGGGCTGCCTGTCAGGAAATAAACGTGACCAGGAGCTGCTTTACCGGAGGTACTCTGCAAAGTTTTATGGAGTGAGCCTTCAGTATTCTGGCTCGTATGACGAGGCCAGGGATGTGCTGCAGGAAAGCTTCATAAAAATATTTACTGGCCTGCATACTTTCAACGGTGATGGTTCTTTTGAAGGCTGGATGAGACGTATTGTTGTAAATACAGCTCTGGAAAAACACCGTGACAGGTATTATCTCAATAAGGTGGAGGAGGAGGGATACAGCAATGATACCTTACCTGAACTGGAAGCTGCTGATATTTCAGGACTGGAATCACAAGACCTGCTCAATTTTATTATGGAATTGCCACCTAAATACAGAATGGTGTTTAACCTGTATGCATTGGAAGGTTACTCTCATAAAGAAATTGCCGTAAAGCTTAATATTTCTGAGGGAACGTCAAAGTCAAACCTGTCAAGGGCAAGAGCTATACTTCAGAAGAAACTTGAAATATATTTTGGAATAAAGAAAAGGATGAATGGTTAAAAGCGATTCACATATTGATGTATTATTCAGGGATGGGCTTAAAGATACAGAAGTACTTCCCCCAGCATCGGTATGGGAAAATATTGAACCGGTTATAAGAAAAAAGAAGGGGGTAGGTTTATTCTTAAGGATAGCTGCAGGTATAGCAATACTTACTTCTCTGGCTTTGATGGCATATTTTTATGCCGGTAAAGTGCTGGATATAAATAGTGAACAGGCAATGGCTAGTGCCGGGAATAATCTTTCCATCCTTTTTGAACCTTCCTATATCGATATTCCCGTTGAGGCACCGAAGGGAGAGGTAGTGGCTGAAAAACCGCCTGTTCCCCTGGCAAGCACCGACGAGCCCCTGCCCGGTTCTGAAAACGATTTGATGCCAGGTCAAATCAGCAATCATCAAAAGGTCGATCTGGCATACGAAAAGCTAAACAACAATGTTCTCAGATATAGTGATGTGCCTGCTGAAGTTCCAGTCAGGACCAGTCCTTCCGTTGTTTTTATTTCGGAAATTTTCCCGGTCGAACCTGTCACCGAGGTAAAGCAAAAAAGGTGGAAACTGGGAGCTATGATATCACCCACTTATCTTTCTAATAGCCTGAAAACTGCAAACCGGGTTTTAAGCCAGGTAAACAATAATGAAAAAGCCGTTTTATCATACACCGGCGGCTTCAGTCTCAGTTACAGCATGACCGGGAGGCTTAGTATACAAACGGGCCTTTATTATTCATCGCTGGGGCGTGAGGTAGAAGGAGTAACATCTTATTCCGGCTTTGAATCCTTTGCCAGCTCAAAAAGCGGTGTGCTATTTGGTGTCCGGACAAGTTCAGGAACTGTCAATTCTACAAATACGGATATCTACCTGTTAGATATAGAGGGTGACAGGATAGACGGTTATTACTCTGTAGATGACTTTGATCCGGTTAAATCAGGCCTTACGACATTTGGCAATCAACTGAGACAAAATTTTGAATACCTTGAAATACCAGTTATTGTCAGGTATAAGTTGATAGATAGAAAAATAGATTTCAATATTCTCGGAGGTATGTCTTATAACTTCCTTCTAGGAAACCAGACCTGGGCTATTAATAATGAAGGGTCAAAAGTACTGATAGGTTCCACGGAAGGGATTGATCACTTGCTGCTGTCAAGTTCCCTTGGTATGAGCATGGAATACGAACTGAGTGACAGACTTTCACTTAATCTTGAACCGCAGGTCAGATATTACCTGAATACCGGAGGCGACCTTGGTTCAGGCAATCCTTATACCTTTGGTATTTTCTCCGGAATGCACTTCAGGTTCTGAAAAACATATCGTAAATCATATTTGAATTAATGATGTGTATGCAAAAACATTAACTTTGCATATTCGTTAATTTAGTGGTGCCTTGCCCTGAAAAAAAAGAAATGTTTATCAGGCAGGATGTATTTTTAAATTATTTAATATTTACTATATGGATAATAGGTGGGTTGTGAAAACTCTCGCAGGAATAGGTGCGATTGCTCTGGTATTTGTAATAATAGGGCTCATGCAGGATTATGCTGCTGAACAGAGAACTGAAGGAAGAATATTACCTCAGGATAAGCAGCGTGTCATATCTTTTGAGCTTCCTGATTCATTGTATTTTGCCGGTGAAAGGGTTCCTCTTGAGAATTATGATACGCGCGAAAGCCTTGATCGAGAACTTAATTCAAATGCTTACTTCCATTCTTCAACAATGTTACTAATCAAAAGGGCAAATCGATATTTCCCTGTGATTGAACCTATTCTCAGGGCATATGGTATACCTGATGATTTTAAATACCTGGCTGTGGCTGAAAGCAATCTCACAAATGCCGTTTCTCCGGTAGGGGCAACAGGTTTCTGGCAATTCATGACTTCTACGGCTGAAGAATACGGGCTGGAAATCAACCGGGAGATAGATGAACGTTACCACCTGGAAAAATCAACTGCTGCTGCCTGCAGATATTTCCTTAAATCATATGAGAAATACGGTAACTGGACTATGGTTGCAGCATCATACAACAGGGGATCAAATGGCGTTGATAATTTGATAGATATACAAGACCAGGATAATTACTATGATCTTCTCCTTCCGGAAGAAACATCGAGGTATATTTTCAGGATACTGGCATTTAAGACTATTTTCACTAATCCGGACAACTATGGATTTGATATACCCGATGAGCATCTTTATCCACCCCTGGAATATACCACAGTTCTTGTTGATACAACAGTTAACAGCTTCGCTGATTTTGCGGCCAGCTTCGGAACAAACTATAAGATACTGAAAGCATTAAATCCATGGTTGAGACAACCATACCTCAATAACAGGTCAGGCCTGTCGTACAGTATCAAGATACCTGTGGATAGCGCACGGACAAATGCATATTAATAATTGTGAAAGGGACAGAAAGTATATACGAAGATAGGATACATGTAAGAGGGGCCAGGGTTCATAATCTTAAAAATATTGATGTTAAGATACCCAGGGAAAAGCTTGTGGTAATAACCGGCCTGAGTGGAAGCGGTAAATCTTCACTTGCATTCGATACTATATATGCCGAGGGGCAGCGCAGGTATCTGGAAACATTCTCGGCATATGCCAGGCAATTTCTCGGGGGAATGGAAAGACCCGACGTAGATAAAATAACCGGTCTGAGCCCTGTTATCTCTATAGAGCAGAAATCAACCAATAAAAATCCCAGGTCTACTGTAGGTACAATTACTGAAATATATGATTACCTCAGACTCTTATACGCAAGAGCTGCCGATGCTTATTCATATGCTACGGGAGAGAAGATGGTGAGATATACCGATGAGCAGATAATTGACCTGATAAAAAAAAGATACAGGGACAGGAAAATATATTTCCTGGCTCCCGTAGTAAAGGGGCGGAAAGGACATTATCAAGAACTATTTGAACAGCTTAGGCGCAAGGGCTTCCTGAATATGAGAATCGATGGGCTTATACGTGAACTTGAACCGGAAATGAGGCTCGACCGATACAAGACACATTATATAGAAATAGTTGTTGATAAATTTATACCCTCAAAGGTAAATGAACGTCGCCTCCGCGATTCAATACTTTTTTCACTCGACCAGGGAGATGGTGTTATGATGGTTCTGGACGCAGACGGGAAAGAACCTTCATACTTCAGCAGGTATTTAATGTGTCCTACAACAGGTATATCTTATAATGAACCTGCACCACACACCTTCTCATTTAATTCACCCCAGGGGGCATGCCCGCGCTGCAATGGCCTTGGTGTGGTTAGTGAAGTAGATGTGAAAAAGATAATACCGGATGACAGTTTAAGTATCAGAAAGGGAGGCATCGAGGCTATAGGTAAATATCGTAATATGTGGATATTCTGGCAGTTGGAAACAATAGCCGATAAGTACGGCTTTAGCCTCGACACACCGATAAAAAATATACCGGATGAAGCAATGAACACCATCCTCTACGGTTCAGATGAAGTGCTCAAGCTTTCAAACACTCCCCTGGGGATAACATCTAATTATTTCCTTACCTTCGAAGGTGTGATTAACTATATTGGTAACCAGGAAGTTATCAATGGAGGTAGGGAAAGTAGCAGGTCGAAAAACAATTATATATATTATAAAACATGCCCTGAATGCAAAGGGACCAGGCTCAAGAAAGAAGCTTTATATTACAGGTTGGGAGGAAAGAACCTGGGAGAACTGTCGTTCATGGATATAAGGGAGCTGGCCGATTTTATTGACAGTCTCGAACCTAAGTTGAGTGAGAGGCAGAAAAAAATTGCCTCGGAAATACTTAAAGAAATTCGTTCACGTATTGGCTTCCTTCTTGACGTGGGCCTCGATTACCTATCACTTAACAGGGGAGCGAGAACACTTTCCGGCGGCGAAAGCCAGAGGATAAGACTCGCCACACAGATCGGGTCACGGTTGATAAATGTCCTTTATATACTTGATGAGCCCAGCATTGGCCTCCATCAGAGAGATAACCGTCGTCTAATAGCTTCCTTGAAACAATTGCGAGACAGCGGTAACTCCGTTATAGTTGTGGAACATGATCGTGAAATGGTGTTGTCGGCTGATCATATAGTTGATATGGGGCCAATGGCAGGGAGAAACGGGGGTGCCCTGGTGGCTGAAGGCAGTCCTGGCCAGGTAAGTAAAACAGAATCCTTAACCGGTCTTTACCTGTCGGGTAAAAAGAAGATTGAAATTCCCGGGACAAGAAGGGAGGGAAACGGCAAAAAACTCTTGATCTCAGGTGCCAGTGGGCATAATCTCAAAAATGTGGATCTTTCTTTTCCTCTTGGTACATTTATATGTGTGACCGGTGTGTCAGGAAGTGGCAAGTCATCACTTATTAACCAGACCCTCCACCCGGCTCTTGCAGCAAAACTTCACCGCTCAGGTAAAACTTCATTGCCATATGATACTATTGAAGGGATTGAAAATATTGACAAGGTTATAGAGGTTGACCAGAGCCCCATAGGGAGGACACCAAGGTCAAACCCTGCAACATACACAGGTGTTTTTACCGATATAAGGAAACTTTTTGAACAGACTACTGAAGCAAAAATCAGGGGTTTTAAAGCAAGCAGGTTCTCGTTTAATGTTAAGGGGGGCAGGTGTGAAGGGTGCCAGGGTGCAGGAGTAAAGACTATTGAAATGAATTTCCTTCCTGACGTTCATGTCAATTGCAGCGAATGCAACGGTAAACGATATAATAGGGAGACACTTGAAGTTAAGTATAAGGGGAAGTCAATAAGCGATGTGCTTGATATGACAATTAATTCTTCAGTGAAACTGTTTGAAAATATACCATCTATATATAAAAAGCTTAAGACATTACAGGATGTAGGGCTGGGTTATATAAGGCTGGGTCAGCCGTCCACAACCCTGTCAGGAGGGGAGTCCCAAAGGGTTAAACTGGCTGCCGAATTGGCAAGGAAAGATACGGGACGTACGCTTTATATCCTGGATGAACCTACCACAGGTTTGCATTTTGAGGATGTAAGGGTGCTCCTGTGTGTCCTGAACAGGCTGGTTGACAGAGGCAATACTGTAATAGTCATCGAGCATAATATGGATGTTATAAAAATGGCCGATTTTATTATTGATATGGGTAAGGAAGGCGGAAGATACGGTGGTGATATTATATTTGCAGGTACCCCGGAGAAGCTGGCAAAACAAAAAGATAGCTATACCGGAAAATACTTGAGTAAGGAGCTTAATTTTTTCTAGCTTGGTGTATATTTATTATTTTTAAATATTATGGAAAAATCAAACGACCTTGTCCAGGATGCCTTCGAGAATAAAACATGGAATGAGATCCATACAATGGACTCGTGGAGGGTCTTTAAGATCATCTCTGAGTTTGTTGAAGGATTTGAAAAACTGGCCAGGATAGGACCCTGTGTCTCCATTTTTGGATCAGCCAGAACGAAGGTAGATAATAAATATTATATACTGGCTGAAGAAATAGCTTATAAGCTGATAACTAAAGGTTATGGAATAATAACCGGCGGGGGACCAGGAATTATGGAAGCAGCTAATAAAGGAGCTTCCAGGGGTAAAGGCAAATCAGTGGGGATTAATATTGACCTTCCTTTTGAACAGAAAGCAAATGCCTATATCGATTTTGATAAACTGATAACATTTGATCATTTTTATGTGAGGAAAGTGATGTTTGTTAAATATTCCCAGGGATTTATTGTACTGCCCGGCGGCTTTGGTACCTTTGATGAACTCTTTGAGGCCATAACACTGATACAGACAAAGAAGATAGGTAAGTTTCCTATTGTAATGATGGGTAAAAAATATTGGAGCGGATTGCTAAAATGGATTAAAACGACAATGTTGGAGGAAGAATCTAATATTTCACCCGAAGATCTTGAGCTGTTTAATATTGTTGATACTGCCGATGAAGCGGTGGATCTTATTGATCAATTCTATACAAAATATCTGCTTAGTCCAAACTTCTAATATTTATTTTATGAGATTCGTTGTGTTTATTGCACTGATGGTTTTTCTTTCTCCGGCTGCTGCTTCACAGGAGAAGTCAATTAATGTCATTACCCAGCCTTCCTGGCCTCCCGGAAGTTATGTGCCTGTGCGAATAGAAATACGGAATGCGGGCATGAACGATTTTGCCAGGTTTTACCAGGACCTGCCACAGGGCTTTTCGATTAAAAGCGGGAATACCGCCGGAGCTGATTTCTACTGGGACAATAACCAGGTGAATTTTATATGGTTAAAATTGCCCGAGGATGAAATAATAAGAATTAGTTACCTCGCTATGGCTGATGAGTCATTAGCAGGATCTTTCAGGTTGGGAGGCAGACTTGATTATGTTATAGAGGGGAAAGAGCGTAAATCAGTTGAATTTAGTCCTGTAATCATAAGCCTGGATCAGGATGCCAATGTTGAAGAAGACCTGGAGGAGTTTTACCGGGAAGAGATTCATGACGATAATGTTATATCACCCGATAGGGTAATAATTGAAAAACCGCAGGAAATCAAATTCAGGATCCAGGTGGCAATAGCATCAGAGCAGATTACAAAATCGGAGCTTGAAAAAAGGATAAGATGCGGCTTAAAAGACGATATCATAATTCTCAGGACAGGTAATATATATAAATACCAGAGCGGGTCTTTTACTACTTATCCCGAAGCATCTGTTTATCTTGATGAATTGAAAGGCCAGGGTCTTAATGATGCTTTTATTGTGGCTTACCGGGGTGATGAACAAATATCAGTTGAACTGGCAAGAACATTGACGGAATAATCAGAACTTAAGCTTCCTGTCTATTTCTCTCTGTGCATCCTTTCGCTTAAGTGTTTCCCTCTGGTCATATTCTTTTTTACCCCTGGCAAGTGCTATTTCAGCTTTGGCTATACCGCGGTCATTTATAAACAGCTTTGTCATAATGATGGTCAGTCCGCTTTCCTTTGTTTTTCTTTCAAGCTTTTTCAATTCTTTTTTATGCAGCAAGAGCTTTCTTTCCCTCCGGGGCTCATGATTATTGATATTACCCCAGTAATATTCAGCAATATTCATTCCCGTAACAAATAATTCACCATTTCTGAACCTGCAATATGAATCAACCAGACTCACTTTCCCTGCCCTGATTGATTTTATCTCTGTACCGGTAAGCTGTATCCCGGCAATATAGGTATCAATAAAGGTGTAATCACGTGATGCTTTCTTGTTCTTAATGACAGTATTATGTTTCTTTTCTTTCTTCATACCTTACCTGCAAATGCAAAATACATGCCTTCCAGCAATGAACTACTCATCCAGCTTATGGCAAAATAAAATACTATTATGGTAAGCAAAGCTACAATAAAGTATCTTAATAAACTTTGCCCTGTAATATTTTGAATAGTTTTCAAACCGCAATACAGGATGTAAGCACCATAAAGTGAAAGGATGTTTATCAGTGCCAGATCAGGTAAGAGCCTGGTTATAAAAACAGTAACGAAGAGAGGAGTAAGAGAATATGTAACCAGCTTAAAATTAAAGGAATAATCTTTGCTTTGTATAAAGACAAGGGAAAACTCATTGAGGACCCACGATGAAAGCAAAACAGTCAGGTAAAAGCTGATAAATTGCTTTAATGCCAGTATTATTGGAAATAATATTGACAGACCCGTAGGATTATATATTAATGAACCGGCAAAGGCAGAAAGCGATATTAATAAGAGCAAAGGAATGAGAAATGAGGATTGCACCGTTCTAACTGACCTGCTTTCATCCCTTATCGTTTCCCAAGCATTCACCGGGTGTATAATAATATATCTTGCCCTGTCACTGAGCATCCGAAGGTCGATCATATCGATTGTATTTTACAAAGCAGCAAAAATAACTAATTTTAAAGAAACAATTCAGGTATGGCAAGCAGCAATTATGATATAGTGGATATAGTTGTGGTAACCGGGCCTACTGCTTCAGGTAAAACCAGCTTTGCTTCCCTCCTGGCCTCAGCAACCGGCGGTGAAATAATAAGTGCAGATTCCAGGCAGGTATACCGTGAAATGAATATTGGCACAGGCAAGGATTATGATGATTATATTGTGGATGGGAAGAAGATACCTTACCATCTTATCGATATTGTTGATCCGGGTTGTAAATACAGCGTATATGAATACCAGCGGGATTTTCTCAGGGTGTACAGGGAACTTAAAGAAAGGGATGTTCTGCCGGTAGTATGCGGTGGTTCAGGTATGTATATCGATAGCATAGTGAGCAGGTATAAGCTGATTGAAGTACCGGTAAATAAAGAACTGAGAAGAAGGCTGGGTGATAAATCGCTTGCTGAACTGACCAAAATACTCTCGTCTTATAAAACCCTCCATAACATAACAGATATCGATGACCGGGAAAGAGCTATAAGGGCTATTGAGATTGAGGAATACTATCAGGAGAATGATACCGGCGATGATTATTTCCCGCAGATAAGGCCACTTATACTGGGCATCAGCTTTGAGAGGGATGAAATACGGAAGAGAATAAGCATGAGGCTGGAATCACGACTGCAATCAGGTATGGTGGAAGAAGTTAAGTCTCTGCTGGAAAGGCGTGTCTCGCCTGATGACCTGGCTTATTACGGTTTGGAATACAGGTATATTACTCATTACCTCAAGGGTAGGATCAGTTATGATGCGATGAAAAAGAGCCTTGAGACTGCCATACACCGGTTTGCAAAAAGACAGATGACCTGGTTCAGGGGTATGGAACGGCGGGGCATTACTATACACTGGCTCGACGGCAAACTTAATAACCAGCAGAAATTGGATTCAGCGTTAAAACTAATTAATCAGGGCTTTGAATGATGAATATCGAATATCGATTAGCGAATGACGAAGAATTGTTTTATTCGTATTACTTCAATATTCGACATTCGTTATTCGATATTCATAATTCATAACTTTACAATATCCAAAACCTTATACTATTTCAAGTAGGTATCTAACCACTCAAAAAACTCCCTCTGCCATATAACTGCATTCTGTGGACTGGTAACAAAGTGAGTTTCATTATGGAAGAATAGTAATTTACTGGGTACATCGTTCATCTGTGCCGCTGTAAATGCTTCAAGGCTCTGTGTATAAGGTATCCTGTAATCGTGTTCTCCAACAATGATTAATATTGGAGCTGTCCATTTATCTATTTTCAGATGTGGTGAGTATTGGTAGCCCACCGGTTTCGGATCTTCCCAGTATGGTCCGCCAATATCCTTGTTCGGGAACCAGAGTTCTTCGGTTGAGCCATACCAGCTTTCAATATTGAACATCCCGCAATGTGATATCAGGACTTTGAACCGGCCTTCGTGAATACCCGCCAGGTAAAAGACTGAATATCCTCCATAGCTTGCACCCACAGCTCCAAGTCTCTCTTCATCAACAAATGGTTCGGCAGCCATATAATCAATGGCATCAAGGTAATCCTGCATATTTTTTCCTCCATAGTCACCTGATATCTGTTCTCTCCATTGGGAACCGAAGCCTGAGTTACCACGCCTGTTGGGGGCAACCACTATATAACCGTTTGCAGCCATCATCTGGTAATTCCACCGGTACGACCATCCCTGTCCGAGCGGGCCCTGGGGACCTCCCTTGCAATAGAGCAGGGCGGGGTATTCTTTAGATGAATCAAAATCAGGAGGATAAATAATCCACATTTGTAAATCCTTGCCGTCACTTGCCTTGATATACCTCTCTTCCGTTTCTCCCATTTTAATGTGGTCGAGAATATGGCTGTTAACGGAGCTTATTATACTCATATCACCTGATGTTGTAACCACAGTGGCTACCTCGGTGGGCAAGGACATAGACTGAATACCGGTGATAAGGGTATCACCTGCAATATCAACCGGGCTGAAATTATATTTCCCTTTACTTATTTGATTTATGGCACCTGAGGCGAGGTCAATATTGAAGATCTGGACAGTGCCCAGGTAAGGGCTGGAGAAATATATTTTATCGGCATCGGGTGTCCATATAATATTCTCTATGTTATAATCCCATCCTTCTGAAGGCCATGATATTGACCGCTCATTAAAATCGTAGATAAATAATCTTTCCAAATCCGATTCATAGCCTTCTTCTTCCTGGCTCTGCCAGGCTATTTTCGACCCATCAGGAGAAAATACGGGATAATGGTCAAAACCCCTGTTTAATTCACTGAGGTTGATTGTGCTCTCATCTTCAAGCTTATATAAATATATATCTGTGTTTGTACTTACTGCCGCTTCTTTATCCCGGAGTTTTTTACAGGTGTATGCAATTTTTTTACCATCGGGGCTCCAGCTTATCTCTGAGCCGTCAAACCACGGAGCTGTAGGAGATTCATATTTTTGCCCTTCCATGATATCTTTTTCACCTGTTACTGACTCACCATCGAAAGAAGCAACAAAGATATGGCTGTAAGAATAATCGTGCCAGTAATTCCAGTGCCTGTACATAAGATCATCTATTATTCTCATGTTAGCCAGCGGCATGTCATGTTTTTCGTTTGGTGTCTGGTCGAGCTTAACTCTCCTGGTGAAATATATCATATCGTCCTGTGGTGATACCGAGTATAGCTCAAAATCGGCTAGATTTTCAATTTTCTTTTTATCACTTCCATCAGGGTTCATTGTCCACAGGCTTCCCTGGTTTGTAAAGGCAATTTTTTCACCCTTCATTATCCATGAAGGGGAGCTGCCTCCTTCATCCGTTAGTTGCACAGGATCACCTCCCTCTACTGGCAATGCAAAAATATTTGTTCTCCTTGCTTCATTTTCAAGCTTATACTCAGTGAGGGTAAAAAGTACGGTCTCACCATCGGGTGAGGGGCATATATTGCCCATTCTTCTAAACTTCCATAAAATTTCGGGGGTCATTACTCCCCCTTCTTTTTCCTGTTCTGTCAGTTGTAGGTTAAAATCGGCCTTTTCTGTCGTTCCGGTATCCTGACAGGAATAACTTATCAGCATCAAAAGGAGAGATGCTGTTAACAAATAAAAACGGTTCATATTTTAAGTTTTGGGTTTAAGCGCTTCTTTTATTTTAAGGCTAAGTTCTTCCAGCAGTTCAGGGTTATCAGCCAATATTTGTTTCACTGCTTCCCTTCCCTGTCCGAGTTTGGTATCACCATAGCTGAACCATGATCCGCTTTTGGACAGTATATTATGCTCTATGCCCATATCGATTATTTCACCTGTCCGGCTTATTCCTTCACCGTACATAATATCGAATTCGGCTTTACGGAATGGCGGAGCCACTTTATTCTTAACCACTTTAACCCTGGTGCGGCTTCCTATTACCTCTTCGCCTTCCTTTATCTGGCTTATTTTGCGGATGTCCAGTCTTACTGATGCATAAAATTTAAGGGCATTCCCACCCGTTGTTGTTTCAGGGTTGCCGAACATAACACCTATTTTTTCCCTCAGCTGGTTAATGAATATACAGCATGTATGTGTTTTACTGATATTGGCAGTAAGTTTACGTAGTGCCTGTGACATAAGGCGTGCCTGAAGTCCCATTTTGGAATCACCCATTTCACCTTCAATTTCTGCCTTTGGTGTAAGGGCAGCAACAGAATCAATGGCAACAATATCAAGGGCACCCGAGCGTATCAGGTGGTCTGTTATTTCGAGGGCCTGCTCACCATTATCGGGTTGCGATATTAACAGGTTGTCTATGTCGACGCCCAGCTTTTCTGCATAAAAGCGGTCAAAGGCATGTTCTGCATCAACAATGGCTGCCACGCCACCGGCTTTCTGTGCTTCAGTAATAACCTGGATAGCCAGTGTTGTTTTTCCTGAAGCTTCAGGTCCGTATATTTCAGTAACCCTTCCTCTGGGTATACCTCCTATGCCGAGTGCCATATCAAGGCCTATGGAGCCGGTGCTAATTGATCGTACATCCTGCACGGCCTGGTCTCCCAGTTTCATTATGGTGCCCTTACCAAAATCCTTTTCAATTTTGCCCATTGTGATTTCCAGGGCTTTAAGCTTATCCTTGTTCATTTCTTTCTTTTCGTTACTCATACTATAGACTTAGATTGTTTGGTATTATTATTCGTATAATTTGTATATCTGCTCAGCATGTGCCCTGGTATCTACCTTTCTTTTCACCACACGCTCAGTATTCACTCATAATTTTTTTTCATCATCAGATATAAGGGGAAAAGGCAAATCGTGCTTTTCAGAAAATTTCTGGTCCGACCTGATTACATTGCCATTTTGATCTTTGCCTTCCTTAATTTCTGTCATAATTACTTATTATTTTTATATTAAATGTAAATTTACGAAGTTTGAATCGTATATTGAAAGAAAAATATGTAATTGTTATTAACAACAATTATGAAGCCGATTAAGTTGAAAATGAGCAGTTGGAAATTACTGCAGCTTGCAGTTGTAATAATCATTTACTGCCAGACTACATTTGCACAGGATCCTGATTTTATCCCTGACAGGGATATTGCGGAGAGAGCATTTAATCAGGGAGATTATATTACTGCACTTAAGCACTATAAAGCTCTCTCGGAAAGGTTCAGCGCTGATCCGGTGTACAAGTATTATACCGGAACCTGCATGGTTGAATTAAAGCAAAATCCTGACATGGCAAAAACACTGCTCAGGGAGGCGATTATAAATTCATCTTCCATCCGGCAGGTGCCTTCAAAAGCATGGTATTTCCTGGGAAGGGCATATCAACTGGCAGGTGATTTTGACCTTGCCATTGATGCCTATGATACTTACAAAGAATATGCACGCAGGAGGGAAATAAAGGCGCTGAACATAGATAAACTTATTTCAGAATGTGAAAAGGGTATTGGCGATATCCTGGATGAAAAGCCGGAAATAGTTGAAAGAGGGCAGGAGCAGGAGCGGAAAGATTATCAAGCTTATCAGGAAAAGGATACTCTTGCCGGTCAGGATACTGAGGAAACTGCTGTTGAACAGGAACAAGGTCCGGGTGATGAATATGAGATCCTTGCCAGAGAAGCACTTGAATATCAATTCAGGGCTGATTCACTTTTAAAGCTGGCCGACAGGTACAGGTCTGCACTGAATGAATTGTCAGAATCAGACAGGCAATCGGTGAGGTCAAAAATATTATCTCTTGAACAATCAGCATTTGAATATCAGAAGATAGCTGATCAGAAATACAGGGAAGCAGCAGACTTAGCCTCTGAAAAATATGATGAGAATACGCTGCCTGCCTTAAGGAATATTAAAGAGGATATGCCCGAAGAACCTGAGGAAGAAATACCGGATACATCCATGGTTGAGCCAGACACTATAAGTGCTGATACAATTGCCAAAACAGTAAAACGTCCTTCACCGGTCCTGGAATTGTTCAGTGAAGAGTACGGACAACAGAAAAACATACCTGTTAATCCGGAATTGCCCGAAGGTTTCATTTACAGGATTCAGCTGGCGGCTTTCAGAAATCCGAAGGAAGCATCATTCTTTAAAGGTCTCGGGCCAATAAGTATATACAGGGATGAGAATTCAGATATAAATTTTTACTATGCCGGTATGTTCAGGTCAAAAGAGGATGCAGAAGGGGCCCTTGTTAAAGTTAAGAAAAAAGGCTTTACCGATGCTTTTATTCTTGCATTGATGGATGGAAGCAGGATAAGTATGGAAAAAGCAGAGCAGCTCGAAAAACAATGGTCAGATATCAGCCTTTTCAAACAGGATACCGTAATTAGCCGGAAAACAGCAGAACCACAAGAACCCCCAACCCTGGTATACAGGGTGCAGGTGATGAAAGTGAAAAAGAAGGTAGAGGATGATCAGCTTGAATTGCTTGAGAGACTTGCCGATAAAAAGAGTTATGATATTTTTGAAACTGACGATAATGAGTATGTGTATTTAATTGGAAAATTTCTTACTTTTGAAAGTGCTGCCGCCTATGCAGATCTTTTGTACAGAAATGGCCTGAAAGAATCAAAAGTGGTGGCTTACCTGGGGACAACAGAAATTCCCCTTGAGACGGCTAAGAAATTATTTGAATTGTATTTTGAGAAATAAAAACAAAACGGCTTAAGAAACCAGTGTAAAAAAAACCAAAATGAAAGAAAAGCCATTTGCACATAAGAAAAGGGCCGAAGATAATTACAAATCTACACTCATTTTATTTAATGACGATTACAACACTTTTGGCCATGTAATTGAATCATTGGTTGAAATATGTGACCATGACCCCGTTCAGGCTGAACAATGTGCATTAATTGCCCATCATAAAGGCAGTTGTGAAATTAAGTCCGGGAGGAAAAGGGTCCTTTTATCAATGCAGACTGGACTTCTTGACCGGAACCTTACCTGTGAAGTAAAATAATTGGGAATGGAATCACTGGGTATAATTATTTTTTTGATAATACTGGGAATTTTTCTTTTCATAGTTGAGTTCCTTATTGTACCCGGTATAACCATAGCGGGTATTGGCGGGGCAATAAGTATTGTTGCAGGTGTCGTGATGGCCTTCTATTATGAAGGACCGGCAACAGGTCTTATAGTGCTGATCTCAACTGCGGTGCTGATAGGATTAACGGCAGTTTTTATGCTTAAAGCAGGTACATGGAAAAAATTGATGCTTAATAAAGCAATCGATGGTAAAGTGGATTTTGTTAGAATGGAGGAGGGGAGGATAAAAGTTGGTGATAAAGGCAAATCTATCACACGTCTTAACCCTATGGGTAAAGTGATGATCGGCAATGAATATTACGAGGCAAAAGCCATGGATAAACTTATTGATCAGAATACAGAAGTTGAAATAGTCAAAATAGAATCAAACAAAATAATTGTAAAACCAATAAACACACAATAGTATGAACCCAATAGCAATGTATGTTATAATTATTGTTGGAGTTATTATCCTTCTCTGGCTTTTACTTTATCTTATACCAATAGGATTATGGTTCCAGGCCCTGGTATCAGGTGTTAGGATATCACTGCTTCAACTTATTTTTATGCGCTGGCGTAAAGTACCGCCATCTGTGATAGTAGTGGCAATGATTGAAGGTGATAAAGCCGGATTGAAACTGAACAGGGATGACCTGGAGGCACACTTCCTGGCAGGAGGAAGGGTGGCTCAGGTTGTACATGCACTAGTGTCGGCAGCCAAAGCAAATATCGATCTTCCTTTCAATATGGCAACGGCAATTGACCTGGCTGGCAGGGATGTTTTTGAAGCCGTGCAAATGTCAGTAAACCCAAAGGTGATAGATACACCACCCGTAACGGCCGTGGCTAAAGATGGTATACAGCTGATTGCCAAAGCCAGGGTGACGGTCAGGGCAAATATCAGACAACTGGTTGGTGGGGCAGGAGAAGAAACAGTACTGGCACGAGTGGGTGAGGGTATTGTATCTTCCATAGGATCAGCCGATAGTCATAAAAAAGTACTTGAAAATCCTGATTTTATCTCAAAAGTAGTGCTGGAAAAAGGTCTTGATGCAGGTACTGCTTTTGAAATATTATCTATTGATATAGCAGATATTGATATCGGTAAAAATATTGGTGCTGTACTGCAAATGGACCAGGCAAATGCTGATAAAAATATTGCCCAGGCTAAAGCCGAAGAAAGAAGGGCAATGGCCGTGGCTCAGGAGCAGGAAATGAAAGCAAAAGCACAGGAAGCACGAGCCAAGGTTATTGAAGCTGAAGTGAAAGTACCACTTGCTATCGCTGAAGCAT
This sequence comes from Bacteroidota bacterium, assembly GCA_034659275.1. GTDB lineage: Bacteria > Bacteroidota > Bacteroidia > Bacteroidales > VadinHA17 > UBA9300. The sequence goes on along the minus strand of JAYEGY010000117.1, from coordinate 49,092 downwards.
TCGAAAAAGGTAATCTTGGTGTGATGGATTATTACAGGTATAAAAATATTGAAGCTGATACCAGTATGAGGGATTCACTCTCAAAGCCTGACGATAAGAAGAAATAATACGAATTAACGCGAATAATCCCCTTCGGAAACCGTGGGGGATTTTTTTTCATTTATGATAATATATGTACCTTAAAAAAATATATTTAAGTGTATAATTTACATTAAATATTTTTTATATATTTGTTATAAAATTTTTGAAATTAAATAAAAGTCTGTTACCATCACTCAATTAGACAGGGGTATTGCAGTAGGGGTATATATACAGGGTACAGCTTTTCCTGAATTGTAATAACTAATTCTAAAATGAAATGACATTAATTGACTGGATCGTACTCGGGTTGTTTTGTCTTGGTTTAATTGGTGTAATTATTTGGGTGGTAAGAAAGAAGGAAGAAACCTCATCCGATTATTTTCTTGCCGGACGTAATGCAACATGGTTGGCTATAGGTGCTTCCATATTTGCGTCGAATATAGGTTCTGAACATCTTGTTGGGCTTGCAGGCACAGGGGCATCAAGTGGTATGGCAATGGCTCACTGGGAGATACATGCCTGGGTGATTCTTATCCTTGGCTGGCTGTTTGTTCCTTTTTATGCCAGGAGCGGCGTATTTACGATGCCTGAATTCCTGGAAAAAAGATACAATTCGCAGTCCAGGTCCATCCTATCCATTATTTCTCTTGTAAGCTATGTATTGACGAAGGTTGCGGTGACTGTGTATGCCGGTGGGGTCGTGTTTAAAGAGGTCTTTGGCATAGAATCAATGTTCGGGATTGATTTTTTCTGGATAAGTGCTGTCGGGCTCGTTATACTTACAGGCATATACACTGTGCTTGGGGGTATGAGAGCAGTGCTGGCAACCTCGGTTGTTCAAACCCCGATATTATTGGTTGGTTCAATAGTGATCCTTATTATGGGATTGACGAAACTGGGTGGCTGGAATGAGATGATGGAGATATGCCGTGCCGTACCGGTAAACGAGTATGGGGACGATATGACATCACTGGTGCGATCAGCAAAAGATACTGAGTTTCCATGGACGGGAGTACTGTTCGGGTCGGCGATAATCGGTTTCTGGTACTGGTGTACCGACCAGTACATTGTTCAGAGAGTGCTTTCGGGAAGAGACCAGAGACAATCACGGCGTGGTGCCATTTTCGGCTCTTACCTGAAACTGACACCTGTATTTATATTTTTGATCCCGGGAATGATAGCTTTTGCATTGAACCAGAAAGGTTTAATGGAGCTGACTAATTCTGATGCGGCCTTCCCTGCCCTCATAACGGAATTGTTACCCATAGGATTTAAGGGAATAGTGGTGGGTGGTATTCTGGCGGCATTAATGAGTTCCTTATCGTCGTTATTTAATTCATCGGCTACCCTGTTCACCGTGGATTTTTATAAGAAATTCAAACCTGATGCCACCGAGAGACGATTGGTGGTGGTAGGTAGGATTGCAACTGCTGTCGTAGTAGTACTGGGAGTCCTCTGGATACCTGTAATGAGAGGCCTTGGGAATGTGTTATATGAGTATTTGCAGGAAGTACAATCTATGCTTGCCCCGGGTATAGCTGCCGTTTTCTTGCTTGGTGTATTATCAAAGAAGACTACCCCGGTGGCCGGCCTTACAGGACTTATCACCGGCTTTAGCCTGGGAATGCTTAAGTTGGGATTCAAAGTATTTGAAAAAAGTATAGTGCCTGAATCTATCTGGTACAGGATATTTGTTGATACAAATGTATATCATTACGAGGTTATTCTTTTCTTCCTTGTAATAATAGTAATGGTGGTCGTAAGCTCATTCACTAAAAAGAAAGATGCTGAATCAATCAGGGGACTTTATCTCCGTTCTGCAAGTCCTGAGCAAAAAGCTATTACAAGGGCAAGCTGGACCAACTGGGACCTTGTTAATTCAGCCATTATTATTACTGTAGTTATATTATTTTATGCTTATTTCTGGTAGAAAAAAATTTAAGGTTAATGGATATTTATAATAATTCTGAAATATGGTTTGTCACAGGCAGCCAACACCTGTATGGTGAGGAAACATTAAACAAAGTAAAAGAAGATTCGAAAGTAATTGCAGGCTCTCTTGATAAGGATCCGGGCATACCTGTTAAGGTAGTCTTCAGGCCTGTCCTGACTTCTGCGGCCGGGATAACAAAAATATGCTCGGAGGCAAATCACGATGATAACTGTATTGGTCTTATTGCCTGGATGCATACATTTTCACCCGCTAAAATGTGGCTTAATGGACTGAAGTTGTTGAATAAACCTTTATTGCATTTCCATACCCAGTTTAACCGCGATATACCGTGGGAGGATATTGACATGGATTTTATGAACCTGAACCAGTCAGCCCACGGAGGCAGGGAATTTGGTTTTGCCGGCTCCAGGCTGAGGCTGGAAAGAAAGGTGGTTACAGGGCACTGGAAAGATAAAGAATGTATTGATGATATTGCCATATGGGCACGTGCAGCTGTTGCACTTGCCGACACCAGGTCCCTGAGGCTTGCACGATTTGGTGACAACATGAGGGATGTGGCAGTTACAGAGGGTGATAAGGTGTCGGCCCAGATACAGATGAATTATTCGGTTCATGGATACGGTGTGGGTGACCTTGTACGGGAATGTGATTCCGTTTCAGATAAGGACATAAATAAGCTGATAGAGGAATATTACGATTTATACGTAATAAATGACGAAAGTATCCTAACATCAGACTTCTTAAAGAATGCAGCACGAATAGAAAGAGGCTTAAGGAATTTCCTGGCACAGGGTGGCTTCAAAGCTTTCACTACAAATTTTGAAGACTTGCATGGCTTACCCCAGTTGCCGGGACTGGCGGTTCAGAGATTGATGTCGGAAGGGTATGGCTTCGGAGCCGAAGGTGATTGGAAAACATCTGCCCTTGTCAGATCAATGAAGGTCATGGCACATGACCTCGATGGGGGCACATCATTTATGGAGGACTATACTTACCATCTTGAGCCGGGTAAAAATGCAGTGCTTGGGGCACATATGCTTGAGATATGTCCGAGTATAAGCGAAGAAAAGCCCAGGCTTGAAATACACCCTCTTTCCATAGGAGGTAAAGAGGATCCTGCCAGGCTGGTATTTAAGGCTGGCCCCGATAAGGGTATCAATGCTTCAATAATTGACCTGGGTAACAGGTTCCGCCTCTTAATTAACCCGGTAAGAATAATAGAATGTCCTGATATGCCTAAGCTGCCTGTTGCCAGTGTGCTCTGGGAACCTGCTCCCGATCTTAAAACAGCCGCAACTGCCTGGATAATTGCAGGTGGTGCTCATCATACAGGTTTTTCAACTGCTATCGACAGCCGCTATCTGCATGATTTCGCTTCAATGATTGGCGTTGAAACAGTTGATATTGACGGGGATGTAAGGATAGAGAAATTAAGAAATGAGCTCCGTTGGAATGAATTATTTTATCATTTTACATCCGGAATGGAATAATCTGTTCCTGTTGTTACTGAGAGTCTAAGTGAAAAATGATTAGTTATTATACAGTTCAAGATAAAAACCTGGTAGCAGTAGATTGTGTTATTTTTGGCTATGACATCTGGGATAAGGAATTAAAATTGTTGCTGGTAAAAAGAAAATTCAAACCGGAGTATGGCAAATGGTCACTCCCCGGTGGTTTTGTCAAGAAAGAAGAAGGAGTTCTGGACGCTGCCTGCCGGGTCTTATACCAGCTTACGGGCTTCAAAGATGTATATATGGAGCAATCATATGCCTGGGGTGATGTTAATAGAGATTCAGGTGGAAGAGTGATAACCATCTCACATTTTGCACTTATCAAAACTCATGAGGTCGACCCGGTGATGATAGAGGCAAATGCTGCTAACTGGCGTTCAATATCACGTTTGCCTAAACTGATCTTTGATCACAAAAAAATTGTAGAACGGGCACATCAGGAACTGATTGACAGGATCAAGGTTAAACCGGTTGGTTTTGAACTGCTGCCTGAAAAATTTACCCTGGTTCATCTGCAGGAGCTTTATGAAGCTATTTACCAGAGAAAAATCGATAAGAGGAATTTCAGAAAAAAAATAATCTCTATGAACCTGCTTGAAAAGTTGGATGAGAAAGAGAAAGAAACTTCGAAGAAAGGGGCTTATTATTACAGGTTTATCCCTTCCATGTATGAAGATTTCAAAAGACAGGGATTCTACTTTAACCTTGACGTCCAATAAAGGGGATCATTGATATAATCAATCGTAATCAACAATCACAAGCATAAATTTCTGTACTTAATAAATAATAAAAATGCTTAAAAAACTGAGAGAAGAAGTTCTTGAAGCAAATATTAATCTTTATAAATCGGGACTCGTCATACACACCTGGGGGAATGTTAGCGGCCTGGATTATGAAAACCAGCTTATGGTTATTAAACCCTCGGGACTGGCATATAATGAGATGACAGCTGACGACATGGTGGTTATGGATTTTGAGGAGAGGGTAATTGAAGGAGATCTTAATCCTTCCTCCGATTCTTCCACCCATCTTGAACTATACAGGAATTTTCCCTTTATAGGGGGAATTGTGCATACTCATTCAACAAATGCCACAGCATGGGCACAGGCCGGCTTGCCAATACCTGCTATGGGGACCACTCACGCTGATCATTTTTACGGTGATGTGCCATGTACGCGTAAACTTGAACCTCAGGAAGTGAAGAATGACTACGAGCTGAATACCGGAAAAGTGATAGTCGAAACTTTCAAGTTACTGGATGAAGAAGCAATGCCTGCGGTAATAGTGAATGATCATGGCCCTTTTGCCTGGGGAAAGAATGCCGCCGGGGCTGTTTATAATGCAATCGCACTTGAAGAAATAGCCCGGATGGCCATTTTAACTTACTCCCTCGCCGGTTATGACAGAGTAGATCAATATCTGCTCGATAAACATTATACAAGAAAGCACGGTAAAGATGCATATTACGGGCAGAAGGATAAGGATAAAAAATAGAAGAAAATAATATAAGCAAGGATAAAAAGTATTAAGGGATGAGCAAATATGTTATAGGAATAGATTTTGGAACATTATCGGGCCGTTCGGTGCTCATAGATGTTGAGAATGGTAACGAAATATCCAGCAGTGTATATGATTATCCTCATGGGGTGATGGACAGCAAGCTTCCCGACGGAACGCCTCTTGGTGTCGATTGGGCCCTGCAACACCCTGATGATTACCTGGAGGTATTATCAGAAACCATACCGGGTGTACTGCGTAAATCAGGAATTAGTCCCGGACAGATAATAGGTGTTGGAATTGATTTCACTGCCTGTACCGTGATGCCGGTGAAAGCCGATGGTAAACCTCTGTGTAAAATCGACAGCTTTGCATCTGAACCAAATGCATGGGTTAAACTGTGGAAACATCATGCAGCACAAACTGAAGCCAATAAGCTGAATGAGATTGCCGGCAAAATGGAGCAGAGATTTCTTCAAAGATACGGAGGTAAGATATCCTCAGAGTGGCTGGTGCCAAAAGTATGGCAAACACTGAATGAGGCACCCGAAGTATATAAAGAAGCTGACAGGTTTATTGAAGCGGCTGACTGGCTTATATGGCAGCTAACCGGTAATGAAAAACGAAATACTTGCACCGCAGGGTATAAAGCTCTGTGGCACAAGCATGATGGGTATCCCGGTGATGACTTTTTCAGAGCTCTGGACCCGGAACTGGGCAAGCTGGTAAATGAGAAACTGTCAACAGATCTTTACCCCGTAGGTAGTAAAGCAGGTGAGATAAACTCCCGTGCTGCTGAGTTAACCGGACTTAAGGAAGGGACAGCCGTAGCCGTGGCAAATGTCGATGCGCATGTGTCTGTGCCGGCTGTAGGTATTACATCCCCGGGTAAAATGTTGATGATAGTGGGTACTTCTACCTGCCATATGGTACTGGGAGATAAAGAATTTACGGTTCCGGGCATGTGCGGCGTTGTGGAGGACGGAATAATAGAAGGTTATTTCGGATATGAAGCCGGTCAGTCATGTGTTGGCGATCATTTTCAGTGGTTTGTGGAAAATTGTACTCCGCCGGCATATTTCAGTGAAGCCAAGCAAATGAACATGGATATTCACGACTTGCTAACTGAAAAAGCTTCTTCTCTTAAACCCGGTGAAAGTGGATTGCTGGCCCTTGACTGGTGGAATGGAAACAGGTCTGTGCTGGTTGATGTTGACCTTACGGGTATGATTCTCGGCATGACATTGTCTACAAAACCCGAAGAAATTTACCTGGCACTTATAGAGGCTACTGCATATGGTACAAGGATGATTATAGATACTTTCCATGAAAATGGCGTCCCCGTTGAAGAATTGTACGCGGCCGGCGGCATAGCAGAAAAAAATCCATTTATAATGCAGATATATGCAGATGTAACGAACAGGGAAATAAAGATATCGGGCTCACCCCAGGCTCCGGCCCTGGGTTCAGCAATGTTCGGAGCTGTGGCTGCAGGTAAGGAAAGGGATGGATATGATAATATCTTTGAAGCTGCCAGGTTAATGGGGAAGGTGAAGGATATCGTATTCAAACCTTCAAGTGAAAAAGTAAAAGTATATGATAAGTTGTATGAAGAGTACAGTATACTTCATGATTACTTTGGAAGAGGCGAAAATGACGTTATGAAAAGGCTTAAAGAGATAAAGAAACAAACAAGGTAAGATGGCACTTTGGATTAAAGAAACGAAAAACTAAAATAACATGTCAAAATTCAGATTCAGTACTATTTTATTATTGTCAGGATTCATTTTTGCCGGGTGTGCTGACAGATCAGGAGAAAAGACTGAAGGAGGTTACCCTATTCAGCCGGTACCTTTTACCAGCGTCACGGTGACAGATAATTTCTGGGCGCCCAGGATAAAGACCAACCATGAGGTTACTATTCCTATTGCAATAGAACAGTCAACCATTACAGGAAGGATAAAGAATTTTGAAATAGCAGGAGGGATGGCAGAAGGAGAATTCTGTTCTTCCTACCCTTTTGATGATTCAGATGTATTTAAGATCATCGAAGGAGCAAGCTACAGTCTTCAAACATTTCCTGACCCTGCTCTTGAAGCAAAACTTGATACTCTTATTGATAAAATCGGTGCTGCCCAGGAAGAAGATGGCTACCTGTATACCTACAGGACGATCATGGGTGATGATTCTCATCCCCGGGTTGGCAAAAGATGGGAAAAAACTCATTTACTGAGCCATGAGCTCTATAACCTGGGACATATGTACGAGGCTGCAGTGGCCCATTACAGGGCAACAGGCAAAAGGGACTTTCTCGATATAGCTATTAAATCGGCCGACCTGGTGATTGAAGAAATAGGATGGGGTAAACTGGAAACATACCCGGGTCACCAGGAAATAGAAATAGGCCTGGTGAAATTGTATCTGGTCACCGGTGAACAGAAATACCTTGACCAGGCCAAATTTTTCCTTGATGTAAGGGGGCCTGACGGTGAAAAATATTCACAGTCTCATAAAAAAGTGGTTGACCAGAGGGAAGCTGTAGGACATGCGGTGCGTGCAGCATATATGTATACGGGAATGGCAGATGTTGCTGCTCTTACCAACGACCAGGAATATGTCAATGCCATAAATCATATCTGGGAGGATGTCGTACACAGGAAAATGTATGTTACCGGCGGTATCGGTGCTTCAGGAGGAAATGAAGGTTTCGGCGAACCCTATCACCTTCCGAACATGTCAGCATACTGTGAGACATGTGCATCAATAGCAAATGTATTCTGGAACCACCGTATGTTCCTTCATCATGGAGAATCAAAGTATTATGATGTTCTTGAACGGACGCTTTATAACGCCCTGCTGTCAGGTGTAAGCCTTAGTGGCGACAGGTTTTTCTATCCCAATGTACTGGAATCGGCGGGTCAGCATAAGAGACAGGCCTGGTTTGGATGTGCCTGCTGCCCTTCAAATATATGCAGGTTTATCCCATCCATGCCTGGCTATGTTTATGCCAGAAGGGGAGAAGATATATATGTGAATCTCTACCTCGATAACAATGCCGAAATAGAAATCGAGGACAATACTATGGAAATTGTGCAAGAAACCAATTATCCATGGGACGGTGAAATAGAAATAGGTGTAAATCCTGCTGATGAGTCAGAATTTGGATTGAGGTTGAGAATACCGGGATGGGCCCGCGGCGATGCTATTCCCGGAGAACTGTACTCGTTTAAGGATGGTGAAGAGAAAGATATACAACTGAGTGTAAACGGAAAAGATTTTAAGCTCATTTTAGTGGATGGCTATGCGGTGATAAGAAGAAAATGGGAAAAGGGAGATATTATCAGGCTTGTGCTACCCATGCCCGTTAAGAAAGTCGTAGCTGATAAGAGGGTTGAAGCAGACAGAAATAAGTTTTCAGTGCAACGGGGGCCACTTATGTACTGTGCCGAATGGCCTGATAATGAGAATGGCAATGTATTGAATCTTGTCTATGACCCTGCTTCTGAAATGCAGACCGAATACCGTGATGATATGCTTAATGGTACGTCCGTAATAAAAACTGTGGCCCGGCCTGCAAGGAAAACACTTGATAAAGAAGTTATACTCGGGGAAAAACAGGAATCAATGCTGATACCATATCACCTCTGGAACAACAGGGGCCCTGGTGAGATGAAAGTATGGCTTCCTGATACAGCTTCTGCAGCAAGGGCCACACCGGCACCAAGCACGGCACTGCGCCTCAGGGTTAAGCTGCCGGCTAACTTCTCCAGCGGCATCCATGAGTGGATCGTTGAATAATTAACGGATATAAAACTCTATCATCTCCCTTAGGGCTTTCTGGCACACTTTGCAGAAGCTTTCAGCCTCATTGCTTTTCATTCTGCAATCGATTTGTGGCCTGTAAATGCCTTTGGCTGAATAGCCCCCTCCTTCAAAAAGGCCCACCTTGTCACTATATTCATCACTTGGGGGTGTAGGCACCGGGGTGTCTTCATCGATCATTGCCTTCCATTTGCTTTCAAAGTCCACCAGTGTTGTTATATTGGCTTCCCATGGCTCAACATCCAGGGGATAAAATTCTTCGTAGGCGACCTCAGATGAATAATACTCATCGGCCAGTCCTGCAAATCCATGTCCGAACTCATGTACAAAAACCACAGGTGTAAGTGGATGATCGGCAGTAGTACCGGAATAATAATTATACATACCTCCACCACCGTATCTTTCACTGTTAATGACCACTATAATATTATCATATGGTACTACTGCTGCATAATCCCTTACCGATTTGATGTCAAAGGTGGTAAGGTACCTGGCGAGATCAAAAGTGTAAAAACTGCTGTTGAGAGCTGTTTTACGGTAAATCCTTTCGCCCGGCACATCAGTACCCGATTCTTCTGAAACAGCATCTACGGCCCAGATATTTATTTTATCGGTATAGTCTTTAAACGGCTCATAGTCAAACAATATTCCGGTTAATCTTTTTACATCTTCATGAAACTTGGTCATTTCCTCTGAAGTATATCCTTCGGCAATAAATGCTAGGTCAACGGCCTTGTGATGGTCTTCATTGCCTGCTATCATGACGAATTCAGCCTTCTTAACAGGTTCCCTGCGTATAAAATAATCTTCAGGATCAATAAGCCTTTCATAGACGGTTTCCAGGCTTCCGTCCTTCATGTATTTCTTAAGTACGAACCTGACATCGTTCTTGGGATAGGGGAAGGTAGCTACTTCATAAAAGGTGCGCCTGATCTTTTTTGCTTCGGCAGTGGTCTGCCATTCCTGGGAAAGTGAACCATAGCCACGCGAGTAAATCAGCTTTCCTGATTCAAAATCATATATAAAGTAACGAAGGTTACCATAATGGAAGGGATCCACGAGCTTGTTCAGCGAACCCCCGTAAAATGGCTCTTCCTTCATTTCAAGGGGATAAGCTCTTGTTGTCTCATGATCACCTGCCAGCATGAAATCAAAGCGCAGGCTTTTATCAATAAAATAATCATCAAATTTTACCTGGCCTGTGGCAGACAGGGTGAAAATGACCAGTAAAAGTGTCAATATCTTTCGCATAAGATTTGGTTTTTAATTTCAGTATTTGAAAATAGTCATTTAAGAACACTATCGATTCTGTTATCCAGTTCAGCCTGGTCAGTGGCAAAGGAAGCCAGGCCGGCAAGATTAAGGAGGGTATCGGGTGCTATTCCCCCTTCATTTATTTTTTCCAGCCATGCTGAACGCACGGGTATCTTCCCGTCGTCACTGATCCTTTGTTTTTCTTTATCATTAAGAACGGGGAACATATCTTCAAATCCCTCATTCCGCATTATATCTTCAAGCTCCTCACCTGATCCGGGAGGATTATTACCAAGTGAGTTTGCAAGTTTGGATAGTTTATCATCCACTTTCCAGAACTTATCCATTCTTTCATTTGCGGGGTCGAATGACAGGCCGGGTTTATAATCGTGGTTAAGCCTTGATGTAAATGAACCTGTAAGCTGCTTATGGCCTGAAGCTGCCACTTTGGGAGGTATGGTAAATACATCGACGCCTGCAAGCATTTCCAGCTGGTCGTGATGCCTGATGCTTGCTGCAATAAGTTTTGTATCAGTCCCAAGAGAAGACCTTATCTCATTGGTATATTTCTGTGTCTCAATAACTGTTTTTTCACCTATTCCCGAACCATCACCTATTTTGTTATTAACGACATAGGCTCCTATCCTTCCAAGGAAAACATTAAGGTAAGCAGGACGTGATATATTTGCAGCCATTACGTTTTGCCTGGAACTGAATCCAAGGGTGAAATTTATTCTTACACCTTTTTCTTTAAGTATCCTTGCAGCCAGGAGTCCAGCAGCTGTGTATGGCACTTTAATAATAAATTTATCAGGACATATATCCCTGTAGCGCAAAGCATAATTAACGATGTCATCTATGCTGTAGGAAATGGCAGTATGTAGTTCAACACTCACATAAGCCCCGAACTTCTTTGTAAGCCGTAGACCGTGTCTTGCGTTAAGGATAAATGCCATTTCCATTATCTTCTTATCACGGGGCATAGAGGCAAGTATTTCATGAGTGCGGGGAATAAAATCATCATATATACCTTTCTGAATAACTTTGTTTATGAGGGTATTGTTGGTTGTGAGGGCTTCCATTTCACCGCTCCACACACTGAGAACATCATTCATATCACCTGTGTCGAGCCATAGAGTGGTGCCGCAATTGCGAAGATTTGTCCAGAACGGGTCGGGGTGGGCCTTTACTGTTTCTTCATGGATATTTTTCTGTATATAATCCTTAATTTTATTCTCTACGGTCATATTATTTTATCTTTTGGTTAGTAATCGAAAATCATCACCGGTAGGATTCTGGAATATCCTGAGTCCAAATTCGGGAACAACGGCTAGCAGGTGGTCAAAGATATCAGCCTGTATAGCTTCGTAGTTTGCCCACACCTGGTCATTGCTGAATACATATATTTCAATAGGGAGGCCTTTTTCTGAGGTGGGAAGCTGCCTGACCAGGAAGGTCATATCATTATGAATTTTGGGATGCTGTTGGAGGTAAGCCTGGATATAAGCTCTGAAAGTGCCCACATTTGTCATCCTTCTTCCATTTACCAGTACACTGTCGTCAATATTGTGTTTCTCATTGAAATCCCTGAGTTCCTGTTCCTTATTTTCAATATAGTCTTTCAGGATTTGTATTTTTTTAAGCTTTTCTATCTGTTCATGGCTTAGGAATCCTATGCTCCTTATATCTATATAGATTGCTCTTTTAATCCTTCTTCCTCCCGACTCTTCCATACCTGTCCAGTTCTGGAATGATTCCTGGACAAGTGCATAGGTAGGTATGGTAAGTATTGTTTTGTCCCAGTTCTGTACCTTAACGGTATTGAGAGATAGGTCTGTAACCGTACCGTCTGCTCCTCTTGAAGGGATGGATATCCAGTCTCCTATTTTGAGCATTTTGTTGGCTGACAGCTGGACACTGGCAACCAGACCCAATATGGTGTCTCTGAATATCAGTAAAATAACTGCTGCCATTGCACCAAGGCCGGCAACAAGGGTGGTGACATCCTTTTCGAAAATCACAGAAATCATTATTAATATTGCCACCACACCGATGAAGATATTCAATAGCTGGAGGTAACCTTTTATATGCCTGTGTTTTGACACCGGCAGGGTAAGGTAAATTTTATGCCAGGCATTTACAAAAGAGAACAGGAAGAGCATGCCTGCAATTATCATGTACAAAAAGGTTAGTTTATGTACAAAAGTGAGCCACCCCGGATAGGGTTCAAGAGCCCAGCCGGCCATCAGGTATATTACCACAGCCGGGGCGAAGTGTGACAGACGCCTGAAAACCTTACTTTCCAGGAATATATCATCCCACTTGAAGCGTGTTCTCCTTATAATTGTTGTAACAATCTTGTCAATAAAAAACCTGGCAACTATATATGATAGCCAGCTTAAAATCCCTACTAGTATTACAATAATGATTGTTTCCAGGAAGACTGACAGTCGGTTACTGAGGCCCAGCTCCTGGAAAAGGTCTCTAAGGAAAACGACAAGATCAAAATCACCAAACATTTCAACCAAAGTTTAAAAATTTGCCTAAAAATAGGGAATAAAAATGGAATATCATCTCTCGCCTCTCGCCTCTCGCCTCTCATCTCTCGCCTCTCATCTCTCGCCTCTCGCCTCTCGCCTCTCCTTTCTTATCCTCCACATTACTTGCTACCATCTCATCTCTCCCTGCTCCCTACCATCTCATACAACAATATTCCTGCAGCAACGGATACATTAAGCGAATCTATGCTGCCGCCCATAGGTATTGAAAGATGCATGTCCGCAATCTTTATAAGCTCAGGGCTTACACCCCTGTCTTCCGACCCCATAACAAGGGCTACAGGTCCCCTGAGGTCGGAAGAGCGTATATCCGTGTCTCCTCTTTCCGATGCACTCACTATCTTAAGCCCAGAATCCTTCAGAAATTCCATAGTTTTAACCATGCTTTTAACCCTTGACACGGGAATCCTGTGAAGGGCACCTGCTGATGTTTTTATAGCCTCAGCATTTATTCTTGCAGCACCTTTTTCGGGGATAATAATACAGTGCACTCCAAAGCATTCTGCTGTGCGGGCAATAGCTCCGAAATTTCGTACATCAGAGATATTATTCAGTGCAAGAAGGAAGGGATTATTGCCTGATTCATAAATATCCGGCAAAAGGGCAGATAAATCATGATACTCTATTTCAGAAAGCCAGGCTATTACTCCCTGGTGGTTTTTTTGTGTTATCCTGTTAAGCTTTTCGACGGGCACCAATTGATAAGGAATTGCGTGCTTCTTTAATTTCTCCATAAGTTGATAGTAGAGTGATCCTTTCAGGCCTTTCTTCATTAGCAGCCTGTCAATGGTCTTTCCTGATTCTATGGCTTCAAGTACAGGTCTCAGTCCAAAGATATAGTCGCTTTTGCTCTTCATATCATATGCCTCTCGGGTTATCGAGCCTGAACACTATGCCTGAACGCCATGTACGTATGGCTTCATCCCAGTAGGAGGTTACACTTTCACTTCTGATTAAGACATAATCATTCGTGCTGAAAGGATTTTCCCTTTTTCTGAAAGTGAAATACAGATATTCATCTTCTATTTTATACCTTATGCCCCATCCTTTCTTTACCTGTCTTTTCAGGTATCCCCATCTTTCTCCTTCCGGTGTTTTGTATACCTTGTCGGGGGGGCCGTAGATAATGTACATCATACCCCTGTCGGTTCGCCAGCCTTCTTTATGTGAGGTGAAGAAATAATTGGCATATAGAACACGGTTATAATATATCCTGATTAATTCGCGCGAACGTTCGATATTGCCGGTTATATCAAGCCAGAATTTGTCTAATGCCACTTTAAGCCTGTCGCTGTTTTTTATTTCTTCTATTTTGTTTTCGTTGGTGAGATAGATTATAGGATCAATCATGGTTTCCGGTTCTGTCATACCCGGGAATTCCTCTCCGAAATTAAAAAGACTAAAGCCTTCGAGCCTGTTGGTATCAGTAGTGCAAAGGTAGATACCCTCGTTCAGAAACATCAGGGGGAGGGTATCGGAATATGCCAGTGAAACAATGTCTTCGGGTTTTGTGTCAATACTCCTTGAGGGCATTAACATTGACGGAGGTATGGGGCTGGCACTGTCGGGCTCAAAAAACATGATAAAGAGGGAGTCAATAGGATACCTGTACAGGACATTAACAAATTCATTGGGCCGGAGCACAGGGTTAAAAAGCTCTATTCTATTGAAATGACCCTGCACTTTGAAATTATTTCTGCTAAGGTCAGAGGTTTTATCAAAAGGGAGGTGTGCCTGTATCCTGCTTTCCCTGATAAGGTCCCTGATCACCAACTCGGCCTCATATTTTGATCCCGATGAGGCACGCATGGGTATTGTGTAAGTATATTGCCGGTTACCCTCCCGTTTCCTTATGTTAATATTATAAAAGCCTGTATCGACAGCAACCCGGCCCTGCGACATATTATATAACTTGTATATTATTATAAGCTCGGCTTTAGGAACACCCTCAGGATTAGCTTCAGTGAAGAAGAGGTCATTGGTAAAAAATTTGATGGTTAGTTCAGACATGTCTTCACCTGTGTTATATATCTGGTATCGTGGATGAATGGGGTTCCTTAAGGGGTTATATAAATAAGAAAGGTCCTTTCTATCCGTTGTTTCCTGAACGGTGGCACATGATGCCAGTATACTAATACCGGCAATGATAAATAATATATTATTGAACTTTCTCATCATTTCTATGTGTTTGTTAAAAATAGCAAACTTTCTCCGATTATCTTTTCCAGCTTATTTGTTGCTGACAGTCTTTGCTTTATGCTTTTCAATCTCAATCGAAGCTTTCTCCCAGTTAATCATTTCCTTCCTGATCATGCTGTTCACCTGTTCATATTTCTCAAAAAAGTCAGGGTTTGATATCTTATTATCCTTATCATATAATATTTCATCCATTTCTGCTTTGCTTTTTTCGAGCTTTTCAATCCTGTCTTCTATATCTGCCAGGTATTTTCTTTTCTTCCTGAGGTATCTTTCATTTTCTTTCTTTTTCAGGTATTGCAACTTATTTTCCGACTGTTTATCACCACCTGTCTTTTTTGGCTGATCATCCGTAGTATTTGTTAGAGAGGGGTCTTCAGCATTTATTTTTTCCAGGAAGTCATAAATGCCACCATTAAATTCCCTGATCTTTTTGTTCCTGAATTCGTATATTTTATCAGTAAGATCATTAAGGAAATACCTGTCATGTGATACAACAATTAGTGTGCCATCATACTTCTTGAGTGCCTGTTTAAGTATGTCCCTGGAACGCATATCCAGGTGGTTGGTAGGCTCATCCAGTATAAGTATGTTATATGGCTCGAGCAATAATTTTATCAGGGCAAGCCTCGATCTTTCTCCTCCGGAAAGCACTTTTACCTTCTTATCAATATCATCGCCACTGAACAGAAAGGCTCCGAGGATATCCCTTATTTTTGTCCTGATTTCTCCTCGGGCAATATTATCAATTGTCTGGAATACTGTAATCGATTCGTCCAGCAGTTCATCCTGGTTCTGGGCAAAATATCCTATTTTCAGATTATGACCCTTCTTAAGTTTACCGGTGTAATCCAGTTCGCCCATGATTATTCTTGCAAAAGTGGTTTTGCCTTCGCCGTTCCGTCCGACGAAGGCAATTTTCTCTTTTCTCTCAATCATGAAATCGATATTCCTTAGCACCTCACTATTCCCATAGCTCTTTGACAGTCCTTCTGCTTCAATTACTATTGTACCCGAGCGGGGAGCAGGAGCAAACTTTACAGATATTGCCGATGTGTCCTCTTCATCTATTTCTATGGGATCAAGTTTTTCCAGTTTCTTTATTCTCGATTGCACCTGAGTAGCCTTGGTGTTTTTATACCTGAACCTCTCTATATATTTTTCATTGTCTTCTATCATTTTCTGTTGGTTGCGCCAGGCTGCAAGCTGGTGTTCCCTGCGCTCTTTCCTCAGGAGGACATAGCTGGAGTAAGGGACTTTGTAATCGTATATACTGCCCAGAGATAATTCAAGCGTGCGCTTAGTGACATTGTCAAGGAAGGTTCTGTCATGAGAAACAACAATTATTGCTCCAGGATATGAATTAAGATATGATTCAAGCCATTGGATCGCAAGAATATCAAGGTGATTGGTGGGTTCGTCCAGCAAAACGACAGAAGGCTTCGACAGCAATATTTTTGCCAGTTCAATACGCATTCTCCATCCACCGCTCAAATTAACAGTTGGTTCATTAAACTGCTTTCGATCAAATCCCAGGCCTGTCAGTGCTTGCTCAGTATCGGCTATATATTTTTCTCCTCCTCTGACACTGTATTCATGCTGCAGGTCTGCCAGGAGGTCACACTTTTGGAGATATTCACGGGAGTGGTGGTCTTTATTTTCTTCCAGCTCTCCGGTAATGGTACTGATCCTTTTTTCCATCTCCCTGAGTTCATTGAAAGCACTTAAAGTTTCCTCCATTATTGTGGTCCGGTCTTTCACTTTCATCTGTTGGGGTAGGTACCCTGTTGAAGTGCCCGACGGTGATGATACAATCCCTGTGCTTGGCTTAATCAAACCATGGATAATCTTCAGGAGGGTCGTTTTGCCAGCACCATTCTTTCCCGTTAAGCCAATCCTGTCCCTTGAGTTAATCATAAAGGAAATGTCGGAGAATAACTCAAAACCACCGAATACAACACTTATATTGTCAATAGATATCACCGAATATGACATTTTGATAATCAACAAAGATAATAAAGTATAATTTCACTCAGGGTGGCAGGTGATTAGCATCATCCCATTTTCCCAACTAATTAATATATTTGCAGTATATTTAAGGACTGAAGATAAAAGCTTGCAAATAAATGTATAAGGATAGAAAAGACTTTGATTCTGTTCTTTTTGCCCAGGCAATGGATGAACACCTGTCAAGTCTGAGGTATGCAAGCATGATACAGAGATCATTAATGCCTGATACTTCATTCCTTTCAGGCATACTAAAGGATCATTTCATATTTTATCTTCCAAAGGACTACGTTAGCGGGGACTTTTATTACGCGAACCAGAGTGCAGGTTATACTGTTATTGCCGCTGGTGATTGTACCGGACATGGTGTGCCGGGGGCATTGTTGTCTATCCTGGGAATAAGTTTTTTGAATGAAATATTGCAGGCAAGAGAGGTTCTGCGTGCCAACAGGATACTTAACAGGATGAGGGAAAAAGTTATGGGAGCTCTTGATCAGCGGGGACAGGAGTACGAACAAAAAGATAGCATTGATATAGCTCTTTGTGTTTATGAGCCATTGAGGTCAGTCATTCAGTATGCCGGAGCTAACAGGCCACTAATAAGGGTTAGTGACGGTGAGCTTACAGAAGTAAAACCGGATAAAATGCCCATAGGTGTAGCACCCCTGGAGGAAGTATCATTTACCAATCACAGGATAGAAGTAAAAGAAGGAGATCGCTTTTACATGTTCTCAGATGGCTATCCTGACCAGTTCAGTGAAGAGACAAACAAAAAGTTCAAAATAAAAAACTTCAGGCAATTAATAGCACATGCATCAGGATGGAGTATGGAAAGGCAAAAAAGGCATATTGAAAATATTTTTTATGACTGGAAGGGGAGTACTATACAGGTAGATGATGTACTTGTTATGGGGTTTGAAATTTAAAAACTATGAGATTAACAGCTTTCCGAATAGAAAATTTCAGGTCGATTGTCGATACGGGCATGCAAACCATCTCACCTGATAATATAACCTGTCTCATAGGACAAAATGAGTCAGGGAAGACCTCAATACTCGAAGGGCTGCAGGTATTTTCATCCGGAGTGATTTCTGAGGATGTGCTCAGAAGTGACCTCTCACTGCCGCGTGTGTCATGTAGCTTTGAGATACCCGGAGACTATCTGCAAGGAAAAGTGCATCCGGTGAATGATGATTTTGATAAGATAGTAAAATCGTTGGATAAAATAACACTTGTGCGTTCCTGGAAAGCTGACCTTAATTCACAAATGGATATCGGGGGAGAATTACTGGAATATATTGAGGGGCTGAAGGAGAAGAGAAGAAAAGAATTAAACGATACCAGGGAAAAGATTAAGGGATTCTGCGCTGAACTGGATGATGCAAGGGGAAGGAAGGAATCTTTTAGCCGCGAACTCCATGAAATACAGCAGAAGCTTGATGATCATCCTGCAAGAAAAGGTGGCTTCAAATTGTTCAGGAAGAAGAATGCAGAAGTGAAAGACAACAACAAAAAGACCATCGATGAACTTAATGAAGCTTATGAAGAGAACCAAACTGAAATAAATAAAATCAATTCTTTCCTGAAAGATAACGATACCCTGATAAGGGTGGTTGAGGGCTGGTTAGAAAAAGTAGGTGAACTGGATGAGATAAACAAAAGGCTGGATGAAATTTCTGTCAGGCTGGAGGAAAGGCACCAGACCATGACATTGCTATCAGGGCCTTCAATAGCTGAACTCTCCCGCGGTGAATGGGAGCGGGTGCTTACTGAATATCAATCTGCAGTTAATAGGAAAGAAGAACTGGAAAGGGCACGTGATCTGAAAATATTATTATGCGATTTTATTTATGAGGGACTTGATGAAGAAAAAGCGCGGTTAAAGCTGCAGAAAATTGAAGAGGAAAGAAAACTTGAGTACCATCCAAAAGAACTGGGTGAGTTGCTCTCAGCTGATTGTCCTCATTTTGAGATGTTTGAAGATTTCGGAAGTTTACTACCCAACCGCATTGATATGGAAGACCTGGTGTCTGATAACCAAAATGTGGAAGGGTATAAGGCAGCCAGGAATTTTCTTACCCTGGCTGACCTGGATTATACATTTTTTCAGCAACCCTCATCCAGGATACTTAAGCAAAAAATAGAGAACCTTAATGCAAAACTAACACTGGATTTCCATGATTTCTGGCAACAGTATGTGGGAAAACATAATAAGATAAGGATCAATTTCGAACTTGATCATTACAGTACCAATCATGGTGATAAAGCAGGCAAGCCTTACCTTGAATTCTGGGTTAAAGATGAAGGAGAAAGATTGTATCCAAAACAGCGTAGTCGCGGGGTGAGATGGTTCCTTTCTTTTTACCTTGAACTGATGGCAGCTTCGCGAAGGGATAAAAGAAAGCTTATCCTGCTGGTTGATGAGCCGGGAGTGAGCCTGCATGCCCGGGCACAGGAAGATGTGCTGAAAGTGTTTGAAGATATAAAGGATGACATGCAGGTTATATATACAACACATTCACCACACCTTGTTGATGTAAATAAACTGCACAGGGTACTTGCCGTACAAAGAGACGATGTGGTTAGTCATAAATCAGCAACGGTAATTCTCGATGCCGCACGCTTAGGTGATGCCTCACCCGATACTCTTTCACCCTTACAGAGCATAATGGGTAATCCTGTTGGCAACCAGGAATTCTCAGTTGATAAATACAATATAATTGTGAATAATGTGGGCACCTTCTACATGATGAATGCTGCTATGAAGTTGACCGGATATAAGGGAAGGATACACTTCGTTCCTTCAACTGACGCTTCATCCATACCCTTAATGTGCAATATACTGATGGGCTGGGGAATGAAATTTGCCGTTTTACTTTTCCATAACGAAAATGAGATCGAGATTGCAAGGCAGCTTGAGAAATTGGTTTTTACCGATCAACCCGGTGAAACCGATAACATAATTATCATGCCCGAGCAGTTTAAGAATGCCGAGGACCTGCTGTCGACCCTTGATTTTAAAAACCTTATATTAAAAACCAGACAGGGCATTACCGTGGACAATTCTGAACATGTAAATATTAATAACCTTCCACGTAATTTTCTCCTGAGCAAGTTCCTTGGGGACGTGAAAAAAAGTAAGATCACACGGTCTGATTTCGATGAGGAGTCAAAGGAGAACCTCGTGCTTCTGGTTAATATCCTGCAGAGATTTAAATGATGTAAAGACTCGGTTCATAATTAATAATTCATAATTAATACTTATTCTTTCTCGTACACCGGGTAAATATCTTTTGGTATATTTTCATACTCAATAATGGTGAGGTCGGCTGGTCCAAGTCCTGGTGCATCAACTTCGAAGATGGCACCGGCAAGTCCGTTCTCATAAAAACCACGCCTGAAATGAACACGGGATTTGAGTGAAATAATATCAATATTATCGATGTTCATACCGAGATCATCAATTATACCCGCACTGGTTACCTGGTGCAGCTCGGGTGTGATAATTACGGTATTGTTTTTACCGAATCTAACCACTGCAACTTTATCAAACCTGCCGTAGCTGTCAAAATACTCAAGTGTGCCTTTTATTTCAACCGGTTCACCGGCATATTCATCAGCATATCCTCCCACTATGATATTAACATTGTCTCCGGCTTTCCTGTCTGACTCTTTCATTTTTTCAATGAGCTTTTTGTCTGCTATGGTGGCTATGCAGAATTTTTCTGCACCCTGCTTTATCAGTTCGGCCAGTATATGGGTGGAGTTTCCGGTACGGTCACTATGATCGGCTATAACCACAGGTGTTTTTCCTTCTTTTGCTGCTTCTATGCTCAAACGAACGCCTTCGGCTGTCTTTGGCAGTTTTTTGCCTGCAAATTCATGTCTCACCCTCCATATGTAATCGTTCATATCATTTGCTATTCGTTCAGCCAGTTCCTTATCATCATTTGTTATAACCATTACTGTTGCTCCAACGTCAGGAACATCAGCATAAGCAAAACCAAAAGCAACCGACACATAAATACCGGGTATACGATCTTCCCATCGCCTCGCCCTTTCCATTATTTCCATTGCGGGAGATACACCTGTGCCCTGGTATACGCTTGGGCTTATAACACCGGGTTTTCTGGTAACCATAACGGGTTTATAGTCACCCCTTAGAGTATTTATCATCAGCCTTGCTGCTCTTTCTCCCTGGGTATAGGTATCGTAGTGGGGATACCTTTTAATTATTATAACCCCTGATGCCGCATCGGAGAGTTCATGGTCTTCGTTTGCGTGCAGGTCAAGGCTTACTATTATTGGTATATCACCTCCAACTTCACGTATCCTTCTTACTATTTCCGCTTCGGGCTTTGGTATTCCCCTTACCGCCATGGCACCATGCAGTGAAAGGTATATACCATCATAGGGACCGTTGGTCCTGATATCCTCCTGCATGGCCCCTGTATATTTATCAAATGCCTCTTTTGTTATCCAGCTGCCAGAGGAACCTCCAACAGCACCCCTTGGTGATGTTATTCCTTCAAGCCCGACGCCCCCATACTCGTGTATCCGGTCTACAAATCCCCTTATGTATGAATCTGCATTCAATACCTCATCGCCTTCCAGGGGAGGACCATAATATTCAAATTCATCTATACCTGTGGGCCTGGGGCAGAAAGTGCATGTCTCATGTGAAAAAGTAGCTATGCCGATCCTGTAATCTTCATTATTTGCTTGTTTTGTACTGTCACAGGAAAGCAGGAAAAAAAGAGTAATAAAGGTGATAACTATTTTTTTCATCTCATCATTTATTTGGTGAACAGGCCAAGATAAGAATTTAGGATCATATTTACTACCTTGGAACTTTAATAGCAAAACTTACATATCATGAGAAAAACCAGGTATTATATAGTTATCCTGCTGGCAATATTAATGCCACAGGCTATGCATTCACAGGTATACCCCGGTGAGGAGTGGCAGATAGCAGATGATCCGGCTGAATACGGATTTGATCTTAAAGAATTGAAAAAAGCCAGGGATTATGCCGATTCGATCAGTACAGCTGCTGTGGTAATAGTGAAATCAGGTATTATAGTATATGAATGGGGAGAAGTGGATAAGAAATATATGACTCATTCAATAAGAAAGAGTTTTCTGAGCGCCCTTTACGGAAATTACGTTAAGGAAGGTATTATTGACCTTGATAAAACAGTTTATGAACTGGGCCTGGATGATGAACCGCCCCTGTCAGATATTGAAAGAACAGCAACACTCAGAGATTGCCTAAAGGCGAGGTCAGGGATATATCATCCTGCATTGTATGAATCCCAGCGTATGAAAGACCTGAAACCGGAGAGGCATACCCAGAGGCCCGGGACACACTGGTATTATAATAACTGGGATTTTAATGCTTCAGGAACTGCTTTTGAAAAACTTACCGGTAAGAAAATCTTAGAGGCCATAGAGATAGAAATAGCTGATCTGATAGGTATGGAGGATTTCTCCGCTGAAGATGGCTGGTATGTGACCGGAGAGGAATCTGTTCACCCGGCCTATCCTTTCATTATCACTGCACACGATATGGCAAGGTTTGGCTTGCTGATGTTAAGGAAAGGTAAGTGGAATGGCAAACAGTTAATACCCGAAGACTGGGTGGAAGAAAGCACCCGCTACCACTCGGATGCAAGCCTTTATGGAAGTGATGGTTATGGATATATGTGGTGGGTGGCCCGCGATCACAATAAATATTCTCACCTGCCCGGGGTTAAATTGCCCGAGGGCACATATTCTGCCAGGGGCGCAGGAGGTCATTATATAGTTATCATTCCGCCGTATGACATGGTGGTGGTACACAGGGTGGATACTTTTGAAGATAATTCAGTGTCATCGGCCGAATTCGGAAAACTGATGAAGATGATACTGGATGCGAAGGAATAATACGAAAAAACAGAACATGAAGGCTTTACGTTTGTTATGACTATAGAACAATTGTTAATATGAATGATGCCGAAATAATAGCGCAAACAGGTTGGACAACTGATGAACTGATGAAAGGAATAGAGACTGCCCAACATGGTAATGATTATGACCTTGTATCTTTGCTCATTGGTGTAAATAACCAGTACAGGGGACGTGATATATCCAACTTCAGGGAAGAGCTGGTGGAGCTTATAGATATTGCTATCAGGAAGGCTGACAGTGTGCCGGAGAATGTCATTGTACTGTCAATACCCGACTGGGGAGTGATGCCTTTCGCTGAAGGAAGAGACAGGGAGGAAATATCTTCCGAAATAGATGCATTTAATGACGTAATCAGGGAAGAATGTAACTATGCCGGTATAAAATTCTTTGTTATAACCGATATTTCAAGGCAGGCTTCAAATGATCCGTCACTGGTAGCCAATGACGGCCTGCATCCCTCCGGCAAAATGTACGCGCTGTGGGTTGGCAGGATATTTTCTCATGTATACCGACTGTTAAAATAAAACAATATGAATAAGAGATTGCTGGCAATAGGAGATATACATGGTTGCTACAAGCAACTATATAGCCTCTTAACTGAGATTATCAATCTTGATATGGAAGATAAGCTTATAATGCTGGGTGATTATATTGACAGGGGAACCGAGAGCAAACAGGTACTCGACCTGATAATGGAATTTATTTCTGAAGGCTATGATATTGTGCCCCTGATGGGCAACCATGAGGATATGATGAGAAATGCACCAAAGAGCACGCTGGATAACTATAACTGGATGATGAACGGGGGAGATGAAACCCTTAGCAGCTTTGGTGTATCATCAGTTAATAATATCGATAAAAAATATATGGATTTTGTGTCATGCCTGCCTTTATATCATATAATTGATAATTACATTTTTGTTCATGGAGGCTTCAATGACGATATTGATGATCCCTTTTCAGACGAATACAGCATGCTGTGGGAAAGAAGGTATGAATATAATTCACCGGTATTTGAAGGTAAGACAATAATTCATGGACATCGGCCACATTCTCTTGCAGAACTCAGGGAACAGCTAAAACATAAACCTTCGGTTATCAATGTTGATACAGGATGTGTATATGGTAAAGATTATGGACTTGGTGACCTTACTGCTATCGATCTATATTCAATGAATTTATACTCTGTAAACTGCTAACCTCCCCTCCATTCCTTGCTACCAGCTAACAGTTCATAATTAATCATTAATAATTAATACTTCCCTGCTCCCTGCCCCCTGTTCCCTGCTCCCTGCCCCCGGCCAGGGATTCCGTTTCACTTCGTCTCGCCTTTCGCCTTTCGCATCTCGCCTCTCGCCTCTCGCCTCTCGCATCTCGCATCTCGCCTCTCGCCTCTCGCCTCTCGCCTTTCGCATCTCGCCTTTCGCCTCTCGCCTTTCGCATCTCGCATCTCGCATCTCGCCTCCCTCTCGCCTCTCGCCTCTCGCCTCTCGCCTCTTATCCTCTCCATTACTTGCTACCATCTCAACTCATAAATCATCATTAATAATTAATACTTCCTCACATCTCTTCCCTTACCTTATCCAGGTCAACATACCCGTCTATGGTGTCAAGCCAGGTTTTACCTTTATCTTCAACAAAGCCAAACATCCCGTATTTAGTATTAAGGATGGATTCATCAACCCTCTGTTGCATTCTTACATTATATAATACAGAATATTCTTCAACTCTCTGTCCTCCTTCCTCGTAAAACATAAGATCAACCTGCGCCCATTCCTTATCAGGACTGACATCCATGAGTACAATACTCATATGCTCTTCATCTCCTAGATCTTTGTATTCTTCAAGGCAGGTCTTATCAACAAGCACTATTTTTTTATATTTGTCGGTATCGAAATATATCTTTCCGGCATCAGGCTCTTCATCCTCGTATACACGAATTATTTCTTCACTTTTACCAATCAGTTTTTTTGTCGTTAAAGAAGGATTGCTTATGAATGATATACCTGATATACAGGTATCATCCCATTTGGATCCCCGGTAAACATTTAAAATTTCCATCTTTACAAAAAAGCTAAACTTAGGTGTCATATCGCACGTGGGGCACCATTCCTTCCTTTGTTGTATCTCGTCGGCAAATTCTGTTTTAAAAGCTTTTGTGAGGAAATCTTTGACGGCAATGACTTTATCCATGTCGAAAGGCATCTTTAATTTCTGTGAACCCATTTTGTCTTTCAGTTCAATATTTTCTGGACCTGCAATTTGTTTCATCCTGTATCGTGATGCAATTTCCGTATCGTCTCCTTCCAGGTAAAATCCTGCATATAAGCTAAGCTTTACGTGGTGGGGTCGACTGTTCATTTTATACAATCTCTCGGATTTCTGGTAACCGTTGCTTATTACTAATATGTCAGGAAAATTTTTCCCGGCTTTTACTATTATATATTCGCCATTACCCTGGCCGTTCACTCCTTCTGCCCAGGCGGTGGCAGGGTCATTGTCAAAGAGATTGTGCCCTCCGTATCTTCCCAGCCCTTCAAAAGCATTTACTGCTTCAAGCTCTGAACTGACTATAAAATGGCGTAATGCACCGTTAACTCTTATAGCCCTGAAATACATCTCCTCCCATTTCTCCTCCTGTTCCTGTACGGTGATCCCCCTGACTTGCATTGATGGCGTGGATTTGAAATCCACGCCTATCAGCTCCGTCGGCTCCCTAACATTTTTTTGACTATGGAAAACTATCACTGCCCGGTTAAAATTGACGTCTCTCGTCTTAATATTCGCGAATGAGGCAGTAGAATAAATGGAAAAAATAATAACAAAAGACAGTATTCTTGAACAATTCATCTTATTACTTCTTATTAGATGCTTACTAATAAGCTGATAAATGTAGTTAAATCAGAACACAAAGCCACATTTTGATGAATAACAAAAATAAATTTTGTTATTATTAGAAAAAAGTGTATATTATGTACATATGTTAATATTTCGTTGAGAAGGAATGACAAGGGGATAACTAATAATTATTTTATGAATAAAACCCAGTTATTGAACTGGAAAGAATATATAACCAAATATGGAGGATCAAAAAATGAAATTCAGAAAACAAAAGGTATTTAGCATATTGATACCATTATTGATAGTAATGTTAATGATGGGTTCGTGCAAAAGTAACGAGTCAGAAAAAGAAGCACAGAAATTATTGGAAAAACAGAGAACTGCTCTTGAGGAGGGCGAAGAGCTGATTGAAGAAGCCTACATTAAAATACAGGAGTTAAAAGATTCCCTTGAGGTTGCTCAACAAGGTCTTGAAGCCAGGAGAGAACAGGTTGAAGAAGACATCAAGGCACTGGAATCTGATCAGGAGGAGTATGCTGAAACCCTTAAAGAAGAAAGGGAAGAGGAGCTTGCCAAACAGAAGGCTGATTTACAGTCGAGGCTCAAAGAGATAGAAGACAGTATTGCCTTTGTACAGGAAGAAAGAGATTCTATTCAGAAGCAAATGGATACTCTGGCTATAAAAGAGCAGCAGTTGGAAGAGCAGAAGTCAGTTTCCAGGGAGAAACTTATTACAGGGATAGACGATATTGATAATCGCCTTGATGAGATTGAAAAACAGAGACTGGTAAAACTTAATGAGATTGAAATTAATGAACAGAAAATAGAGCTGGCCAGGAAAAAAATTGAACTCCTGGAGGAGGAGAAGAACATTTACCAGAGGGAAAAGAACGAGATATTGAAAAAGAATGGTGACGAGGCTGAACTGGAGAAATATGATCTTAAGATAAGTGAGATTAATGGTTATCTTAAGGAGGAACAAAATAAGATTGAAAGTGCTGAAAGCAATATAAAGTCCTTACAGGAATGGATAAATGATGCTGATGCCCTGAAAGAAAGACTCAAGAACATGATGGCCTCAGAGTACAACAGGGATGAAACGATAGATGAATTCACAAAGCAAGAAATAAACAGGCTGGAAAAGGAACGTCAAGCCCTTGATAAAGAACTGGAGAATCTTAATAATCTGAAAACCACGCTGTCTGAAAAGAGAGCTTCGCTGAACGAAAGATTGGTATCTCTTGAAGAAGAGACTGAACTGGTTAAAAGCAGGGAATTGTCAGAAATACTTGATGAGAGAGCCGATATTGAAATACAGGAGGCAGAGCTTGCTGAACGGGAGAAAGAAATGGCTGAAGAAAAGAAAGCTCCGGAGACAATAGAAGGAATTACAGAACTGGACCCAGGCTCCGATGAGCTTAAATCGATTGAGGAAGCTATCGAACTTAAGAGAAAGCAGATTGATATACTCCGTTCAGAAATTGCTGAAGATGAAGCCCAGCTTGCAAAAGAGATGGCAAATATTGAAGCACAACGTTCGAAAAATGTCAGAAATGTGACCTGGACTGTAATAATACTCGTAATATTGGGTATTGGGATTATTGGAATTCTTTACATTGTTGGCAGGCGTAGCAGGAAGCAAAGCTAAAAGCGAATCCGACCGTTCGGAACCAGGGACCCGTAAACCCGTAAAGAAAAAGTAATATTAAAATAACAAATGAAATATCATGACAAAAAAAGCTAAAGCGAAACAAAAAAAAGTAAGTGGCAAAGTGAAAAAGGAAGCTGAAAAGGTTAAGAAAACAGCTGAGAAAACACAAAAACAAGCCGAAGAAGTTAAAGAGGAATTTGAAAAATCATCCGATGACATAAAAGAAAATCTCAGAAAAGCAGGTGAGTCAATAACCGAATCAAGTTTCTGGGAAGAAACTGGGGAAAACATATCTGAAGGAGCTAAAATAGTGGGGGATGAAGCCCGGACCATTGCAGAGAAAATCTCTGCATATTCCGAAGTTCTTTTTGGCAAAATAAAGGATAGGTCATCCGAAGCTTTAAAATCCGGACTGGACCTCACCCGCGAGGGAGCAAATAGGGCACAGGCTGCTGCAGATGAGTTGAGAGATAACATAGAAGTTGGCAGGCTGAACAGGGAGAAAAAAGAAGTGGCCACCCAGCTTGGTATGAAATTTTACCTGGAGGTGAAAAATAATGATAATAAAGTTCCTGATAATATCCTCAGGAAAAGGGTTTTCATGTCACTTCTCAAAGAATTGGAAAATATTGATAAACAAATACTGGAGTTGAAAGATGAATAAAATAAAGATTAAACTTAAACATATTATTAATGCTTCGATAATTACCTGGCTCATTATCTGGCTATACTATATTATTTTTAACTGGGATGTCTTTAGCATTAACCTGAAAACTAATCTTGGCTTTGCAGTAATAGGTGGTTTTCCCTTTGTATTTTTCTTTATAGTTGGACTTTTATTTCTTATCTTGATAAAGTACTTTAACAGGGTATTTGCTGTCAGGAAACTGGGAGAGGAAAAAGACTTGAAGAACAAGATAGCATTACTTGAAAAAGATATTGAGGTCTTGAAGCTTAAGGAAACACTTTTCAAGATGCAATCAGAAGAGATGAGCAGGAGTAATGCAAACCTTAGTGCTTTGCATCAAAGACTGGATGAGATAACATCACAGCTGGAGCGTGAAAAGGGAACATCTGAAGAGACTGATTCGTCAAACGAGGAAAAGGAGGATAAGAACAGTAAAAATAAGAAATGAAAACCCGTACGCAGAAAGTAAGGTTCGGAATATTTATTTTTTTAAGCGGTGCATTACTTGTTGTCCTTGTATTGTATTTCGCTGCAAACAAGCTGTTTGAAAAATCAGACATTTATTATGTAGCCTATCATGATGTCTCAGTTAGCGGGCTTGAAGTGGGAAGCCCGGTAAACTACCTGGGAATAAAAATTGGTACAATATCGAATATCTTTATTGACCCACAGGATATAAGTTCAATAATTGTAGAACTGTCATTGCAGCCCGGAACACCAATCAAGAAAGATGCTTATGCCGATATTGTTTCGCTTGGTATAACAGGACTTAAGACAATTGAAATAAGGGGAGGAAGTAACGAAGCCGATTTCTTAAAACGTGGCGAATTCATTGAGGCAGGTAGTTCAGCATCCCAGGAAATAACGGGCAAGGCCAATATAATTGCAGAAAAGGCAGAAAAAGTGATTAATAACCTCCAGCTGTTTACAGAGCCGGAGAATATGGATAAATTTTCCGATGCTGCAGAAAATATTAACATCCTTGCAGCACAGTTGAATACAACAATACAGGTGATAGATACCCTGGTAAAAGAAAACAGGGCCGGCGTAAAGGAAGCTGTATTGACAGCTAATCTGGTGGCAAATCGCTTGGATACATCTGCCATAAGTCTGGGTGAAGCAATAAACAGAATAAATAACATTATCCAGAGCGATACATTGCAACAGATTTTGGGGAATGCCCACGGTCTCTCACAGCACCTGCAAGAAACAGATCTTAAATTATTTATCAGTAACCTGGCTGAGGTTACCAAACAGACAAGGCAACTACTTTATAAAATCGATCAGGAACTGGATGTAAACAGTCAGGAATTAAATGAAAGTGTAAGGCTGCTGAGGATCACACTCTCTAACCTTGAAGAAACTTCAAATAGAATAAATTCGGATCCTTCTATACTGCTGAGAGGATTCGGCGATAAGAATATTCCTGACAAGCGATTAAAAAAATAATAGATTTTATAATAAAGACTCAAACCACGTTATATAATTTATAATGAAATCATATATTCTAACTGTATTCAGCGTCGTGTTTATGCTAACATCATGCATGTCAGAAAAGAACATAATAAGAAAATATTATACCCTTGAGATACCTCCGGGTGTATACACTGTAGGAGCCGATACATCATGGGTGATTCCCGGGAAATGCGAGATAGGGCGTGTGAATGTTAATCCTGTTTATGAGAAAAACCAGATAGTCAATCGTAATAAATCTCACGAAATAACATATTATATGTACCATCAATGGGCAGTGAGACCCGATGATGCTATCAGGGAGATGTTATCAGAATACCTGCAGAACAGGAAACTTTTCGATAATGTATCCACCAGGTTTGCCATGTCAATACCGGACTACCGGTTAAAAACGATGGTGAATGACCTGGAGATAATTGAAAATGGTAAGTTGTTTTCAGCTCATGTAAACCTCGACTATATCTTAACTAAAAACACCAGCGACAGTGTTCTCGTAAGGCACCGGGCTGACAGGATTGAACCTCTTAAACATAAGGATATGAATCTTTTTGCACGTGAAGTAAGCAATATACTGATAGAAGAACTCGAAGTATTCGCGGAAATGCTTAGGGAGAAGAAAGAAATATTCTACAGTAAGGAAGAGTAATAATTTATCCTGAAAAATATCATCCGCTGTGGCAGGAAGAGAAAAAAAACAGACTTCTTATTACCTCGAAAATAATGTCCTCGAATTACGGGGCAGGTTTACTATAAGGGAAATTAATGAATCACTTTATGAAATAAAAAAAGCACTGGCAGAATTCAATGATTCTACCCTCTATATTGACCTGGATCAAGTAACTCTTATCGATAGTGCCGGCGTTACTGCAATATATTATTTGCGCGATGGTATGGCTGAAAAAGGGATAAAAGTTGAAATTAGGGGTGGGCAAGAAGATATTAAAAGGAAACTTGAATTGTTCAGTCAGGATGATAAAGCAGCAGAAGGAACATCATCCAGGACAGGATTTTTCGAGGGTCTGGGAGCCAGTACAGCATATGTATATAATGAAATTATAACAACTTTCTTTCAGCTGGCGGCTGATATTACCTACTGGTCGGTAACCGACCTCTTTCACAGGCAAACGCGGAGGAAGGGTGAATTTGCCAACCAGGCGGTTCTGATAGGTGTGAATGCAGTGCTGATTGTGGGTGCTATGTCATTTATTATTGGACTGGTGCTGGCCTTGCAATCAGCAGCTCAATTGCGCTCATTTGGAGCCAATATCTACATAGTCGACCTTACCGTTATAGCAATGATGAGCGAGATGGGTCCCCTCATAACAGCAATTATGGTAGCCGGGAGAAGCGGATCATCAATAGCTGCTGAAATTGCAACAATGAAGGTAACCAACGAAATCGATGCACTCAGAACAATGGGGCTAAATCCTGTACGCTTTATTATCGTCCCTAAAATGCATGGCGCACTTATTACACTGCCTTTTCTTACCATTATAGCCGATGTCCTGGGTATAGCAGGAGGTATGGTAATCGCGGTTAACTCGCTGGGGATTTCCCCCATGGTATTTATTAACCGAATGGAGGAGGCATTCTATATGAAAGATATACTTTTTGGTGTAATCAAAAGCCTTGTTTTTGCTTACCTCATCGTTATCACAGGCAGCTATTTTGGATTTAAAGTAAAACAGGGAGCTGATGTGGTGGGTAAAGTAACTACACAAGCTGTAGTGGTTGCTATTTCACTCGTAATAATTGCGGACAGTATAATGGGCCTGATTTTTTATTAGAAATATGGATTGTTTTATATGAATACTGACAGTGTGATAAAAGTCGATAAGCTGACAGCAATAATTGATGATAAAGTAATTCTGTCAGATGTCAGTTTTCATGCCAATGCCGGGGATGTAAGCGTTATACTTGGAAGCAGTGGATCAGGCAAGACGGTTTTACTTAAACACCTCCTTGGTTTATATCCAAGCGCACGGGAAGCCGTTTCAGTAATGGGACTGAATCCATCACATCTGGCTGAAGTGGACGAGAAAGAATTCTATACCAAACTTGGGGTTTTCTATCAGAACGGGGCTTTGTTAAATTCACTGACTGTTGGGGAGAATGTTGCCCTGCCCTTGCAACAACATACAGACCTCCCGGGTGATATGATAGAACGGCTGGTTAAACTCAAACTGAAACTGGTAAACCTGGAAGGAACATATGACATGTTCCCATCCAGCCTCAGTGGGGGCATGCTGAAAAGAGCAGCCCTTGCCCGGGCAATCGTAATGGATCCTCCAATCCTTTTCTGTGATGAACCGGGTTCCGGACTCGATCCCGTTTCCCTGGCATCACTGGACAAGCTGATACTGAACCTTCAGAAACTGCTGGGCATTACCGTCATTATGATAACACACGAAGTGTCAAGTATATTCAGGGTAGCCGACAGGATAATATTTATTGATGAGGGAAAAGTAATTTTTGAGGGCACCCTGTCAGAGGCACTTAAATCGGAAAACAAAGCCCTGAAAGAGTTTTTTCGCAAAGGAAGGGGCGAATAGTGTTGATTCTCAATACGGCAGGACAAATTGGCATTATTTATGAAAAAATGTCTGAATTGAATATTCCCGGAATAATTCATCGCATAGTATAACATTAGGTTGATATACAGCATTATATGAACTACTGATTGCCCGTATATTCAGGGGTGTTTCATTATCGTGGTATGTAATTTGTTAATTTATTGATGAGTATAAATATGTCTAACCAAAAAATGAAGGAGGATTTAGCTATGACACTGAAAAAATATGAAAACAAAATGTTCCCATCGTTTCCTTCATTTCTGGACAGATTTTTTGAAGGAAACCTGATGGATTGGAATTTATCGAACTTTGCAGAACTCGATTCAACCCTGCCTGCAGTTAATGTAAGAGAAAATGATAACGAAGTTGTTATTGAACTGGCAGCGCCGGGAATGAAGAAGAGTGATTTTAATGTCAATTACGATAATGGCAGGTTAACTATTTCATCCGAGAAAAAGGATGAGAAAACTGAAAAAGAAGGCGAAAAGATTAGCCGTCAGGAGTTCAATTATCAGTCGTTCCAGCGTTCGTTCAATGTTCCTGAGAACATGGTTGATACTGATAAGATAAATGCAAAATACTCCGATGGCATTCTTCATGTGACATTACCAAAACGTGAGGAAGCAAAACCCAGGCCTTCAAAAGAAATCAAAATATCATAACATTTTGTCATCCTGAGCGCTTCGGGCGCCGAAACCTTCGCTTGCTTCGACATGCTCAGCACAAGTCGCTCAGGATGATATTTATAAAAAGGAGGACTTAAAAATGAAGAAATTTGGTTTATTAATCTTATCTGCCGTATTGGGTAGTGCTTTAACCATCGGCTCTTTTTTTATTTTTGATCTCAATGACAAAGAGTCGGTCAGGGTAGAGCACTTGAGTGGGGCACCTGTGATTGGTGCCGCTTATACTGTTAATAATCAAGGAGATATAGTTCCCCTAAAATTTACCGACGTGTCGGCAGAAGTAATGCCTGCAGTGGTACACATTAAATCCACGCAGATGAGAAGAGTCTCGGGTGGTCAATACAGGAATATCCCTGATCCTTTCAGGGACTTTTACGATGATGATATACTGGAGCGCTTCTTTGGTCCCGATTTAAACCCTCCCCAGGAGCAACAAGGTGGTCTTGTTCCAAGAGTGGGTTCCGGATCAGGAGTCATTATCAACTCGGATGGTTATATCGTAACTAATAACCATGTGATAGAAAATGCTGACGACCTAGAGGTGATACTATATGATAACAGGGTGTATAAGGCAAAGGTTATTGGTACAGATCCTTCAACTGACCTGGCACTTATACAGATAAAAGAGAAGGACCTGCCTTCTTTGCCCATGGTGAACTCCGATGATGTGGAGGTAGGAGAATGGGTATTGGCAGTAGGTAATCCTTTTAACCTTAATTCAACAGTCACAGCGGGAATTGTTAGCGCTAAAGCCAGAAATATTAACATTTTGCAGAGCCAGAGTGCGATTGAATCCTTTATACAGACTGATGCAGCCATTAATATGGGTAACAGTGGAGGTGCACTCGTAAACCTGCAGGGCGGACTCATTGGTATCAGTACCGCCATTGCCAGTCCTACCGGTGCCTATGCCGGGTATGGATTTGCTGTGCCATCGAATATCGTTTCCAAAGTTGTTGAAGACCTTATCGAATACGGCTCGGTTCAGAGAGGCTACCTTGGGCTGATGATACGAAGCGTTGATGGTAATCTTGCAGAGGAAGAAGACCTTGAGGTAACCCAGGGCGTTTATGTCGATAGTATAACAGCTCAGAGTGCTGCCGGTCAGTCAGGCATAAATGTTGGAGATGTTATTACGGAAATCGACAACTCTGAAGTTAAATCATCGGGTGAATTGCTCGAAATGATAGCTCGTAAACGACCGGGTGATAAAGTAAACCTGGAAGTGAACCGTGACGGTAAGACAAAAGATTTTACTGTAGTCCTGAAATCCCGTGAAGGAACAACTGAAATAGTGAAGCCTGAACAGGTTGCAGTAATGGATAAACTTGGAATTGAAGTGGAAGACATAGATGAAAGTACTGCCAATGAACTGGATATCCCGGGTGGTGTTATGATTACCAATTTATATTCAGGCATACTCAGGAATACTACGAATATCAGGGAAGGATATATTATAACAAAAGTTGATGGTGAACAGGTAAATTCAAGAGATGAATTTATAAGGATAATGAAAAGCAAAGAAGGCGGTGTGATGTTCGAGGGAGTATATGAAGACTACCCCGGAGTTTATTACTATGCCTTTGGTTTGTAATGAACACCACTGGTACGCTGGTGTGGATCTCCCACCTTCGCTGGCGCGGATCTCCAGCTCCGTCCGCCGTAGCTCTGCGGAGGCGGGATCCGTGCCAAGCTACGGTGGGCAAAGCCAAATCCACGCCTGCGGCCAAAACAACATAATCCTGACATGCTGGGCTTCAAAATAAATATTAACGTAACATCTAGAAGAGGAAGGTAATTATGGAATTCAATGTTAAAATGAATAAAGTAATGCTGGCATTCATCGTATTATTGATGACCGTATCGCTGCCGGCCCAGTATTTTGGAAGAAATAAACCGGGATATAAGAAATTTGATTACCAGGTTACCCAGACACCTCACTTCGAGCTTTATCACTGCCTGCAGAATGATACACTGGTAAAAAGATATTTATCATGGCTGGAGGAGTGGTACAATATGCATCAGACAATATTCAGGGATACTTTTGAAACGAGAAATCCACTCATACTTTATAACACTCACGCCGACTTCCAGCAGACGAATGCTGTTTCCAGCTTGATAGGAACAGGGACTGGTGGTGTAACTGAAGGCCTGAAAAACAGGGTTGTAATGCCCTTTTCAAAGACATTTAAACAGACCGATCATGTCCTGGGTCATGAGCTTGTGCATGCCTTCCAGTTTAAAAAACTTACAAGTGCTGATACAAGTAAGCATTATTCTATCAGGAATCTGCCTATATGGATGATTGAAGGCATGGCCGAATACCTCTCGATAGGGAGCGTAGACCCAAATACTGCAATGTGGCTGAGAGATGCCCTGGTAAATGATGATTTTCCAACACTCGAACAATTAACAAAAGAACCATCGGAATATTTCCCCTACAGGTACGGACACGCTTTCTGGGCTATGGTCGGTAAAACATGGGGCGATACCATAATTATGCCCTTGTTTGAGAAAACCGCCCAGTATGGTTATCAGACTGCTATAGATTCGGTCCTTGGTATATCCAGCAGTATTTTTTCCTCTCTTTGGGAGAGTGTTACACGTAATCATTTTGCAAGCTACCTTAGAAATACCAGAATAGAACCCCTTGGCGAAAAATTAATATCCTCACAAAACGGGGGCAGGGTCAATATATCACCTTCAATAAGCCCCGGCTCAAAATATATTGCATTCTTTTCAGATAAAGACGTCTTTACTTTTGACCTCTACCTCGCAGAAGTAGAATCGGGAGAAATTATTAAGAAACTGGCCAGCATATTGAAGAATAATGATTTTGATGATTTTAATTTTATTGAGTCCGGCGGAACATGGTCGCCCGACGGTGAAAGGTTTGCACTCGTGATATCTGAAAAAGGCGTCAATAAACTTGCTATTGTTGATGTTGATAAAGCAAAGATAACCAGACAGATTAAAATGGATGGTATTCCTTCCTTCTCTAATCCTTTATGGTCACCTGATGGTAACAGGATTGTGTTTTCAGGACTGGTGGAAGGACAATGTGACCTTTTCATATACAATATGGAAACAGGCAATATCAACAAAATTACAGATGATCCATTGGGGAATGTACACCCTTCATGGTCTCCTGACGGAGAAAATATAATATTCTCACAGGAGATAGTCAATAATGAAGAGGATCAAAAGAAATTTAGTTTTGCACTGGCAGTTGTTAATCCGGATACAAAAGAAAAAAGAATATTTGATGTATTTGACGGGGCAAGGAATCTCAATCCTTTCTTTTCACCCGACAATAATTCAATTTTCTTTATATCGGACGCTGACGGTTTCAGAAATTTATACAGGTATGACATACCTGACAATTCTGTATACCGCCTGACGAATTTTTCCACGGGCATCAGTGGTATTACACAAATGTCTCCTGCTATAAGCAGGGTATATTCAGATAATATAATCGCATATACATATTATAATAAGAATAATTACGAGATCTTTCTTGCAAATGACAGCATATTCGATCCTGTAAGGGTGTCCGCCGATTATATAGATATGGGTGCAGCCACACTGCCTCCACTGAGAACCAGGACAAAATTACTTATAGATACAAACCTCTTTGTAAGAGACACAGAATATAAGTTGAAGAAAGATTCAATCGAAGATGTCCCATATAAACCAAAATTCAAACTGGACTATATATCAAATTCAACCGGGGTGGGGGTATCCGTCAGCCAGTATAATAGCATAATGCAAGGTAGCGTTAATATGCTCTTCAGTGATATAGTCGGAAATAACCAGCTGTTTTCTTCACTGGCCCTGAATGGTGAGATCTATGACTTCGGGGGATTGGTTTCTTACATTAACCAGAGAGGGATGCTAAAGTGGGGGGGCTCAGTATCACATATACCTTACCGTAGTGGATATATGGACGTGGTGCTTGATACCGTTTCTATTTATGGTGATACAGTGCTTGCTAATAACTTCAGGCTACAATATATAAGAATGTTTGAGGATAATATCTCACTTTTTGCCTATTACCCGCTTTCCCAGACCAGGAGGTTTGAGGCAGGCGCGTCTTTTTCATGGTACTATTTCAGGATAGACAGGTTTAATAATTATTACACTGATACCGGTGTCAGGTTATTCGGAACAAGGGAGAAACTACCCTCACCGGATGGAGGAAATTACCAGCAGGTTAATATTGCATATGTTGAAGATAATTCCTATTTCGGAATGACATCCCCGATGCAGGGACATAGGTCAAGGCTACAGCTAACCAAGTATTTCGGGGAGATCAATATGTATACCGCTCTTCTTGATTACAGGAAGTACTGGTTTATTAACCCCTTTGGTATTGCGTTCAGAACTTACCATTATGGAAGATACGGACCGGGCACACGTGATGAGATGCTTCAACCTCTCTACATTGGTTATCCCTGGTTAATAAGGGGATACGAGAATCTTTCCTTTGCAAGAAGCGATAACAACGTACAGGATGGCTCATTTAATATTTCTCACCTGAGTGGTTCCAGGCTGATTATTGGTAATGTTGAGTTGAGAATCCCAATAACAGGAGTAGAACGACTGGCGCCAATAAAATCCGGACGTTTTTTTACCGATCTTAATCTCTTTTTTGATGCCGGCCTGGCATGGAATAAGGACAGTGATGTTAGTTTTGAATGGAATCCTGAAACATTTGACAAGCGTGTACCGGTTTATAGTACTGGTATTTCAGTCAGGGTTAACCTGATGGGAATTCTTGTTGTTGAACCTTACCTTGCCGTTCCCTTCCAGAACGGTGGATTTGATAATATTTCTTTTGGTTTCAACCTTACACCGGGATGGTAATAGAGACAGGCTAAGGCTAAGGCTGAGGCTAAGGCTCCGTCTTCGCTGGCGCGGATCTGCTCCCCCTTTGAAGGGGGTTGGGGGGATGTTATCTTCACTGGCGCGGATCTCCCATTGTACGCCATAGCCTGAAAGACGAAGGTGGAAGACTAGTGCCACGCTGCGGCAGATACGGACTATGGCAAATATTGCAGTGAGCTTTTACTATCTGTATGGCTTTAGGGATTATAATAAGGCACTCAGGTATTGTAACTGGATATTCACCCGATATTTTCGTAAATTTATCTTCACAAATCCAGTTTTATGTATTTCTTATTCCTGTTTCTCTCCATGGCACTTGGCTACCTCTCCGGAAGCATCAGTTTTGCTATACTGATTTCAAGATGGGTCAAAGGCATTGATATAAGAACATTTGGGAATATGAATCCCGGAACCGCAAATGTAGGCCGGGAGGTGGGAATAGGGTGGGGAGCCCTGGTATTGCTCGGTGATCTGGCTAAAGGCCTGCTTCCCCTTTTGATAGCAAGATTATTCTTTTTCCCTGATGATAATCACACAGATTATTTTGCCCTCTTCCTGACAGGTATGTCTGTTATCACGGGGCATTGCTGGCCTCTCTACTTCCGGTTCAGGGGTGGGAGGGGACTCGCCACCTCTATCGCTATCTATATGTTCTTTATCCCTGTGGAATTTTTCCTTACACTGGTAATTGCATTAATCGTAGTGCAGGTATTTTTCAGGAAGAAAAAGTACTCCCTCGGCATGCTTACCCCGATGGTCTTTGTTCCACTCGCCCCTATACTGTTAATCCTGAGCAACCTATTATTCGATACCCGCCTTTTCAATACGCTGAAAGTGGGAGGATATCCCTGGTATGTACTTGTAGGTGTCATAACTATGTCAGCCTATATTTTTTTCATTAACAGGAGGGTGGTTGTGGCAAGGATCACCAGGGACGAAGCAATCTGATTATTAAAAAATCCTTTTATGGAACAGGATATATATCTTATACTGCTTGCAAGCCTGCTTATCCTCCTACCCTTGGCAGCTTCAAGAAATGCCGTGGTGCCAGCAATGGCCTTTCTTGTTTTCATCCTCCTTACCCTTCCACTTTATTTTGGAATAAATATGTGGACAGGCATTGTTTTCGCTGTACTGCTTATATTGCTGGCTTTATTGGCCCGGGCAGCAGACAGGAAAGGGGTCTTTACACTTAATGGCCAGGTGGAATTGAAAAGGTGGAGGCTTATCGCCCGCCCATTGGCCCTCCTCTTTATCCCTATTAATATCTACATGGGGCATACATTTCTTTTGTACCTCCTGGGGATATTATCCATAATTTTTATAGTGACCGACCTGTACCGGCTCTTTTCAAAGAAGGAACTTTCCCTCTTCTTTAAAAAAGCTGAATTCCAGAGATTTTCATCAATGACATCCTTTGTAGTCGCCATATTTATTGTCTTTCTGCTATTTAAGGAAAATGTAGCTTATCTGTGCCTGGTGTTTATCATCTTCGGCGACATGGCTGCCAAGTTCATGGGCCTAAAATACGGGAGGACAAAGATAATTCAATCAAGAACCCTTGAAGGTTCACTTGGATTTTTAACCGGATGCCTTTTGGCGGGCTATATCCTGATGCTGATATTCGATTTCAGGTTTTCCTATCTGGTAATCGGAGCCGCCTGCGCCACCCTCGCAGAACTCTTCTCTTTCGGCATGGATGATAATTTCACTGTCGGCATTCTCACGGGCGTCTGCCTTGCCGCCCTCCAATACTTCCAGGTATTATAGCAGGGAGCAGGGTGCAGGGGGCAGGGAGCGTCAGGGACTCCGTTTCACTCCGTCTCGCATTTCATCTTTCGCCCCTCCACTCCTTGCTACCACCTACCAATTCATCATTCATCATTAATAATTCATACTTAAATTTCGCCTCCCTGACGCTCCCTCCGGTCGGTCAGGGACTCCGTTTCACTCCGTCTCGCCTCTCATCTTTCGCCCCTCCACTCCTTGCTACCACCTACCAGTTAATAAATCATAATTAATAATTAATACTTCATTAATGCTTCCCTGCTTCACCCGCCGTAATCCGTAGAACCTAAGTAGGCCCCCTGCCCCCTTGCTCCTTGCTCCCTGCTCCCTGCTCCCTGCCTCTAAAACCTTCCTCCAAACTGCAGGCTATAATACCTTTGTGGCTGTATATCACCCGGGCGGCCCATATATTCTGTATTAGTAAGATTTTTAACTGACAGAGATAAATCATAAGTGGTATTAAACCTGTACCTGGCATAGATATCCATTACGAAGTGCCCTGTATTATTTTCAGTCCAGTAATCATAGAATCCGGGAAGTATATCCTCCCGTGTAAGCGGATTTAGAAAAACATCATCAATCTCAAGTATCCTGGATTTTATATAAGAGCTTAAACCGGTTTCAAAGCTGTTATAAATAGTCGATACTGTGAGCTCTGCCGAGTGTTTCCTCCTGAATTTTAAGTAAGTACCTGTATTTTCCCCGGTAACACTATTAAACTCAACAGGGTACATAAAGGTATACCCACCCCTGATTGTAGTGTTAAACCCACCGAAACTCCTGTTTAACATAAATTCAAATTCTGCCCCGTATACTCTTGAATTTTCAATGTTCACAGGACGGAACCCGTAACTGTATGTTTCTGTAACAGGGTCCTCATACCAGCCAAAGACATATTCAATCATATCACTGTACTGGGAGTAAAAGACTGAGATATCCGCCTGCCCGCTTAATGCACCAGTGGAGATGGCATGTTTTATGCCAATCTCTGAACTCCATCCCGATTCAGGTCTTATCTCTGTGTTTGGAATGATCTTAATAGACCCGACAGTTGTGTA
Organism: Bacteroidota bacterium; assembly: GCA_034659275.1. Lineage (GTDB taxonomy): Bacteria > Bacteroidota > Bacteroidia > Bacteroidales > VadinHA17 > UBA9300. The sequence continues at coordinate 8,618 of JAYEGY010000117.1, read as the reverse complement.
AGCATGTTTTTCAGCTACGGATGGATAACGGTAGCCCTGTCCGTATGAAGCACGAATAAATGTGGATTCCCTTATTCGCATGTTCAGTCCGAACCTGCAGATAGGAACAAGTTTATCGGCCTGGCTGTCAAGAATATTTTGCTCCAGTCGAACACCACCAACTACTTTTAATCGTTTGAATGGCTGAAATTCACCCTGTGAGTACCCTGATATGTTTATGCCCTTATGGTCGCCATGGAAATTCGAGTTTATTACACTGTATTGCTGGTTCAGACCGGATATAAGCTTAAATTTTTCAGATATATTATAACTGAACTGGTATTCAGAATATATTGAATGCGAGTCACTGTTATTATTACTGTTATCGGGTAGTCTATTGATATTAGTCAGTAAGCGCAGCCTTAGATCGTGCTTGAAACGATCATTTTTATTTATTGAGACGAAAGGGTCCAGAGCTACCGACGTTCCCCTGAATTCCATAGCCGTTGACTCGTTCTGCTTCAATGCACCGTACTCTGCATCTTCCCAGAGCAGAAAATCAATTTTGTTTGTATAAGTGGCATAAAGTGCAGCACCGTATGAAAGCGATTTATATTTCTTGCTCTTATGCTCGAAATCCAGGTTTATACGGCCAAAGGCTTCGTCATTGAGCTTTCTGTATCCGTTATCGTTAAAGACCCTTGCGCCGATACCGATCTTATTATTATTATATTTCCCGGAATGAGAAAGTGATATGCTTTGTGTCATCCTGGGCGAATCCCACCATACCCAGTCTTTATTTGATGGTTTATCAAAGATACCTGCCATAAGTGATATTTTGGTAAGGGGTTCAGGTCCGGGCTCGGCTGTTATGAAGTTGATAACCCCGTTTATTGCTGATGATCCGTAGAGCACCGAAGAAGCTCCCTTTATCACTTCAATCTGGGATATATTCTCCATGGGGAGTGTAGACCATTTGATATTTCCGGCGTCGGTTGAGAGAATAGGGAGTCCGTCGACCAGTGCAAGTACCCTGCTTCCCACACCATAGCTGTAACCGCTGCTTCCCCTTACAGAAGCCTGTCCGTCCAGGATTTCAATACCGCTTGTTTTATTAAGAATTTCCTCGGCATTAATTGCATGGTGCTGATTAAGGACATACGGTTTTATGATATCCATTGAAACGGTAAGTTCTGAAATACGCTGTTCCGACCTGCCTGCGGTTATCACAACCTCATTTATTTCACTGATAAGCGGAATCAGGAAGATATCTGTATTAACCGTGTCATTTGCATCAAGGTTAAAAGTCTTTGTAAGCGGGTTATAGCCTACGAACCTGAATGTAACCACTGTTCTTCCGGGAGATACGCTGAAGGAAAATTTCCCTTCGCTGTCCGTTGTGGTACCCTGGTCACTGCCGTAGATAATATTAACACCCGGAAGAGACTCCCGGGTACTGGCGTCATATACCCTTCCATTGATAATGCAATTGTTTGCATTTACAGGTGCATACAAGCAGAAAAATAGTATCAGAATGAAGATGTAAAAACGCATAAACACGTCTTATTTTGGTATGAATGTGATCCTGATTGCCAGATTAACACCCTGTGTCCCAGACGGAAAGCTGGTAGTAATCTTAAACGATTGCCAGGTAAGTTCAACAATTTGTGATGTTAATGGAAAAGCCAGTGAATCAGAGCGGATGGTAATTTCTGTCTCATTATTCGTGAAATACCAGGTGCCGATGTACTGACCGAAATAGCCGGTACCATCCGGACGGAATTCAGCATCGCCGGCCATTTTCTCGAGTAAGCCCCCTGGCCCTGATGCATCCTGTCCGTCGACGAGGAGACTGTCGCTTGTCCATATCTGGCCGGTAAGAATTTTAAAACGCTCACTTTTCTCCTCCTCTTTTGTGCAGGCGAATATTAAAACAACTGATACCAGTGCCAGGTATATGAAATTATATTTTTTCATGATTTCGGAATTTATTTAAACTCAGCACTAAGGCATTGAAAATTTAAGAAATTTAACGGATAAAACAAATTAAGTGATGCAAAAATCATTATCCGCTAACCTTAGCCTTAGCCTTCGCCTTTCTTAATCATCACCAGGAGCATTTTAAATTCTGTTATAGCTTCCAGTGCATGAGGTATATCTGCCGGCATAATAATAAAGCTGCCTTCATCCAGCAGATATTCCTTCTTATCGATAATGACCCTGGCCCGGCCGTCAATAACATGGACCATGGCGTCGTAAGGGGCTGTATGCTCACTGAGGTTCTGTCCTTCATCAAAGGCGAAGAGTGTAAGGTTACCTGCTTTGGTCTTCTTGATTATCTTGTTTACTACTGATCCTTTAGAATATTTTACTGATTCTTTAAGAATGTATATTTCTGAATAATTGAATGTTTGATTTGTCATGCTGATAATTGATTTTAAATATTGATTGACTTCAGTACTTCGCCATGTATACTCACTACTGTTACCTCCACCGGAATATCTCTGCGGGCTTGCGATCGTGTAATCTGGACCATCCGGCTTAATCCCCCACAGCATGGTACTTCCATAACCAGTATATGTAAAGACCTGATATTCGCTTCTGATATCATTTTCCTGATATCAAACTCAATGACGTCAGCATTATTCTCCAGATATCTTGTGGCCTCTTCAAGGAGTTCGTTTTCGTTATGATCCTTAAGGTGTTTCATATGCGCAATAACTGTATTGGCGCCTTTATCGACCATTGTTTCCACAACCGTCACAAAGATCCTCATCTATTTTTACAATCTCTCTTAACATAACTCAATATATTTAATTGCATCAAAAATAGTGGTAGATTTGCATATAGACTGTATCATATGTTACAAAAAATGCATAATAATATATTAATTGAGCCATGCAATGATCAATGCAGTTTTTGCTTCCTTAATTATACTGATGTTTTATCAGCTAATTCACTGTTCAGAGGATTGAGAAAAAGTGAAATTGGAAATATAATCAGGGATGTTCACCATAGTGTAAAAGAATATAGAAGGGGAGAGCTTATTGCTTTTGAGGGAGACAGTTATGTCAAACTCATCTTAATAGTAAAGGGATCAGTTGTAGGTGAGATGGTGGATTTTGAAGGGAGGGTATTGAGGGTAGAACAGCGTAAGGCACCGGAAACTGTTGCAACAGTCTTTATTTTTGGAGAGAATAACCGCTTACCTGTAACTATAACTGCCCTGGAGGAAACCCGCCTCCTTTTTATTCCCAGAGACGATCTCTTGCAGCTTTTTACCAGGAACAGGACCGTGCTGAAAAATTTCATGGATATAATGGCCAACCGGGCACAGTTCCTCAGTATGCACCTGAAATTGCTCGGTCTTAACTCAATTAAGGGGAAGATTGCCCATTATCTTCTAGGGCAGGTAAAGGAGCAGGGCAAAGATGAGATACGTATCTCACATACACAAACTGAACTGTCAGAAATGTTTGGTGTTACCAGGCCTTCTGTTGGCAGGGAACTGAGGCGGATGAATGATGATGGCATCATCAGTTCCCGGGGAAAAAACATCCGGATCATTGATAAAAGCAAGTTATCATCACTGCTGAAATAAGCCCTCCCTTTCTTAAGTCTTATCTCTGTCATATAACTAAAAACGACAACAGCAGCTTTCTGCAATCGGTGTTCGGTGTTCATTATTTGCTACGCCGAGCTCGTCCCGAATTCTCAGGACTCGGTTCGACATTCATAACCAGTTCCGTATTAGCCTTTTTTACAGAACATCAAACCAATCAAACCAATCAAACATTCAAACCTTTTTCAACCTCATTCAACCTTTTTCAACCCTCCTTCATCTCTCATCTCAAACCTTCGCTTTTCTTCACCTTAATTTTTTTGATTGCTCATCAACTTTCCATATATTAGTAAGGCTGTTTAACCAAAAAATCGCTGCTATACGGAAACACCCGAAGAAATAAAAAATAGAAGCTTGGAATTTGCCGCAAAGGGCGGTTTTATTGAAGGCATTTACAACTACTGTGACCGCTGGTGCGAGAAGTGTGCCTTCAGGTCCAAATGCTTCAGTTATGCCAACAGTCCCGATTACGATAATATGAGTGATGAGGATACCGTTGAGTATATTACCAATAATCTCAAAGCCACGATGCTTATGCTCGACGAAATGGCTGATGAAATGGGCATTGACCTTTCACAAATACCTGATGATGAGATGGATTTCGAGAGGGGTGAGCCATTTACGGACTCTCTGACTTCTTATGCACGTGAAGCTTCCAATGAAACACATGACTGGTTTGAATCGGTTGAAACGGAAACTGGTATCAAAAAGATCAATTCACTTAAATTGTACCCGGAAGAAAAAAAGGAATACCATGATGCACTGGAGGTCATATGTTATTACCTGATTTTTATCTCTGTCAAGCTGGGGCGGGCTGTAATGTCAGCTGCCGAGGCTGAGGATAATGAATATATGAAAGCCGACAGTGACGGTTCGGCCAAAGTGGCTTTAATAGCCATTGACAGGTCAATTGCCGCCTGGGGGATCATTATGAATGAGAGACCGGAATATGAAGACGCCATTCTTCAGTTCATGCTTAAATTATCCAGGCTAAGAACAGAGGCGGAAAAAAGATTCCCCGATGCGCGAAGCTTCATAAGACCGGGCCTGGATGAGTGAGTAGGTATTTAGCCGGTCATGTGCATCGTCAGTCGATAGATATAGTAAGTGACAAACCCCAGTTTGTCACAGAAGCAAATGCCACCGGTGCCTTCCTTGAAATTAACTTTTTGCCTTTGGATAAGGCCAGTACCTGACATGCATCATACGCCGCAGTCCGTAGGACCTATGTGGTCTCCTGGTTCCTGAGTAAGTCCAAAGGCCGCATCGAAGGGCTGCTCCCTGCTCCCTGCTCCCTGCCTAACCCGCGGATATTTTTATGATCTTTACCCACAGATATTGCTGTAGCTATTGTAATTACTGCCTGATCAGTTGTGCCCCGGCTTCAACAAACTCTTCCTCAAGATTCTCCAATGAGCCACTGATACTTTCAAGCTCCTGTTTTATCGGCATAAGTTCTTTTATTCCAATTTCAAGGCTCTGCCTGTGCATGGATGTAGGTCCGTATGATGTTGAAAGCCCGCGATAAGCTACTCCAAGCCTCATGCGTGGTGTCGGCGATTGTTTTTCTCCCACTTCGCCTTTTGTACTGTAACCATTGTATTTTATTTCCAACTCAAGGAGAGCTGAATCGACTTCATATACTTTCTCAAGTAATTCTCCCGCCTGCCTCCTGTTCCTGAAGGATGCATTTTTAAGTGCTTCAACCCTCTTTCTTGCCTCATCCATCTTCTTTGACACCTTGCCCAGCTCATAGATGAATTCCTCCAGGTCAGCACGGAATTGTTTTACCTCATCATCCGGTACAGGTTCCAGGACATTTTCATACAGGGGCTTAACCGTAAACCCTTGTTCTTCGCTTAATTGTTTTACCTCACCGCGACTTACGGCATACATGCTGACGGCATATTCGCCTGGTGTTACCATAAAGCCGTCTGTATTTACTTCCATCTCAGATTCATCTTCAACATCAACCGGCTCTGCTGCATAGTGGTTCAATTCCCAGTTGACCCTGTGAAAACCCTTTTTCGCATCGGCCATGACGTGATTAATAATTTTCCCTTCCGTGTCTTTAACAGTAAAGAGGATAAAAGGCTTGTCCTCTTCCTTTTCCTTTTCCAGTGCATCCCATCCCGGGAAGGGGATATCTGCTTTATTCTTATCCAGCTTCTTCTCTTTCTCTACCCGTAGCTCTTTCAGTGAATTGATGTCGTCCTTAAGATAATAGGTAAAGACTGCACCGAAAGGGGGATTGGGTGCCCTGTAGTCGTTGGCACCGGGTGCAATTGTAACTTCCTTTGGTCTGAAAAACCAGGGATCTTTTACCGGGAATAACATTGCATCTTTATCAAGCATTTCCCTGCTTACGGATCTGAGCGGACATATATCATCAAGAATATAGAAACCCCTTCCGAAAGAAGCTGCTACCAAATCATTTTCCCTTCTTTGGATCTTAATATCGCGGAAAGAGATGGTTGGTAATCCTCCCTCAAGGGCTATCCATTCATTACCGCCGTCTATCGTGAAATATATTCCGAACTCGGTAGCAGCGAAAAGCAGGTCTTTTCTTTTATGGTCCTGTACGATACGCCAAATAAGTGTTCTGTCGGGGATATTGCCGCTTATTGATGACCAGCTTTCACCGGCATCGGTACTCTTGATTAGGTAGGGTTTGAAGTCTCCGAATTTATGATTGTCAAGGGCAGCATATACCGTATTGGCATCAAAAAGGTCGGCCCTTATATCGTTCACAAAGGCTGTGGCGGGAACTCCTTTTATCGATGAAACTTCAATTTTTCTCCATGTCTCTCCGCCATTCTCCGAAACCTGTATTATGCCATCATCTGTACCTGCGTATAAGAGGCCTTCTTTGATGGGTGATTCAGCCAGAGAAGTAATAGTATTATAGGTTGACATTGCAGATATATCCCAGGGATTATCCCAGCTCTGCTTGCGACCCATAATAGGCAGTTCCAGCCTTTCCTGGTTTCTTGTCAGGTCGGGAGAGATGGGTTCCCAGCTGTTGCCCCTGTTATCTGACCTCCATACCCTGTATGAAGCTGTGTAGATCCTTGCCGGCTTATGGGGGCTAACCAGTATGGGTGTGTCCCAGTTAAAACGTTCATGAGGGTCTCCTTCGCGTGCCTGGGGCTGGATAAAGACCTGCTCACCTGTTATCCTGTCGATGCGATGGATATGTCCCTGCTGGGATTCTGCGTATACAATACCGGGATTACCCGGTTCTGTTGCCGTCTGGTGACCATCGGCACCGAGAATGGAGAACCAGTCGGCATTCCTTATCCCTTCCTCGGTATCCGTCCTGGAAGGACCACCGTGTGAGCCGTTATCCTGGGTGCCTCCGTAGATAAAGTAGAAAGGCTCGGAGTCATCTACTGCAAGCTTATAATACTGGGTGATCGGGAGGTTGCCCATGAATCTCCAGTTCTCTGTATTGTCAAAGCTTTCGTATACTCCGCCGTCGGTCCCCACCAGGAGGTAGTCAGGATCATCCTTCCTGAAGTTAATGGAATGACTGTCGCCATGTTTCCTGACTTCTTTCATCCCGTAGAATGTCTTTCCATGGTCATTAGATACCTGAATGTTATTATCTACAAGGTAAAGTCTTCCCTCATAATGAGGCGAGGCATACAGTTCCTGGTAGTAGTGAGGGCCGGTGGCTCCGGATACTGCATCGGATTGTTTCGTCCAGCTTTCGCCCCTGTTCTCCGACATGAAAATACCGCCCGTTCTCCTGTCAAGCTCTATGGCTGCGTAAATCACATCGTTATTAAAGGGCGAGATTGCCAGACCTATCTTACCGAGATTAGAACCGGGAATACCGGATGTTAGTTTTTTCCAGTTCTTACCTCCGTCATCACTACGGTATATCCCTGAACCGGATCCTCCTCCCATATAGGCTGCCACATTCCTGTGCCTCTGCCATGTAGCGGCATATAATCTCTCGGGGTCTGACGGGTCAATCACTATATCGGTTACACCTGTCCATTCATTTACGCCGAGTACCTTTTCCCATGAGCTGCCACCGTCTGTGGTCTTATACAATCCCCTGTCACCACCTTTATTCCAGAGCGGCCCCTGGGCTGCGACATATACGACCTCAGGGTTTTCCGGGTGTACAATTATCTTAGAAATATGTTCTGATTCTTTCAGTCCCATGTTTTTCCATGATTTGCCGCCATCTTCACTGAGATAGATGCCATCGCCGTAAGCAACATGCCTGCCTCCGATATTCTCACCTGTCCCCACCCATACCCTGTTAGGGTTTAAGGGATCAATGGTCACGCATCCTATCGAGTAGGAACCCTGGTCATCAAATACTGGTTTCCAGGTGACACCTGCATTTACAGTTTTCCATACTCCCCCGGAGCCAACGGCCACATACCAGCAGTTGTCGTCCTGAGGATGAATATCTATGTCGGCAATGCGTCCGGATGCAAATGCCGGGCCTATATTGCGGAACTCCAATCCCTTGAATGTTGAGGAATTTAGCTTGCTCCCGGGGTCCTGTGCCATAAGGGAGCAACTGATAAAAAGTAGCAGTAAACCAAGGTTTTTCATAGTCTCAGAGTGTTTAGATTTTATATATAATTATTTATTTATTTGCGACCTTTCTTTTTTTGAGGGATATTCCAATATACAAAAAATATCGGTTTAAGGTTTGAAAGTTTGATAGTTTGAACCGTCCCGAAAAATCAGAAATTAGTGTTGGTGCTGTCTCAACACTATCATTCTGAGACATCGATTATCGATGATGATTCGGTAACAGTAGCCGCGGTCACAACCGCGGTTAGGATTTGACGGAATGTAAGATTACTCACCCTGCTAACGCAGGGTTCGTTATCTTAGTTTGTCTTTTGTCGGGGTAATAAGTGGACCTCCCCCATTTTTATGGACGCTGAGTTGAGCTAGGCTGCATTGTTAAAATTAATATTTATTACATTAAACTCTTCTATTGTTTTATATCCCAAAGCTGAATGTCTTCTTTTGCGATTATACC
>JAYEGY010000116.1:30968-36696 GCA_034659275.1 Bacteroidota bacterium | reverse complement strand
ATAACGAATTCCCAAAGAATAATTATATTTATTTATCTTAATAAAACAACTGAAGGATAGTATCTCATTGTCATTTTGAGCAAAGCGAAGGATCTGCACTGTTAACCGTGAGCTAACTTCCCGACTTCGCTAAAGCTTCGTCGGGCAGGCGTTCAGAATGACAATAAAACATAACAAATTGGCCAACAAAATACTCTGTTACGGTGAGATGTTATGGGATGTATTCCCCGGTAAGGCTGTGCCGGGAGGTGCTCCCATGAATGTTGCTATATGCCTCAGGAAACTGGGTGCTGATGTTACGTTTCTAAGCAGTTGCGGTAACGACAGGAAGGGTGAGGAACTGATGAAATACCTTGAAGAAAACGGTATTTCAACACAATATATCCAAAAGAGCAATTACCCTACAGGTATTGTGAATGTACACCTTTCCGAAAATAGTGAAGCCACTTATGAAATTGTTTTTCCGGCAGCATGGGATAATATTAGTGAACCTGACAATTTAGCTGATTTCGACGTAATTGTATACGGAAGTCTAGCATGCAGGCATACAAGCTCATTTGATACACTGAAAAACCTGCTTGTAAATAAGGCTCTCAAAATCTACGATGTCAACTTCCGCCCTCCCTATCTAGACCAGTCAATAGTAGAACTGCTTCTCGGTAAAGCTGACATAGTAAAAATGAACCATGAGGAATTATCCCTTGTTTCAGTGTGGAATAAACAAAAGCCAAATCATCTTGAACAGGAGGCCGACTTTATTTTGCAGAAATATAATCTTAAAATTCTGTGTGTGACCCTTGGTCGAAAAGGAGCATTTTTAATGACCCCTCATGACAGAATCTACCAGAAAGGCTTCAGGGTGAATACAGTAGATACTGTTGGTGCCGGAGACGCCTTCCTCGCAGGTTTTATCCACTATTATTTAGACAATAAAGCCCTTAAAGAAACCCTTGAATTTGCATGTCGCCTCGGGTCTTATGTTGTATCACATGAAGGTGCGAATCCTCCCTTTATAAAAAGCAACCTTTACAAATTACAGGAAATAAACACTACATATACATAGTAGCAAAACATGAAGAAAAGATTTTTCTTATATAAGAGTGCCATAGTGGCATCCCTGGCAGGCTTCCTCTTTGGCTTTGACACCGTGGTGATTTCGGGTGCTGAACAGACCATTCAATCACTATGGAATCTTGACAGCAGTCTACACGGTCTGGCAATAAGTATGGCACTGTGGGGCACGGTCATAGGGGCTATGACGGGTGGGTGGCCCGCTCAATATTTTGGACGAAAAAAAACTCTTCTCTGGGTGGGTGTGCTTTACCTTGTATCGGCAATAGGCTCTGCACTTGCTCCGGAGGTTTATACCTTTATGATATCACGTTTTATCGGTGGCCTGGGAGTTGGGGTTTCAACGGTCGCTGCTCCCATGTTTATATCTGAAATATCTCCACCCGCATACAGGGGACGACTGACAGGCATGTTTCAGTTCAACATTGTTTTTGGTATCCTGATAGCCTACCTCTCGAATTCCTTACTCGGGGGAATAGGCGAAAACGCCTGGCGCTGGATGCTTGGGGTGGAGGCTATTCCGGCATTTCTCTTTGCCGCCTTATGTTTAGGTTTACCGGCAAGCCCCCGCTGGCTCATTGTACATAAAAACGACATGAAAGGCGGGATGGATGTCTTAAAAAAGACAAATCCAGATGCTTCTGATGATGAATTAAAATCCCTTTTCAATGAAATTGTAGCTTCTGCCAATCAGAAAAAACAGGGCGGTGCATTTTTTACGAAGCGATTGCTGAAGCCCATATTCCTTGCTGTTTTTATTGCCTTCTTCAACCAGCTCTCAGGAATAAATGCTATCCTTTATTTTGCGCCCAGGATATTTGAGATGACTGGCCTGGAATCACAGACTGCATTACTGCAGTCGGTGGGGATAGGCATAACAAACCTGGTTTTTACCTTTGTGGGTTTGTGGCTGATCGACAGGCTGGGTCGCCGTACCCTGCTGTATATCGGTTCAGTCGGGTATATTGCCTCCCTGGGGCTGACAGCCTGGGCTTTCTCATCGGGCCAGGTAGGTATGGTACCTGTCTATATCTTCGCATTCATTGCTGCACATGCCATTGGCCAGGGTGCTGTAATCTGGGTTTTTATAAGTGAGATCTTTCCGAATAAACAACGTTCTTTTGGTCAGTCGCTGGGCAGTTTTACCCACTGGTTTTTTGCAGCATCACTTACACTGGTTTTCCCCCTGATGGCCGAAGCCCTCAAACCCCAAATTATCTTCAGCCTCTTTTGTGGCATGATGGTACTGCAGCTGCTATGGGTAATATTCTTTGTCCCCGAAACCAAAGGCATATCCCTCGAGGATATGGAGAAAAAGTTGTCTCTAAAAAGAAATACATAATGAATAGTTTTAAATGAAAATGATATGAATATGAGAAGAATATTATTTACGGGCACACTATGTTTTTTTGTTTCGGTGCTTGTGGGTCAAAGTATAATGAAGGAATATAATATAGAGAATCAATACATTAATATACCTATTGACATGCAGAAGGATCGTCAGCTGGTATACTTTGTTTCAGGCAATGATACCCTGACTTACTCTGTAATTCGTATTGCCGATGGGGAAGCCGATTACTGGGTTTTTAAAGATGTCTCTGACTTGAAAGGCAAAACACTGAAACTGGTATTTAGTGAAAAAACCAGTGGCATTGACTTGATATACCAGTCTGACCGGTTTGCCGGCCAGGATAGCCTTTATCATGAGACTAAGCGACCTCAGTTTCATTTCACTTCAAGGCGAGGCTGGAATAATGACCCAAACGGACTGGTTTATTATGACGGGGAATACCATCTTTTTTACCAGCACAACCCTTATGAGATTTACTGGGAAAACATGCACTGGGGACATGCGGTTAGCAAAGATCTCATGCACTGGAAAGAGTTGAATGATGCCCTTTATCCTGATAAGCAGGGAACAATGTTTTCGGGCTCAGCTGTTATCGATAAATATAACACAGGCGGCTGGAGTAAAGATGCCCTGGTGGCCTTATATACTGCTGCCGGAGAAAGAATGACACAAAATGTAGCCTACAGTACAGACAGGGGTCGTACCTTCACTAAATACACAGGCAATCCCATACTCGGACCCAACCGTGATCCGAAAGTGTTCTGGTATGAGCCCGATAAAAAATGGGTGATGGTATTGTACGAGGACAATTTTTTCGCAATATACAATTCCACCGACCTTATAGACTGGGAGTTTAAGAGCCGGACAAAAGGATTCTACGAATGCCCTGAACTGTTTGAGCTGGCAATAGACGGTGATGAAAACAACAAAAAATGGGTCATGTACGGTGCGTCTGGAACCTACATGATCGGTAACTTTGACGGTGAGAATTTCACACCCGAACATGGAAAATATTTCTATTCATGGGGTAGCCAGTATGCTGCTCAGACATATAATAACAATCCTGACGGTAGGAGGATACAGATAGGCTGGGGTCGTATTGAACAACCGGGAATGCCCTTTAACCAGATGATGCTTTTCCCCTGTGAACTGACACTCCGTAGCACTGATAAAGGAATACGGTTGTTTTGCGAGCCAATAAGTGAAATTCAAAAATTGCATAAAAAGAAATATTTTTGGAAGAACCTGTCAGGAGAGGAAGCCAATGAATACCTGAAAGAAATCAATACTGACTTGCTTCATGCCAGGATGGATATCGAAATTATACATGGATTAGGACTTGAGGTACATTTCAGGGGTAAGCCCGTAATCTATTATGATGGCAATTTCAATCGTTTCAATGGAGCACCATATTCAAGCGACAAGCCTGGGAGTATGCGTTTTACAATTGAAATACTAATCGATAAAACTTCTTTGGAGTGCTATATAGATGATGGAAAGTTGTTCATCTCTGAAGGACTCAAAAAACCGGTTAATAAGGAAGGTTTTCAAATAAAAGGGGACGTGAAAATCCACACCCTTGAAGTCTATGAAATGAAATCTATCTGGCAGAAAGAAAACCAGCAATGATTTGATAAAAGACAGGCTAATATCAAACATTCAAACTTATCAAACCAGTCTATCGACAGGTAGACACTCAAACCACTCATATCATATCCAAGTTATGCCTGGCTGCAGCCAGTAATGGCCGTGTCCACACCCCGTACTTGCACGCCTGTTCACAATAAGCTTCACAGTCAATGCATAACTCTGATGGCTTATTCAAATTCATTTTAGCGTATTTTATCATAGCCCCCTTTTCCTGCTTTTTTACTGTGAAATAATAATTATAGCGCATTATCTTATTTACAGGGATATGATATGGACAGGCAGCCTCACAATCATTACATCCTATTCTGCAGGCTGTATGACCAAGATGTTTGTGAAAACCGCTAAGCATAGACCTATCATCTGCAGTAAGCCTCTGGCCTGATAGCTGCAGCATTTTTTCTATTTCTTCAAAATTCTGGAAATCCCATAGCGTCGTGTGTGCCCGTGGATTTGACAGGACATATTTTGAAGCCGCTGTTTTAAACTGGCTTTCGTCACTTATCCCGTACCTGGCAAAGAAAGTCTTTGCCTGCTCATCCATCAATTTGTACTTATCATAATATGCCTGCAGAAAAGTGTCGGCTTTCTTCCCTTCTTCAGCAAGTCTGCTCATCCTGCTTTCAAAAATATTGAAAATATGCACCGGGTTTGATTTCATAATCATTGTGGCTATGCCTCGCTTATCACATTCATCAAGTATTTTTTCAGCTATACCGGCATTCACAAAGTTGTATGCAAGCAGTATAACATCAAAGCGTCCATCTTCTATGACCGCCATCAGGATTGTATCAAGACTTTCCTCGGTATCATAAGCCCAATTATTACCGTGGCATGACACACCCACATGTCTCACCCTGCCCTCTTTCTTCAATTGCTCCATTGCTGAATGAAAAGCTTCATCCTTTAATATTGCCGAGTTTTCTGCAGAATGAATCTGCATACAGTCGATATAATCTGTTTGAAGCCTTTCCATGGCCCGGTATGAACGTTCAAGAACTTCCTTTTTCGAGGGGAATTCCTTTTCAGTATAAAGTTTGCTGTTAATAAATATCTTACCGCGATCAAAATCCTGGAGTACACGTCCTATTATCCTTTCACTGTTCCCATTACCATATGTTTCACCGGTATCTATCAGGTTAACACCTCTTTCCAGCAAAGCTCTCAGGACAGCTTCATTCCCGGGCGCCCCACTGCTAAAGTCAGAAACCATGAAGCCTGTTCTCCCGAATTTGCGGTATTCTTTAATTGAGGGAGGTGCACTGGCTGTGTTTGAATTGGCGGCAGCAAATGTCGAAGCTGAGGCAAAACCCGCCCCTAATGTACTCATAGATGCCCTCTTTATAAATTTCCGGCGGTTGAATTTTGATTCCATCGTATCGATATTTATAAGTCAGGCAAAATACTAATTCTTTCTAAAACCTGAAACTTGAAACTATTTTATTACTAATAAGAAATTATATCTGTTTTCCGCAAGGTGAGGGATCAGATCAAAATCATGTGAATCAGGTAATCCTAATACGCTATTTTTTGCAAAACCCCCTTCATCCAATTCTACAATTGTATCATTTTGCAGGCAGCCACCTGTTCTTTCAATAAGATCAATATTTTTCTCAAATTTCCGTCTTTTGTTCTGCAAAATACAAAATACTGTTAACT
>JAYEGY010000116.1:0-30868 GCA_034659275.1 Bacteroidota bacterium | reverse complement strand
GCAAAACCCCCTTCATCCAATTCTACAATTGTATCATTTTGCAGGCAGCCACCTGTTCTTTCAATAAGATCAATATTTTTCTCAAATTTCCGTCTTTTGTTCTGCAAAATACAAAATACTGTTAACTATTACTCTACAATGAGCAACAGCCCTAATATTCCAGCAGTCTATCGATCCGGTCGTATTTTTGTTCAAATACTGACCTGATCTGGTCCGGTTAGTTCAATTCATGAGAATTTTGTAAATTCGTTATTTCGAAATAAAATCAAACATTTATCCAATCCTGTATTAACGATTCTTAGAAACTAAAATCGTAAAACAGTTTTAATGACTTAATTAATAAAATCCGGTAAACGGTATTATCAAGAAGTTATATTCAAAATAAAATAAAAAACTTAATAATGGTATCAAAAGAATCTGTAATAAATGACTTAAACCAGGTACGGTCAAAATCCCCCCTGGTGCATAACATTACCAATTATGTGGTAATGAATACAACTGCAAATGCTTTACTGGCCCTTGGAGCATCTCCTGTAATGGCTCATTCCACTGATGAAGTAGAGGATATGGTGAAAATTGCTTCCTCACTTGTTATCAACATCGGTACTTTGAGCAAGCACTGGGTCGATGCCATGATAAAGGCCGGTAAAAAAGCCCGGGAAATGGGAATTCCTGTGATTTTGGATCCTGTTGGTGTCGGTGCTACTCCTTACCGTACAAAAGCAAGTCTCCGGATAATCAAAGAATGCCGCCCCGGTGTAATTCGTGGAAATGCATCGGAAATTATGGCCCTGGTTCAGGAGAAGGGTGACACAAAGGGGGTCGACAGCATTGCTTCCTCCGAAGATGCACATAATGCTGCAGAGATGCTTGCAAAAGATACAGGCGCAGTAGTTGTCATCAGCGGACCTGTTGATTATATTATTGACAGGGAATCAATAATTGAAGCAAGAAATGGCTCACCCATGATGGGTAAAGTAACAGGGCTGGGATGTTCGGCCACTGCCCTTGTTGGTGCTTTTATGGCAGTGAATAAAAATTTTCTCCTGGCTTCGGCCCATGCAATGACGGTAATGGGCATAGCAGGCGAGCTGGCAGCAAAAAAATCCAGCGGTCCCGGAACCATGCAAATGTATTTTCTTGATGAGTTACATCAAATATCAGAGGAAGAAATAAACAGTTATTATAACGTGGTATAATGAAGAAGTTCGATCCCATACTGTATCTCGTCACAGACCAGGACCTTTCCAGGGGCCGTCCTGTAGAATACATTGTCGAACAGGCAGTAAAGGGGGGAGTGACAATGGTGCAGCTCAGGGAAAAAGAATGTTCCACCCTTGACTTTGTCAACAGGGCTCTGATATTAAAAAAAATGCTTGCCCCTCAGAATATCCCTTTAATTATCAATGACCGCCTTGATGTTGCTCTGGCCGCGGAGGCGGACGGCTTACACATAGGCCAGGATGACATGCCCTATCCTATTGCACGTAAATTACTTGGTAAGGATAAGATTATAGGCCTTTCCGTAGAAAACATCGATCAGGCAAAGGACGCAAACAAACTGGACGTTGACTATATCGGCCTGTCCCCTGTATTTGTAACGGGCACCAAACCTGAACTTGTGAAGGCCCTGGGATTGAAAGGAGTAAGAGAAATAGCTGCAATTTCAAAACATATCATGATGGCTATCGGGGGAATCAATGCACAAAATGCCGTTAATGTTTTAAAGGCAGGTGCAACAGGTCTGGCAGTTGTCTCGGCTATTTCATCTGCCGATGATCCCGTGAAGGCTGCCTATGAAATAAGGCAGGAAATAGATAAATTCAAAAGTAAACAGAGATGATTCGTAGGTATCTGTTAACAATTAAGATTATAACCAATAAATAACATGAAACTTAAAGAACTTGGAGAATTTAAGTTTATTGACCGCATAGCGGACAGATTCAATAATTTATTATTGCCCGAATATATGGGTATAGGGGATGATTGTGCCATTATACCATACAGTGAGGAGGAAGATCTTGTGTTTACAACCGACATGCTGATTGAAGACATCCATTTTCTTAAAAACCGCATTAGGCCGGAGCAACTGGGTTACAAGTCCCTGGCCGCTAATTTAAGCGATATTGCCGGGATGGGCGGAGAGCCTGTTGGCTCTTTCCTTTCAATAGGTATACCGGCTGATACAGATGTGGAGTACCTTGATGCTGTCATGAGCGGATACCATGAACTTTCGTATAAATACCAGGTCCAGCTCCTGGGTGGTGATACTACTAAATCAAATAAGTACCTTGTGATAAATATTGGGGTGATTGGCAAATGCAAAAAGGGAAAAGCCCGTTTACGATCCATGGCTCAAAGTAATGATATTGTATGTGTGACGGGCTTTGTCGGTGATTCGGCAGGGGGACTGCAGATACTCTTAGACAAGCTACCTGAAACTGAAGATAATGTTTACCTGATAAATTGTCACCATTTACCTGAACCTCATGTTAAAGAAGGGATATGGCTGGCGCAACATCCCGGTGTTCATGCCATGATGGATGTATCAGATGGCATTTCTTCCGACCTGGCTCATATCATTAAAGCATCGGGCAAATCAGCTGTGGTATATCTTGATAAACTGCCTGTCTCAGATACCCTGAAAAGAGTTGCACTGGAACAGGATTGGGATATTAACAGGCTGGCAACATCTGTGGGTGAAGATTATGTTCTGTCATGCACCATTAAAGCCGGTGAATATAAAAAGATAAATACCGGCTTCCGAAAATCTTTTAGTAAGGAACTCTTCCCGATCGGTGAAATCATCGAAGGGAAAAACAAGATAAAATGGATGAAAAATGGAAAGGAAGTATCAACAGATCAACATGGTTGGGATCATTTTAATGTTTAAAAGCTATGGAGAAAAAGTATAAAAAAGTATTGACAATAGCCGGCAGTGATTCAGGTGGGGGCGCAGGAATACAGGCAGATATAAAAACCATATCGGCATGTGGCTGTTACGCCATGTCGGCTATTACAGCAGTAACGGTACAAAATACATGCGGTGTAAGCGGCATACATCCTGTACCGGTACAGACCGTGAGCGATCAGATTTCTGCAGTGCTGGAGGATATCGGGGCAGATGCTGTTAAGATAGGCATGCTGCATTCATCAGAGATCATTAAAACCGTCAAAAATGCCCTTTTGAAGCATAAAATAAAGAACATAATCCTTGATCCCGTTATGGTGGCCGCATCGGGTGATAAACTCCTGCAGGATGAAGCTATTGAGACTTTAAAAAATGAACTGATCCCCATAGCACTTGTAATCACTCCAAATATACCGGAGGCAAAGATCCTGCTTGGTAAAAAGATCAGTTCACAGGACGAACTGGCCATCATGGCCAGGGAGTTATCTTTGGACAGAAAAATATCGGTTATGCTGAAAGCCGGCCATTTGACAGGTGATGAACTTACCGACATTTTTTATAATGCCGTGGACGACCAAATATTGGAGCTGAAATCAAAAAGGGTAGAAACTAAAAATACCCATGGCACGGGTTGTACCTTATCGTCGGCTATCGCATCGTTTATTGCCCTGGGCTTACCCCTGAACGAAGCCATAAGAAATGCTGATGATTATATACATCAAGCTATTAAAAGCGGTACAGACTATAAAATCGGGAAAGGGCATGGGCCGGTACACCACTTTTATAAATACTGGAAATAATGAAACCTGCAGGACCATTCACCAGGAAACTATGGATGACTGTTCATCCGCTCTATGAACAGATCATTAACTGCAAATATGTAATACGCCTGGCAGATGGTACACTGCCCCGGGAATGGTTTTCTCATTATGTTTCACAGGATGTATTATATGTTATTGATGATGCACGTGCACTGGCCGTTACTGCGGCCAGGGCCCAGGATCCCGATGAATTTTATTTTTTACTGAAACTGGCAAAAGATGGATTAGATATTGAACGCACTTTGCAACAATACTTTATTGATCTTTATAAAATTCCTGAAGCCAAAGTAAAATCACCCGCCTTTGCTGCTTATACGTCTTTCCTGCTCGATCATGCCTTTAACTCATCCTATCCTGTTTCGGTAAGCGCCCTTTTGCCCTGCTTCTGGATATACTACCAGATAGGAGAACATATCCTTGATAAAACGGTTGCTGATAATCCCTATCAGAAATGGATTGACACATATTCAGGGAGTGAATTCAGGGACTATATCCTCCTGTTGATCCATTTGACAGAAAAACTCGGACAGCAGGCCAGCACTGAAACAAGAGAGCAGATGATTAACGCTTTTAAGGAAAGTACCAAATATGAATTATTATTATTTGAAGAAGCTTCTGAACAATAAGAAAATGAAAATTACAATTATATACGACAATACGGCTTACCGGAACGATCTTACTGCCGACTGGGGCTTTTCATGCCTTGTTGAAGCCCATGGGAGCTCATCTGCCCTACCCACTGTACTCAGCATAAAGCAGAGATCAAAAACCGATTCCCCGATAAATATATTGAAGGGAGTGCCGGGAAAATTATCGAAATTTAAAGCTTAAAAACCTGCAATATTTCCCTATACCCCGCAATTATTGGCCTTGATTAAGCTGATTTTACCGACTTTACAATATCTGTAGTAAAAATCAAAAAGGCAATGGAACCGAGAATGGCAGGAATAATATAAATGTTTTCATATTTCACTGACTCAAACCAGTGTCCGAAGACGGGAGAACCAAGCCAGGCTCCAATCCAACCAAAAATTACTTTGGAAATAAATGAATTCCAACCCGACCTTACATAATATTTGAATACAAAATGCATAATGATTGAGACCACAAGACTGATCCCCAATAAGATGATAAAACTGATGAAGTTCATTCCAATCATGATTATACCCTCCTAATAATTTTAAATTTATACTAAATGTTAACCTAAAAATTTTCCCGGCATATTTTAATTAACAATATTATTTACAATAACTTTATCTTAATATTATGATAAACAGAATCAAAGAATAGGCAATTTATGAAAATCTACTAATAAAGTCAATTAATAATGCATTTAATTATTTTTGAGTTAGGCAAATTAAGATATTAAACCAAATTATTTTTATCATTAAATAATATTTACATTGTTATTTAACATATAAAAAGCACTGTCATCAAAACAATAAAAATATATTGCGCGAATTGTAATACACTTTTATACAAATACCATAAATCGAAGGAAGGACATCTTGTAAAATGTTACCAGGATAATATAAAAGATGACTACACAAGAGGTGATCTGAAATGCCCTAACTGCGGGATACAATTTGCAAGAATAAGAATGATTCATGGACGGCCGGCACATAAAATAATTCAAGGCAAAGTTTATGTTAAGCATTAGCAGAATAAAGACTTACCCGGGGATCCCTAAATAAGAATAAATCAGAAAAAACATTATAATGTTCAGTGTCGATACAAAATCGGAGAAAGCAAAAAATATTAAAAAACTAAATGGTCAGATAAAAACATGTGACAGGTGCCCGTTAAGTTCAGGAAGGATAAATACCATTTGCGGTGAAGGTGATCCGGATGCCCGGATATTTCTTATAGCCCAGGCACCAGGGGAAATAGAAGACAGGGATGGCAAAATGTTCATTGGCCCTACAGGGGTAGTGGTGGATGAACTATTGGATGAAGCGGGTATAAGCAGGGATGAAATTTACATGACCAACTTTATAAAATGCAGGCTCCCAAAAAACCGTAAGCCAAAGGCTATTGAAATAGAAATGTGCAGTCAGTATTTAGATAAGGAAATAGAAATAATCAAGCCTGAATTTATAATACCGCTGGGATACCAATCAACAAAATATATTTTCAGCCATTATTGCGGTGAAAATAGTCTGTTACCGGACTCTGCAGGCAAGTTATATTTTTGTAAAGGTGTAAAAATATATCCTCTTCCCCACCCCTCATCAGTCCTTTATAATCCTTCATTTAAACAGGAAATGACCAGGTCATTTAAAAAAATCTCCACCTTTAGCCAAGAATGTAAATGGTACCCGTCATGCCCTATGAAAAGCTTCTTTGAAGAAGGCCTACTGGACAGAAAGTGGATTGAATTATATTGCAAAGGCGACTGGGAAAGTTGTGTACGCTTCCGTATGGAAGAAAAGGGCCAGCCTCATCCTGACAATATGCTCCCTGACGGAAGCCTTAGCGAAGAATTGTCTTAATGCCCGATAAGGAACTCATCAATTCCCTGTGAAGCAATCTTAGCATCGGCTATTGCCGTAACAGCATCAAGGTTTATGTTTACGATATCACCACCGGCAAAGACTTTGTTTATTGATGTCATCCCTCTTTCATCCACTTTCACCTTCCTTCTTTCCGTAAATTCAAGTCTCTCAAACATGCCCTCTGGGATAAAGGAGAAATCGGGTCCCTGACCGATAGCTTCAATGATCATATCCCCTTCCAGGAACATCTCCTTGTCTTCATAGAAGGTGGGTGCAAATCTTCCCTCTTCATCGAATACTGCTTTTACTTTTTTACAGAGCAGCCCTTTAACATTTCCATCATCATCCAGGACAACTTCTTTTGGTCCCCAGGCAGGATTGAACTGTATATCTTCTTCCCGGCCTTCTCTTATTTCTTCCTCTGTAGCCGGCATCTCATCCCAGTCTTCAAGTGAGACAGTTTTAACAACAGCACCGTCACTGGGATACTGAATATTTTGAATTCTTAAAGCCTCACGGGCAACATCAAGGGCCACATTACCACCGCCGATGACTATAACTTGTTTTCCAACCTTTCTCTGTTTTCCTATCTTATTGTCACTCAAAAATTCAAGAGCCAGTGAGCATTTTTCATAGTTCTTAACTTTTGTGGAACGGCTCTTTGTAGTCCCTATTCCAATGAAAACAGCATCATAATTTTTCAGAAGGTCCTCGAACATAATATCCTTCCCTACACGGGTATTGAACACAAACTCAACCCCCAGTGATTTGATATAGTTCACATCTTTATCGATACTATCCAGTGGCAACCTGTAGCTTGGCGGTCCCGTTCTCATTGTACCTCCACCTCCGGGCAGGTCATCATATACTTTAACATCGTGTCCTTTTAACCTGAGAAAATATGCTGTTGACAGTCCTCCGGGGCCGGCTCCGATTACAGCAACTTTTTTACCGGTCGGCTTGCCCGGGCTTAATTCCAATGCTGTTTTGAAATCTTCAATTGTATCGGCCACGTATCTTTTCAACCACCTTATTGATAATGCTTCTCCTCTCAGGCTCAATGAACATGCATCTTCACAGTGAGCCATACATACTCGTCCGCAAATCGATGGAATAGGGTTATCCTCGTAAATCTTCTTCAATGATTCTGCCGGTTTATCCTCATATATTGCCTTTATGTAATCAGAAATTTTAAGATGTGCCGGGCAAGCTTCCTCACACAGTTTACATTCAAGGCAACGAGATGCTTCTTTCTTTGCTTCTTCATGGCTGTAACCGATGACCTGTTCAATAAACGACAGCTTCCGTTCATCAGGTTCAACCACGGGCATGCTGACCCTTTCTGGTTCAAACAATGAATATTTCATATCAGAAACAAATCCGTCATAATCTTTTCGCCGGTGAGTTAAGCTTGCTTTCAATACCGAATACTCCCCGGGAGAGAAGTATTTATCAGGTTCCTTTTCTTCATCTTTGGGAATAAACACGAATGTTTTCGGATCAAAATGAATATGAAAGTAATCGCGGGTCAGCTTAAGCGAACCGGGAGGACAGATATCCACGCACAAGCCGCAAAAACAACATCTCCCATAGTCCAGTTGCGGGCGTTTATTTATCTCCCCGGGCTTGAATTCCAGGTCCGGTATCTCTACCATTTCAATGGCCTGGTTGGGGCAGATATCCGCACAATTACCACAACCCGTACATTTATCCCAGTCGTTAACATGAAATCCCCTGTACCTCAGTGCGGGTTCTTTCTTTTCAAAAGGATATCTCAGTGTCTGGGGTTTTTCAAATAGGTATTTTACGGCTTTAAAAGGTGCCAGAATATTGTTTCCTGTCATTTTTCTTCCTCCATTATTTTTATCTGTCAATCTCAGGAGCAGTTATATATAAACTGATCATTATATTACCGACATCTGCAATACTTTCATTTTCCAGTGCCTTTTCCAGAATAGTCAGCCCGTGATTATACGAAGGTGTTCTGAAGTGTGCCCGGTAGGGTTTATCTTCATTATTGCTTACCAGGTAAAGTCCCAGTTCCCCCCTTGATGATTCACACCTAACGTAAGCCTCATTATTCGGTATTTTCCATTTGAAGGGATTGGGCACTTTATTATACACCTCACCTTCCGGCATCATATCCAGCAATTTAAAAATCATGTGAACACTTTCGATCATCTCATCACGTACCACCCATATCCGCGAGTAAGCATCCCCGTCGGTTCTCACGGGTATTTCCCAGTCTACATGCTCATATGCTGCATAGGGTTCTATCTTACGAATGTCCTGTTTAATGCCGGTAGCTCTCAGTACCTGTCCTACAGCGCCCATTCTTATCGCCTCTTCCCGGCTTATTTTCCCTATGTTTTTAGAACGCTGGTGAAAGATACGGTTATTAAAAAATGTGTCATCATAATCAGGTACCTTACTGCCGATAGTATGTAGGGTATTTATTATTTTATCCTTAAAACCTTCCGGGAAGTCACGTCTTACGCCACCCGGCCATATATAAATATGATAAACCCTGCCGCCTGTTAGTTCTTCAAACAGATCCATAATGAGATCGCGGTGATACATTGCCCAGTTAGCCACGGTATCGAATCCCAACATATTGGCATAGGCCCATAAACCAAATAAATGAGAACCTACCCGGGCCAGTTCAAGGAAAATGCTTCTTACAAACTGGGCTCTTTCGGGGATCTCAATCCCGGTTAATTTTTCAACGGCCATGGCATACATCAACTCCATATGGTCCGGTTCCACAACATTAATCCTGCATACCAGCGGAAAATTCTGTATCCATGTCCGTTGCTCCATCAGCTTTTCGAAGCCGCGATGAAGAAATCCGGGGTTGGCAGTTGCCTTAACAATTCTATCCCCCTCAACATTCAGAGTGATGCTGAAATTACCTACCATGCCAAGGTGCTGAGGGCCAAAATATAGTTCAAGTTCTCTCATTTTTCTCCTTTTTTGTTTTCAACAAAAGGAATCTGGTCAAAAACGTCCTCTACATATTTGCGTGTGTCGAAATCTTTCCTGAAAGGAGGTATGTCATAATCCCTTTCCAGGAAAAGCCGCGTTAATCGAGGATGACCATTAAAATGGATGCCGAAAAGTTCGTGCAATTCACGTTCGTAAGGTTCGGCATTTTCAAAAATGCTTATTACGGTATGCATTTCCGCCTTCCCCCTGTCTATCTTCGTTTTAACCAGTATATTCACTTTTGCCGTCTCACTATCTTCACTATATGAGGTCAGGATATAAACAAGTTCCAGTTTATTTTCTTTGATCCAGTCCACACAGGAAATAAGTGCCAGGTGATCATATCCACTGCTTTTCAGTGAAATTAATAATGCGGAAACCGAATCTTTTTTGCATACAATGGTCAGTCTCTGCTCATCAGAAATTTCTGCCTTGATATCATCAAAGGATGATAAAATATTTTCTTTAAGAGATTCAACTGTTTGATACATTTTCTATTTTTTCTTTTACTGAATACAAGGGTGGCCATTCCAGTTCACCCAGTACTTTTTCCTGGTTTGCCCTGTAGTATTGATAGTTCTCTCTGTATTTCTTATAGCCATCTGCCATTCCTTTATCAATTAATGTCCACAGGTGTGTTACAGCTACGAACACAGCTTCGGGTCGTGGCATGCATCCTGCAATCCAGCCATCCACCGGTATGTATTTATCAAGATGCTTAATGGTGTTATATGAATCCCAGTACATTCCACCGTTGATGGGGCACGATCCAAATCCCACCGTATATTTGGGCTCGGGCATCTGTTCATAGGAGCGGATGATCGGCCGTAGCGTTTTCACCGAAACATATCCTGTTATTAAAAATAAATTGGACTGTCTTGGCGTGGCCACCGGCAATACACCAAACCTTTCGGCATCCCACCTGGTGGTAATGGTTGGTGGTATCTCTATAATTCCGCAACCTGTACAAAAATAAAGTGCATGAAGCGAATATTTCTGTCCCATATTACCTGGCGATTTAAGCCATTTTCCAAGTTGATTTCTGTCCATATGTAATCTGTTTTAATATTCTAAGCTGTTACTAATGCTATTATCAATCCTATAAATGCCAGTAAAGTTGGCCATCTCCATAAATATTTGATAGCCTGCTCAATTCTGAAACGCGGGGTCACAGCATTCACGAAAAGTAAAATGATAAATACTATGAGCATCTTCAGGAAGAAGAACCCCGGGTTCTTTGATCCTCCAAGAAATAAATTTGTAAAAAGTGATATGCCGATAAATATATTTAAGGCATGCTGTATGGTGGCAAAGGCCAGAAATTTACCTCCGTATTCAGCCATGGGCCCCGATGAGATTTCCTGCGGTGCCTGGATCATTTCAAAAGGGCGTAAGCCCAGGAGAGCAGGGAAAATTAAAATATAAGCAACACCTGACAGTAACAGTGGCGGGTGTTGAAAAGACCATCCTGTCTGCAGCTGTTGGTTAACTATTTCAACTAATGAGATGGTGTTGTAATGAATCATCACCGAAAGAAGAATAAGCAAGAGGGGAAGCTCATAACCAAGGGCCAGGAGGAAATTTCTGGATATCCCGATGCTTGCATTCGGATTGGCAGCTTCCCCGGCACTCAATGCCAATCCCAGAGGGGCAATAAGCATGAGATAAAGAATAACAAGTAAACCTCCCGAACCACTTAAGGGATATAGTTGTCCCAGAGGAAGGAACAAGAGCACAACAGCAGAGCCGGCTAAAGATAAGATGATGCCAAAATTAAATAATCGCCCGTGACTGGTGCTTGTCTGATTGAAAAGCTTTATGATATCAATCAGGGGCTGGGTAATGGGAGGCCCGTAGCGCCAGTGTATTCTTGCCATTATTTTCCTTGACAATCCAAGAAAGAATAATCCAATAATAAGCGCCAACAAAATAACTAATATGATCTCAAGTACAGTATTTATTACCATAAGGCCCAGGTTATTTGAATAAATATTAATAATGCCAGGAACAGAATGATATACATTGCATAGTGCCCTACATCACCCGTATAGATACGCCGGAGCCCGTTCCCCAGATTCTTGATCCCCCCCGCAAGTCTCATGTAAAAACCATCTACAAAATTTTTAAAGTAAGGCGTGATCATCCTGTATAAAGGACCATAAAAATTGACCGAATATTGATACTTATCTTTTGGAACGGCCGCACCGGCTGCATAGCTGTCGTACTGGTCAACTTCAGACGCTCTCTTACTGCCTTTAAATATCAGCCACACTATCAGACTGATCACTATAACAGCAACAGAAATGTTAAGCATATTCAGGACACCGGTGTCTGAAGCTAAGCCCCATATATTTATCATTAAGGGTTTAAGGCCAAATCCTGTTCCAATTGTATTGATCACATTAAGTGGCAGTCCCGGTACAATTCCAAACACTATGATAGCCAGAGACAATATTACTATTGGAAGCTGCATATTGAAAGGAGCCTTTTTAATATTGTTATATTTTTCCGGAAGCTGTCCCAGGAATATGTTATGTATAAACTTGTAACTGTATAAAATGGTACCCCATGTGCCCAATAATGCTGCAAAGGCAAGGAAGGGTGAATTATTAAGTATCAATGTTTTATAAATCAGCCATTTCGAAACAAAACCATTGGTTAAGGGAACGCCTATCAAGCCGCAAACTCCTATCATTGCTCCGAGGAAAGTTACAGGCATTTTTTTGATAAGGCCTCCCAGGGAATTTAGATCCCTTACACCGTTTGTACGGAACTCAATTGCTCCCACAACCATAAAGAGCAGGGATTTAAAGATGGCATGGTTAAAGAAGTGGAAGGTTCCACTGGCAACACTCTCACTCGTACCATAGGCAATACCCAGTATTATATATCCTGCCTGTGCTACGGTTGACCAGGCAAGAAGTCTCTTGGCATCATCCTGGAGTAAGGCAATAAAAGTGCCAACGATAATGGTAATAGCTCCGATAATGGAGAGTATGTAACGTGCACTTAAAATGCCATCACCCAGGTTCATAAAGACACTGATATGGATGATCACATATATTAACAGGATAATACCGTAAGTACCGATCTTTATCAATATACCGGAAAGAATGGCACTGAAGGGAGAAGGAGCTTCTGAATGTGCAGGGGGAAGCCATACATGGAGCGGCCATATAGCATTCTTTATTCCGAAGGCAATAAAAAACAGGATAAGGATAAACAATACATATCCCGTAGAAGCACCGCTGAGAATACCTGAGAGTTCTGTAAAAACCATTGTACCATAATGTGAATACAATGATATGATGCCGACCAGCATAATCACGGAACCTGTTACAGACATTATGATATATTTCATCCCGGCTGCAATGGCCGGTCCTCGATTATAACTTATTAGCAGGAAGGTGCTCCATGACATAATTTCCCAGAAAACATAGAAGGAAACAAGATCCCCTGATAATACTATCCCGATCATACTGGCAATGACCAGCAACATCATGGCATAGTAAAAGTCTGTATTCCCCTTTTTCCTTATGTAACTCAAAGAGAAAATAACAGAAAAAGAACCAATAACAACAATGACAATGGCAAAAAGCCATGAGAATGAATTAATCCTTAAAATAAGGGGTATATCCAGGAACCCTATATAATAAGTGACGCTGTAAGATGCATTATAAAGCATAGCCACCATGGCCGCCAGGACGAGAGAAATAAGTACTGCAAAAACATCCCTTACTTTTTTTGATAGTTTTCCTAAAAAGTAGGTAATAAATGCACCCCCAAAAGCCGTTGCAAGAAAGATTTCCAAGGTCATGGTATAATATTTTTAATATAGTCAGCTCTGTTCAATAATTCTGCAGCAGATGAATCCAGTAAATCTGTTATCAGTTTTGGATATATTCCTATAACCACTATTAATCCCGCAAAAATGAATATTGGTAACAGGATACTTAATGGAGCTATCTCTCGTTTTTGTTCTATTTTGCTCTCTTCTCCTTTGAAATAAATGACCTGGACTACTTTGAAAAAATAAGCGCCCTCTATAACAGTAGCCAGGAGGATAAGGAAGATAAGCACTGTCAACAGTGTCTCCTGTTCGAACAGTGCTGCTTTCACGATCATGAACTTACCCGGGAAGCCTATGAATGGAGGTAATCCCACAAGGGAAAATGCCCCTATGGTAAATGCCAGTGAAGTGAAAGGCATTTTTTTCCCCATTCCTTCGAATGACGAAATATTCATAGAGCCACTCCGGTATATCATGTATCCGGCTGACAGGAACAATAATGCCTTACCCAGTGTATGACTTACTAACTGAAATAAGCCCCCTGTTACTCCATAAGATGAAGCTATAGATAGTGCAAATAGAATAAGGCCTATTTGTCCTATACTGGAATATGCAAGCATCCTTTTTATATTTTCCTGGTTAAAGGCACATAACTCACCAATCAATAATGTTATCACTCCCAGTATCAGCAGGAAGGACAGTATACTTGTAACACCAAATAAAGTGAATACAACCCTTATCACAGCATAAAGACCCACTTCGATGGCTATTCCTGAAAGGATGGCGCTTATTGATGACGGCGCAGAAGAATGCGCATCAGGTAACCACGCATTCAGAGGGAAAATTGCAGCCTCTACGCCGAAGCCGGTGATTAATAAAACCAGGGGAACAAAGACGGATATGGAATTAACTGAATGGATATTGCTGGCAATATCGGCCATATTAAGTGTTCCGAACTGACCGTAAAGCAATCCTATACCTATAAGTATTAAGCTTGATCCAAGAGCACCCTGGATAAGATATTTTACCGCAGATTCTATGCCTGCTTTATCTCCAAAGTATGCCACCAGTGAGTAGGAAGCAATACAAAGAATCTCGTAAAAAACAAAAAGGTTGAATATATCGCCGGTCAATACCACTCCCGTAGCCCCGGTGAGAAGCAAGAGGTAGAGTATATGGTATTTCTCCTGGTTCTTTTCTTTTATGTAATCAAATGCATATATTGAAACAAGTAAGCCGACCAGGGCAATAAGGGCTGCAAACAATACTCCCAGCGGCCCTGCAACAAGATTGATACCAAAAGGAGGAGGGAAATTACCAATCGACACATGGATCGGTTGATTCAGTGCCTGTGGAAGAAGTTTTAAGGCAATGATGAGGTTAAACAAGAGACCGGCAAATGGGATATATCTTACGATCTTTTTCGAAATGAATCCGAAAAAAGGTATTATAAAAGCAAGGCCTAAAGGTACGACAATTAAAAGTACAGGATTTACCATTTTTGTTCTTTTATTTTACGTAAATTAAGTGTACCATAATGTTTATATAACTTCATAGCCAGAGTAAGCGCTAATGCCAGTATGGCTACTCCAATCACAATTGCAGTCAGAACCAGGGCCTGGGGCAGAGGATCAACCATCTTATCAGCATCCAGTCCCGGTTTCGAGAATATAGGAGCCGTACCCTCCCGGACATAACCCAGGCTTATAAGAAAGAGGTAGATGCCCGTGTCAAGAATACTCAATCCGATAATTATTTTGATCAGGTTCTTCTTGACAAGTATTATATACAACCCGATGAAGATGAGGCTGAAAGCTCCGATATAAAAAATATTTTCACTTAAAAAATTCATTGGCTTTTTTCTATTAAATCGTCAATAATACCTGCTAATTCTGATCCTACTTTCAAGCCGATTGCAAGATAAATTATGGGAATTATGCCAGCGCTAAACAACATCCCGGTCTCACCCTTGGGCATAAAATTGAAAAGAAAGTCCTTGCCGATTGTCAGTCCTATTATTCCCATTATAATAAATATCAATCCTCCGAGGCCTTCCACTACCTTGCTTACGTTTTCTGTTATTCTCTTACCCCTGCAACCGAGATAAACCAGAAGGAAAGCAGAGGCAATAATTGCCCCTCCCTGGAATCCTCCCCCGGGCGTAAGATGTCCGTGAAGGAAGATGTAAATGCCTACAAGAAGTATTATGGGAAATAAGAACCGGCAACCGGTGTTTACAATCAAACTTGCCGGCTCCGTCTTCATTTCTGTTTCTTTCCTTCTGTACAGGCCAAAAAGAGCTCCCAGGCCAATGGCAGCGGTAAAAAGTACTGTCACTTCCCCCAGTGTATCAAATGCCCTGTAACCAACCACCACCGAAGTAACAATGTTTACAGCACCTGTCGACTCCACTCCTTCATTAATAAAGTGTTGCCCTATCTGTGTCTTCGGCGTACCGAAAGGTATCTCTTTAATGGTGAGTGTAATACCTACTGCCACCATCAATAATAACAGTATTCCTATCAGTTTTCTCATTCTTCAAATCGTTTTGTTCTTCTAACGGCTATAACAAATATCCCCGTGACCAATGCAGCACCAATTGCTGCTTCTGTCATAGCTACATCGGGTGCCTGAAGAAAATAAAACAAAAGAGCTGCAATTAAACTTACTATAAATGAAGCTATTACCGCATTTAATAAATCCTTAAATATTAATGCTGCAATTGCTGATGCAATCATTAATATTACGAGTATGATTATGATTATTTCCATATTTACTTTTGATACTCTTTAAATTCTTCCGTTTTATCCACCACGCTTTTGTCACTTAGTGGAACGTCTGTTTTTCTGGAAGCCCTTCCCAGGGCATGGCTTGAAACAGGGTTTGAAATAAGTATGAAGACGGCTATGATCAATGCCTTCCAGAACCATTCAGGTTGCATTATACCCACTCCGATTATTGTCAGGAAGCTTCCCAGTGTGGTGCATTTAGTCCCTGCCTGGACTCTGTTATAAACATCAGGCATCCTGAATACACCAAGGCTGCCCACAAAAAGAAAGGCAACTCCAATACCTGTTACTATTATACCGAATATTTCCATGCTTATATTCCTTTCTCCAGATACCTGGCAATAGCTATTAGACCTACAAAAGATATTATTGAATATACCAGGGCAACATCCAGATAAATGTACCTGTCAAAAATAAAACCCAGTAATACCAGCAGTGCAACAGAAACAGTGGTGGCTGTGTCCATTGCTATTGCTCTGTCAGCTGCTGTGGGTCCTTTTAACATTCGAATGATGCACAGGATAATACCTGCGATGATTATAGCTGTGAAAATCAATTCTGTCATAATAAAGGCTTTTATTTTACGACTTACTATATCTCTTTATTCATATATTCAAATAATACGATATATAATTGAAAAAAATATCACTTCTTTAAGTCATGCACTACTTCTTTCACCCAATGATCCAGCACTTTATAACATACACTGGTGCCTTCCCTCCTGCTTTCAATGACTCCTGCATTCTTAAGTATTTTAAGGTGCTGGGATATTGTGGATTGTGGAAGTCCCAGGTTTTGTTGAATCTCTGTGACATTACACTCATTATTTATCAGTCCTTTCACAATCTTCAATCGCATAGGATGTCCCAGCGCCCTCATACATTCTGCCAGTTGTTCATAATTCCTCTCCATCATATCTCCCTTGTTACGTAACTGTTTATCTGTTTCTCAGTTTCACAATTGCCATTTGAGCCGCATTGGTCAGCTGGTAAGCAATAGGTGACGCAGTTAACATGGGGTGGGTTCCCATCTGAAAAGTACACACTTCATCGGCTCTCATTTTATGCTGGATAAGAGCCCCGATAAAGTTGATTTTCTCACCCACGGAGGGTCCCCCGTATATCTGACCGCCAACCAGCAGGCCGGTATCTCTTTCAAAGATCAGTTTTATACCTAATTCATGTGCTCCCGGTATCGAACCCGGATGTTTATCGGGTGCCACAGATTCTCCTGTCATTATATCCATCCCCATCTCTCTGGCTGATGACTCGGTCAATCCTGCTGAGCCTACTGCCAGGTCACCAAAACAGGTACAGAAGATGCCGATTGCACAATCTACCTTCCTTCGCACATTAAACAGGTTTGCTCCTGCAATTCTTGCTTCCGTGGTCCCCATCGAAGCCAGCCATATCCCCTTCGGCAAACCGCTCAAGTAGCATCTTTTCTTTGCACAATCACCAATGGCAAAAATATTCTCACCGGTGGTACGCATGAAATCATCCACCTGTATACCTTCTTTTTCATTAGCCATCAGGCCACAATCCAGTGCCAGTTGTACATTCGGTTTGACACCGATACCCAGGATCACCGTATCTGCTTTTATCTTTTTGTCACCTTCCAGCTCAACATATTCCACATGGTCCTTTCCTGTAATGGCTTTGGCTTTTGTTCCCACCATGATATTTACACCTCTCTCCTTCAGTTTTTCTTCAACTTTTTTGCAAATCATTTCATCACAGGCAACCAGCAGGCAATGGGGCAGCAGTTCTATTATGGTAACATTCAGCTTACCCCTTTTCATGATTTCATCGGCAAATTCCAGGCCTATGAATCCTCCACCAATGATCACTATGTCCTTTGACTGTTCAAGTTTTTTTGACAGGCCCTGTAGGTAGTCATAGTCTTTCTTCACGGAAAAAACATTACCCAGTTCCACGCCCGGGATTGGTGGTACCAGGGGACTTGAGCCCACTGCAAGAACCAGGCGATCATAATCAAAATTCTTGCCTCCTGAAGTTTTTACGGTTTTTGCTTCCCTGTCGATTGAACTCACCTCATCAATTACCAGGTTGATGTTATTACCTGTAAGAAGTTTGTCGGGAATAAGATTTTTATCGGCCGATCCCAGTGTGCCAAAGATGTAAGGGATACCACACGGGATCAATGCTTTTTCTTCTTTGCGTATTAAAGTGATATCTGTCTGCGGATAGTACCTCCTTGCTGTAATAGCGTTTGTAACTCCTGCAGGTCCTCCTCCAATGACTACTATTTTAGATTTCATTATGTTGTACTTATATATATTTAACTAAATATGATATTCAGATATTTTTCGAACCTCTCTCCGATAATCCTGGTGGCTTCCTCTGTATTTTCTGTTTTTACATTGATCCAGTGAACTAAAAGCCTGTCATCTTCGATGTCTAATGTAAATGTACCCGGCGTAAGGGTAATTGAATTGGCCAGGATCATTTTTGCCAGATCCTGCTTTAATCCCGTTTTAATTATTATTATTCCCGGCTTAATGGGCATTTTAGGATGTATAACCCGGTAAGCAACATCAAGGTTGGCTATTATTATTTCCTTGAACAGGATGACAATATAAAGACAGGAATAAGCAAACTTTTTTATAGTGAACCGCGGGAATCC
Organism: Bacteroidota bacterium; assembly: GCA_034659275.1. GTDB lineage: Bacteria > Bacteroidota > Bacteroidia > Bacteroidales > VadinHA17 > UBA9300. The sequence continues at coordinate 12,431 of JAYEGY010000116.1, read as the reverse complement.
AATAATCTTAAAACTGGTGTATAAAGACAGTGAAAGGATAAGGCTCACCACGATTCCTGTCAATAGTTCCTGTTTTTGAACACTTCGGGTCAGTGCCATCCATATAAGCAGGAGAATAACAAAGAGATAAATAAAGTCCACTACGGAAAAACTTTTATTTTGTTTTTTCCCTTCCATCAAATTGAATTTTTGAAGTATTATTAAAGAACCTTAATAGTTTAGTGTTATTTTTTTAACAAAGTTATATGGATTATTACTGAAATTTCAAAATAATTTTACGTTTTTCTCTTATAATATGTTTTTAAACTTATCCTAAGGCCACATCAAGTACCATCATTATGGAAAAGCCTATCATAGCCCCGATAGTTGATAAGTCAGTATTATATTCCCTTTGTGACTCAGGTATAAGTTCCTCTATTACAACAAAAATCATGGCACCTGCAGCAAAGGCGAGGGCATAGGGAAGCAGGGCTCTCATTGTTACAACCATATATGCCCCTATCACACCGGCAATGGGTTCCACAATACCTGATAATTGCCCGTACCAGAATCCTTTGAGCCTGGTGAAACCCTCACGTCTTAAAGGTATTGATACGGCAGCTCCCTCTGGAAAATTCTGCAGACCTATACCAAAAGCCAGTGCAACAGCCCCGTATAGTGCCTGAACATCATGGGGGCCGGAAAGTGCACCAAAGGCTACACCCACAGCCAAACCTTCCGGTATGTTGTGAAGTGTTATGGCCAAGATGAGCAAGATACTTCTCTGCCACGATGTTTTTATTCCTTCCGCCTTGCTCCTGGGTAAACCCATATGCAGGTGGGGAAGTATTTTGTCTATAAGCAAGAGGAAGGCTCCACCAGCCAGAAAACCTATTGTGGCAGGTACCCAGGCTATTTCACCCTGTTCCACGGTCATTTCAATGGCAGGTTTTAATAATGACCAGAAACTTGCGGCTATCATAACTCCCGCCGCAAAACCAAGCATGGCATTCAATAGCCTTTTCCTAATAGTGGCAAAAAAGAACACCATTGATGAGCCCAGGGCAGTAACAAAATACGTGAAAAGAGTTGCTAGTAGAGCCAGCAGTATAGGATCATATTCGAGTAGAAATTCCATTTTTAAGAATTATTTGTATGTAATGAGTATTTAAAGATATTTCATTCCCTTCATTAATCATATATAAAAAAGAAAAAATTGTGTCTCCTTACAGAGGTTAATCCCAAATCTGTAAGGCTGCTTTAAAAATTTAAAAAGCATATTTAAAAGAAATTCGTAACTTATTAATCTTTAAAAGTAAAACACACTCATTATGGAAAGGAAAAATAATAAAACAGGTATGTTTATCAGGTCACTAATATTGTTTTTCCCTGTCTTTGCATTTGTCATTAATTCTTTTTGCATAGCAAATCCTTCTCCCGGTCATATACAAAGAATCACCTTCTTTAGCGAAGCACTGGGTATAGAAAAATCATTCAATATTTATCTGCCTCCAGGTTATGATACCACAGAAAAAAGATATCCTGTCCTTTATCTTTTCCGTGGTCATGAAGATGAGTGGAAAGATCGTGGAAACATAAAAGAAATAGTTGATAATCTGGTATCCGAAGGAGCCATAGGCGAAATGATTATCGTCATGCCGGGATTAACCTTTGAAGGCAGTTTTATTGGTTTCCCACTTAATCTGTTAGATCCCGGTCAACCGGGGGAATTTCCAGGATTGGGTACAGGCCGGTTTGAAGATTATATGATCCAGGATTTAATTCCCTATGTTGATAAGAATTTCAGGACCATGCCAGATCGAGACTTCCGCGCAACCGATGGCTTTTCTTCAGGTGCATATTCCTCGTTGTACATTGCTATCGGGCATCCTGAACTTTTTTGCTCTGTCGGTTCCTATGATGGAAACCTGGGATATCTGGATTTTGATGATCCAGCCATATCTGGTGAGTTGGATGATTCAATATACATGCACCTGTCATACTTTGATCCTTACTTCGGCAGACCCCGTAATATTGAATATATGAAGACATGTAACCCGGCTAATGTAGTCTATGAGGCATCGCCGGAACGTATCAAATTATTTAAAGAAATACAGTTCTTTATTCTTGCCGCCAGTGAGGACGCCAGGTCGGCATACCTGGAGGGGAGTTACTTACCACGGGTAAAACATTTCGTTAAGATCCTCGCAGGAAAAGGCATTAAAAACTATTGGGATATAGATGAACTGGTAATGTCTCCAACAGCAGATCATGACTGGGCCGGAGCCAGGGAATATATTAAAAAGTCCCTGCCTGCGCACTGGAAAAAATTTGTGGAGAACCGGTAAATCGAAACGAGCTCACAAGATGAAATATTTGTATCTGACTACTAGCAGTCTTATTATTTCTTTAGTGCAGATGTCAACCTTTTGCACTTAGTAACTTTTCTAATTACAGTGAAGATACTTCAGTACAGCAGGGAGCAGGATTCCCTGATAAAATAACCCTACCGAAGATTGGCTCAGGCCGCTGTGCATTAAACCAACATTGGCTAATGAAACAACTACAATATCAGTGCCCTCTATCCAGAACATCATTGCTGTAAATCCCAGTGTTCCTCCCGAGTGTCCAATGATATTTTTTCCATTGATATAATCTTCGAGCCTGAAAATACCCTGCATGTACTTCATTTGGGAGTCATTAGTTTCCACAGGAGGGTGATATGTAAAAAACTCCTTTTGCATTGAAGGCCCCAGGAGTTCTCCATCACGTAATGCCTGTGCCCAACGTACCAGATCACTGGCAGTAGATACCATTCCGCCTGCTGCCCATTCGGGTGAAAGGTTGGCAGCTGTTGTTTCGATTAAATAAGAGCGGATCTCAGGAAAATCTTCATGAACGCCGGCATTATTTCTAAATTGAGGGGTTGCGTAGTGATAGTGATGAACGTATCCCCCTGGTACCTCTTCAAAAGACTCAAGAAAGGTGTTCTCAATATTGAGTGGCTGAAATATTCGCCTTCGAATCTCTGTCATGACATCGTTTCCTGTCACAGCTTCAATGATGAGACCGAGAATTGTATAATTTGTATTTGAATAGGAATACCTGACACCGGCTTGGAAATCGGCTGGAAAGTTATCCTTGGAAATATAATCAAGTGTCTCTGTCTTACTCCAGGTATGGTCCAGATCCATCTCTTTGCCTCGTCCCTTTCGAATCCACTCTGGTTGAAATTCCCACGTAGGGATCCCACTCTGGTGGTTCAAAAGTTCTCTCAAGCTTGCACAATCTGTATTGGGCACCGCTCTGACAATTTCAAGATCAAGATAAGCAGCAGGAACTTTGTCCAGATCAAGTTTACCTTCTTCAACTAATTGAAGTATAACCACGGCAATAAAAGTTTTTGTTATGCTGCCAATACCGAATTTATCATTAGTCTTTACATGATCCTTCTCAATTAGATCACTATACCCGGCTGTACCTTCCCAGACAATGCTGTCTCCTTTACCGATTGCAACCGAGAGACCCGGAATTCCTAATACAATCCCATTTACAAGAGCCTCATTAAGGACTTCTTCATCATAGCTGATTTCCTGTTGATTGGTCTGGGACCATCCAGTAGAGACATTAAACAGGATAAGTGCTAAAACAATTATCAGGAAGGGGCTATTCATCAAACTGCGACGGATCATTTTGTTTCTTTTAAAGTGATTATAATTGAATTTCATTATATCGCAAAAGCTAATTTACAACTTATAGATGAGATGTCGATGAATATGAGACGAAAGACAGTACCCGGCGTTATTAGGGTCTGTATCATAACTGTCATTCTGAGCGTAAGCGAAGAATCTAATCCCGAAAATTCGGGATTGGCTTGCGGTAGCAAGCGAGGGCTGTAAGCAGCGAGGCAAAAAACCAGAGAACCCTGAGATTAATTTGCATCATGTCAATATTTTGCATAAATTTATAATGAAAATGAACCATAAGACATAAGACCAGACTAAATTTTATCCGATAAATTTCGGTGTTATGTATTAGGGAAGGTATTTGCTTCCATGTAAAGTATAATATGATAATAATCAGTTATTTATCATGTTGCTGTATCATCCTGAATAAAACCTGCACTCATGAAAAATCTTAAATTATACTCGCATATCTTATTTATTTTAATTGTTACCTTTTTTATCACCTCAAATGCACTTTCAGCACAACAGACGGTCAGCCCGGCCGGTAATAACAGCTACAAGGATGTTGACAGGCTGTATAACTCTTCAAAAAGCAAACAGGAGGGAGAATGGTTGTTCTATACCCATGAGAATACGGGCCTGCCGGACTATAGAATTGTTAAGGTAGTTGTTGATAATTATGATAATATCTGGGCGGGCACCAATGGTGGAGGCCTGGTAAAATTTGATGGTGCTGCATGGACAGTCTATAAGGACACCCCCTGGGTGCCTGCTACTGAAATCAGTGCACTCGCAGTTGACAATTACGGTAACATCTGGGTAGCCACATATGCAGGAAGCCTTTCAAAATTCGATGGTGCAAACGAGGAGGTGCTTATTCCATCCAATTCAGAGATCATCGATGGATATATAAGTACTATTACTTTCGATAGTAATAACAATATATGGTTCAGTACTCTATTGCCCGAAGAAGATGATGAAGCTACGTGGTATGGTTGCCAGGATTGTAAACTGGTGAAGGTTGAGGGATTGTCTGTTTCTGATGACCCTGTATGGACATTTTATGATAATCCTGAGCTTGCCGGCTACTATATTGCTGACAGGGCTTTTGACAGTACAGGTGCCCTCTGGTTAAGCTACTCAAAAGGCGTTATCGTGAAATTTGACGACGGTACATTTACCGAGTATGATATTTATCGTGCAGTTTGTAATATTAGCGAAGTGGGAGCTTTGCTTAATCTTGAAATCGATCAAAATAATAATATCTGGATAAGTGGTTTCGACAAGCTTGTTAAATTCGACGGTACTAACGGTGAAATTATAGAACCGGGCTTTCCCGATGCAGGCCAGCCTCGATTTGATTATCATCTATTAGAATCACTCGCAGTTGATGAAAATAATAACCTGTGGTTAGGTACCGACGTGGGATTGATAAAATACAACGGCAGTAGCTGGTCTTACTATGAGCTGGAAACGGAGATATCTTCAATAACTTTTTCAAGCGATGGCAGTGTATGGGCTGCAGGCCTGGATGGCTTGTATGTTCTTAAGAGTAGTGATGACCCTGAATTGTATGGCAGTGCAGGATATAGCATAACGTATTATGGACCCTACAATACAGATTTACCGGATAATTATATCTCGGCAATAAAAACAGATAGCAGGGATAATAGCTGGATCGGTCTGTTTGATAACGGTCTGGTCAAATTCGATGGGGTGTCCTGGACTACATTCCTGGCTACAGGCACCGATCTCCCAGACAACCAGGTAAGTGCTATTACAAGTGATGAGGATAATAATATATGGATCGGGACCCGGAACGGACTGGCAATGATACCGATTATCAGCCTTGAAGGACAGTCGTGGCCTGTCTACAACACCGGGAACTCAGGCTTGCCGGCCAATTCTATCAGGTGTTTACACAGTGATAACGGTAAGCTCTGGATTGGCACTTCCCTGGGTCTGACAAGATTTGACGGAGAGAACTGGGTGACCTCTAATACCGAAAATTCAAACCTGCCGCACAATAGTATACGATCTATAGTAACAGATATCGATGGTAATATCTGGATCGGCACCTATGGCGGTGGCCTGTGCAAAATAGCCGCCCTATCTTTAAATGAACCTGATTGGGAGATATTCAATATAGATAATTCGGCTTTGCCGGATAATATGATTTTTGCACTGGAAGCAGACAGCAAGGGTAATGTATGGATAGGGACGGCTTATAACGGCCTGGTTAAATACGATGGCACTGATTTTACTATCTATCTATGACACCGACAATTCGGATATACCCGATAATCACACTGAATCCCTTAAACTGGATGACGAAGACAACATATGGATAGGGATGCGTTATGGAGGAGTGGCAAAATTTGACGGGACTGACTGGACTGTTCATGGAACAGTACTTGAAGGATCGGTATATACGATAGATGTTGATCGTTATGGTAACAAATGGATCGGTTTTGCTGGAGGAGGAGTGGCCGTATATAACAAAAATGGAATAGCCAGCAGGGAAGACCTGGGCCTTTCAGGCCATCTCTTCCTTGACGGCGGCGACACACCACTTGATGAAAGCGTGGTGGAACTTTACCCTCTGGGAAGCACAGAATACGCAGAGCAACTTGTTCTGTCCGATACCAATGCCTATGAGTTCACAGGGCTGGAATATGGACAGTATACAGTAAAGCTTATCCCCGATACCCTGACCTATACTGAAACCCTTCCCACATGGATGGGATACAGCCTCACCCACGCCAATGCATCGTACGTATCCCTGAATAAAAATATCACCGACGGGGATATAACAGTGATTCAACGCCCTGATCCCGGCAGCGGGACAGGGACAGTGGCGGGTTCATTGGTTGAGAGCAGCAATACTAAAAGCAGTATAACTGTATTAAGCAGCGGTGAAAATAAAGGAACACCACTGGAAGATTGTTATGTCTTTCTGCTTGATCCGCAGGACCAGGCCGTGAAAGCCTTTGACATCACATCTGCTGAAGGTGAATTTGTTTTCAGTAAGCTGGAAGCCGGCGAATATGTATTTTTTGCAGACTACAAGGGACTGCACATGAATCTTTCCAATCCTGTACTGGAAATAGAAAGTAACAACGACACCCTGGGCATTGCCGCAGTGGCAGGCGTTGAGGATATTGTATTACAGGTAGAGGTAATCAGCAATGTCGAGACTATCCTTGAAAGGAACCTCAAGGTTTATCCGGTTCCGGTTAATAATTATCTTACTATAAGCTATGACGGTGATAAGCCCTATAACAATATTGAAAGAATAAGAATTATCGGTATTAACGGCAATGTACTCTACGAAAATGACACACCATTATTCAAGGGTTCAGATATTAAAATAGACCTTAGCGGGTATGCCCCGGGAATGTACCTCCTGAGGATACAGGGTAAAGATGCCTGCCATTTTGTAAACCTGATAAAAAATTGAGAAGCTTTTTATCAGTGAATTTGAGATTGATAGTGAGATAGCTGGTATTTATCAAAACATAAAACCATAAGAAAGCTAAAAATGCCGATTATATAAAAATGATATTAACTATTAACCTAAAAATTTTCAGCTATGAAATGTTACAGAATGCACTTGCTGATTTTCTTTATCTTCATTTCATTCTTTTGTTTTCAACCTTTACTTTACGGACAGCGGCCTGGCATTGAATGCGGTTGTGAAGAGTATGATGATTATATAAGTCCGGAAAGCAAAGGCATTCTTGTTGAACAGGGTGAAACAGTACAGGAAGGATCCTCTGAAGAAGGGAAATACACGGTACAGGTGGTCGAGGCTATTCCGCCAAATACAGTAGTAATAAATATTCTCTATAAAGGAAAAAGTATCTATAACGAGCCTTCAAGTGCTATCGGATGGGGTTTCAGCCCCGATGAAGACCATTTTGTCATGCATGGATATGACGCAAATGGGAAACATTGGTGTACCCTATTCAACCTGGATCCCGATCCGGGGATTGAAGGAGAAGATGCGGAATACTGCCAGGTAATTCCTGCCACGCAGGTGTCATCTGCACATATTCGATTCAGTCCGCATGGTCATTACCTGTTGTACGCCGCCATCGGGAATAACGGTAATCTTTTACTCAATGTGTTCAATACAAAGACCCTGCTAAGAGTTTATAATGGTTCTACCAACTCCCCTATTGTTGGATCACCGGCAGGTGAAAGTGTCGGTGGCTGGGGCTTCAGTCCCGATCCAAAAGATGCAACATTTGTCCATGCTTATCTGACAGAGATAAACCGGTACAACCTGTTTGTAAAAAACCTGGCTTCACCTGAAAATGAATTCATACTTGAAGCTATTAACGAGCAGGGAGGATCTTTCTGGCGTTTCAGTCCCTGCGGGGATATTTTTCTCTGGGTTTACGAGGATGACCTTGACAATCCTGTGTGCCGTTTTTATAAAACCAGCCAATCAAACAGTGCGCCTTACAAAACTGCAATGGGAATCAATATGGTGAAGATATTCACTGAAGACGATGGTCATTATATCGAATATATTAACCATACGGAAAAGATCTTTGATAACACAGCCGATAATACCTGTCCGGACTATGAAGAACCCACCTGGAGAGAGGCCACACTGGATACACTGGTCGTAACGGGATCCAGCATCACATTGCAATGGAGCGGTGCATTCGATGATATAGGCGTTACCCGTTACCGGATATACCGGGATGGGTCAGTGATCCGGGAACTGGAGGCCATTAATCACCTGGAGGTAACCGGGCTTGCCCCTGATTCTACTTACGAATTCAAGGTTGAAGCCGGGGATGAATCGGGAAACTGGAGTTCTGACGGACCTTCGGAGGATTTTACCACAAAAGCTGACAATCCTCCCGAATGGCCTGTAAACTCACAATTAACAGCAGATACCATTGAAGGTACGCGTCTTACCTTACATTGGCCTGAAGCTATTGATGACTGGGGCATTGAATTCTACATGATCTTTCAAAACGGATCACTGGCGGATTCAATAGCCGGTGATATGATCGAGTACACCGTGAAAGGTCTTACACCGACAGAGACTTATACGTTCGCGATAGAAGCAAGGGATGCTTCAGATCAATGCACCGAAAACAGACTACAACTCACTAAAACACTTCCGCCGGATGATCCTCCTTACTGGCTGCAGGAAGACCAGCTCACAGCCACAGAGATCACAGAAACGTCCATGCTGCTGGAATGGCCAAAGGCAAAGGATGAATACGAGCGGATTACAAAGTATAATATAATACAGGATAGTGTGCGGATTGCCTCCAGAAAATACAATATCCCCTATTGTGTGGAAGGACTGGAGGAAGGGACCCTGTACAATTTCAAGATCGTAGCCTGTGATGAATGGAATGATGAAAACGATCCTCCGCTGGAAGCAGATCTCCGTACCCTGGCTGCTTTCGAGGAAGATTCCCTGATCACCCAGTCCGGCGACCAGAAAGATCCTGACATTGATTATATGAGTGTCGCATGGCAGGATGAAAGAAATTCCCGGTCGGATATCTATACCTACGATCTTGATGAGGATATTGAGGCACAGCTTACCAACAATTCAGAATTTCAGGATCTTCCGAGGATAGACGGGGAACGGATCGTATGGATGGATTACCGCACGGGAAACGGAGATATCTATTTGTATGATCCGATCTACGATACAATAATTATCAGTCCCCATCCGGACCTGCAAACTGCCCCTGATATCGACGGGAATATTATCGTGTGGGCACAATTGAAATCAGGCGATCCCGGCAACTGGGATATATATATGTTCGACCTTGGGACCTGGCAAATATCTGCTATATGCACCGCAGAAGGTAGACAGACACATCCATCCATATCGGAAAACATTGTGGTATGGGAAGACTGGCGCAACGGAAATGCGGATATCTATGCCCGTTTGCTGAAAACCGGTGAAGAGAAAGAAATCTGTACCGATCCGGCCGATCAGTTAAACCCTGTAATATGCAAACAAAATAAATGGAGACCCGGCTCCATGGCCCCTCCTGACTTCGGGGGCCTGTATAATGGAATAAGGATCTTTTACCAGGATGACCGGAACGGTCACTGGGATATATACATGTGGGCGGACTTTATGCTGGGGGATCTCAGCCTGGGGACCGAACACAGGATAACCGATAAAAACACCTATAATCCATCGGACCAGGTCAATCCTGATTTCGCGCATAATCAATGTGTGTATCAGGAAAATAAGGACGGGGACTGGGATATTTACGCGTACCAGACGGAAACCGGGTATACGGGGGAACTGGTACCCATCTGCACCGCAACCGCTGATCAGGTAAATCCCCGTACTTCGGGAGGCCGTATCGTGTGGGATGATTACCGTCACGGAGATGCGGATATCTACATCTGGGACCGCCCGCCCGGATCCGATATGACGTTGGGAATCAATGAATCACGTGACCCGATCGGAGTGGGCAAGCTCCTGGAATACCAGCTGGTTGTCAGGAATGACGGTCCCGATATGAATGAGAACATTGAGATAACCTGTTCCCTGCCCCTTAAAGCCAAATACGAAGAACACAGCGTCACAAAGGGAACAACAAAGTGGGAGGGAATAAACCTACAGTGGAATATCGCTGAATTGAGATTTGATTCCCTCGCAGTGTTAACCATCAGGTTCCGTACCTATGATTACGCAACCCTGACCTTCCAGGCAGAAGTACAGGGAAATGCCATCGATCCCGATCCTTCAAACAATACCATCATCGAGACAACGGATGTGCGTTATGTCATCCCTGATGCAGTGGGACCCGGAGTGAATCCTGACATGACAGCAGAAAATGACGGACACTTTCATGTTGTTTATTTCAATCAGGACAGTTTAATGTATGCACATAAGGAAAACCTGGGTGCCTGGGAAGCTGAAAAACTTGCTGTTTTTAAAGAATATACCGGTCAGAGCTGTGCCTTGGCCCTAGATAACCAGCAAAAGATGCATATCTGCTATTCAACGTATGACCGGGATGAATCTCCACCGGCCCGATTATACCACATGTGGCAGGACGATCAGGGTCACTGGCAAAAAGAAATCATTGCGGTCAGCGAGACCGGATATGCCGGCATACAGCTTGAAATCGACAGCCAGGATGAAATACATCTCGTTTTCCGGGCAACAGAGGAATATATTTTTTATGCCCCGATGAAATTCATGAAGACCGTCGACGGGGAATGGACACAGGCTTATATGATTGAAGAGGAGGGATACAGCGATATTGATATGGTCCTGGATGACATGGATAAACCCCATCTCAGTTATTACGCTGTCAATAAGGGGATCATTTATCATTACTGCCAGGATCCCGACGCCAATCTGTGGTCCCCTGCCGAGATCATTGAACCCAACTGGGGAGGCGGCCAGATGGAAGGCATGGAAACTTCCATTTCGCTCGATGCTGCGGGGATACCCCATATATCCTATGTAGGCAATGTGGATCAGGATTACCACGAAAATATAAAGCATGCCTGGAAAAAAGCTGGAATCTGGATCATTGAAAAAGTGGATGATGGCGACTTTGGAAGTTCAGGGAATGAGGTATATGCAGAAGATCCGCAGGAAGTACATTTTATTTATAACCATTTTCTGTCCGGTGAGATCCGCTATGCCACCAATGTGGCCGGTCCCTGGATCAGGCAGGCAATTGATGATGATATCGAGAATGTATGGTTTCAGTCCACACTGATCGATCAGGATATTAACCACAACAACCACCTGATTTACGAAAAAGATGACTATATATACTATGCTACGAGGCCCCCGGTTCCGATACTGGAAATACATCCCGACACCCTGGATTTTTCAACTGTCCCGGTAGATTCCACGAAAAGAATCACTGTCTTCTTAAAAAATCCGGAAAAGCGAAACATGATAGTAGATTCGGCTGTCATTGCGGAATATAATTGCTTCGAGGTGGAAAAAGCTTTCAAATTGCTGCCTCCGGGAGAGTCCGATGGCATGGATGTTTACTTTTCTCCCACATCAGAAGGGCTGTATAATACGTCTCTGAGGATATATTACAACGCACCTTCCGGTATGTTCGTGGAGATACCTGTCGTCACCCGCACACAAATGCCCATGCTTAAGGTTGAGCCCGATCCCATTAATTTTGGTGCTGTTCCGGAAAATACCCAGATGACTTTAACAGTTGATCTGATCAATGAGGGAGATAAAGATCTGACCTTTTCCGAGATCAATGTAAAAAAGGAAATCTTTGGACAAGTTTTTCCTACAGATTTTGATTTGATATCCAGTACATGCAGCACACTGAGCGGAGGAGATACTTGCAAGGTAAACATTGGTTTTGAACCACTATCAGCCGCATCACAAAACTCTTTTCTGAATATATATTCGAACGATCCGATGGAACCTGAAAAACAAATAAAAATCAAAGGTCGTACTCCCACCACACTTATTTCCTTCAGCAATAACAGCATAGATTTTGGTTATGTACCCTTAAATGGATCGGCTACTAAAGAGATATTAATATTTAATACCTGAAAGAAAACTCACGTTTCCCTGGTTTTTCATAAAAAAAGTCTCTTCACTCAGCTTGGGATGAATTTCGGATCAGGATTTTCACTCTTGATCCGGGTTGATTTCATCCCTTCATACTCAAATATGGTCATAAATTCACACTCCAGGGCATACCTCTTTCATGTTTGAAGAGTGAAAGTATGTACATATATTTTGGAACGGCTGTTATGCCGCTG
>JAYEGY010000115.1:0-36855 GCA_034659275.1 Bacteroidota bacterium | reverse complement strand
CCAACGGCATACGCTACACCTGGGAGGTAACGGACAACCCGAAGGTGAGCGGCGAGAGCAGCTCTGATGCCATCGGCCAGATGGAGGGCACCTCCATCATACAGACCCTTACCAACAGCAGCCCGGATACGGCAATAGTACGTTACCGCATCACTCCGTGGACGATAGATAACAGTGGCAATAACCGCTGTGAGGGAACAGTATTCATAGTTGACATATATGTTGAACCCACACCTGAAATAGAAGCAATTATTGTCAATGATACTATTTGTGACGGCGATCCTGTTATTATTACTTTCGCGTCTCCTACGGTTTCAACAGCAGGGATAGATTTTAACCTCCGGGTTATAAATGAATATCCTGAAATATCAGGGTACTCACCTGATACGGATAGATTGCTTATTACTGATATTATCGATGAAAACATTGACAATGCAGGAGATACTGCCCGGATGATAATGTATATTTTCACACCTTACACTATTGATGCCAATAACAACCAGAAATGTGAGGGCATAAGAGATACAGTAAGAGTCTGGATTAACCCGACACCTCGAGTGGTGCTGGTTCCGCCCATTGATAGCATGTGTTCTGGTGAAGCAACGCTGGTTCGCCTGACAAGTCCTACATTGATGACGCACGGTAATCTTAAGTTTGATTATACAGTATCATTTTCCGGTTTACCAGGTGATATAACAGGCAATGATGACCCACAGGTGGGCCTTGATCCTTATGATATAATAAGTTATAACTACGAAAACAACACTGATACAGTACATTCAGTTTATTACCATATTACACCCAGGGCTGAAGGCACAGGTTGTGCTGCTGGTTTGATTAATACAGCTGAAATCAAAGTTTATCCTTTACCATTGCAGGACTTTATAATATCCAATCCTTTAACATGTAACAGTAATTATGATCTGGAATTAACAGCTGTTCTGGCAAAACCTGATGAACACTATGAAATCGTTTGGGATGGTGGAGATGTTACCTTCGTTCCGGAAGACCACTATAATGAAACTGTTGTGTCTGATCTGCGGGGAGGTCAATATATGGTTACTGTAACTGATACCATGATGGGATGCACAAATTCTGATGTCATAGAAAGCTATGAATCACCACCAAATGTTGTATTTATTCCAGAGTTAAAAGCACCTTTATACAGTTACGAGATATCATGCGATGGTGGGAGCGATGGTGTTATAGAGATGCAAATATGGGGTGCTCAATCCGGGAACTTCCCATATAATTACTGGGTAGTAAGAAATTCCGCCGATACAGTTGCAACGGGCACTTTCACTTACAATTTCGAGACTCATAATATAAGTGGCCTTGGGGAAGGAATATACGAGTGGATCGTGGTAGATAATAATAATTGCGATTATTATAGTACAACATCACTTATACTGGAAGCACCCGATCCAATAGAGGCAAGCTATGATACAAGTTACTACGAAGGGTATAATGTAACATGCAAAGGTTATTCAGATGGTTGGGTAAGAGTGGAAAGTGTGTCCGGTGGCAATGGTGATTATGATTATTTATGGGGTCCCAACATTTCGATTCCGGGGGATAATACCCGGGATAGTATTGGAGGTCTGACGGCAGGTAAATATTGGGTGGATATCACGGATATACTGGGATGCCACATGAGTGATACAATTTACCTGACCGAGCCGGATGGTATTACACTTGTAAGTGATTCATTGTCATTGAGTCCTGATGGCAACTATAACATTTCCTGCAATGGATATAACGACGGGGCAATATATATTGATTTCGGTGGGGGATCAGGTACCTATACTTATGAGTGGACGGGTCCTGCCGGTGTAGACTTAGAAGTTAATGAGGAGGATCAAACAGGCTTGATAGCAGGAACATATAATCTTCTGGTGACCGATGCCAATGGCTGTGATATGCCCTTTGAATTTACATTGACTGAACCCGATAGTCTCGAAATATTGATTGAACCATCTTTTACCTACGATAATGCTTATAATATTAATTGCAATGGGGGAACAGCAGATAGTATAGGCATTACAGTAAGCGGTGGAAGTCCTGCAGGATATTCATACGAATGGACAAGTCCCGATGGTATAGGCCTGGATCCATATGCAGAAGATCAATTCGGGCTTACTGCGGGTAAGTACATAGTTGAGGTTACCGATTTCAATGGCTGCATATTGATTGACAGTGTTACGCTGACCGAACCTCCGCCATTGAGCATAGGACATGAAGTAACCAATATCACCTGTGAATCCCCGGGGATGGATAATGGTATTACAACACTCACTGTCCAGGGCGGTTCCGGTGAACCTTACAGCTATTTGTGGTCCAACGGTGCCACAACCAAAGATATTTCAGGACTTACGGAAGGATGGTATTATGTAACTGTAACAGATGATTATGCTTGCACAATTGAGGATTCAGCATATGTTGCCCTTCCTCCGCCACTGGAGTTTGAGAAAGACTCGTCCAACTATAACGGTTATGGGATAAGTTGCTACGGCATGAATGATGGTTTTATAAATATTAGCGTGACCAGTGGTGATGAACCGTACGTTTTCACCTGGACGGGGCCTGATGGTTTTACTTCCAGTGAAAGCTCAATCGATCAGCTATATGCCGGGGAATATATCATTACAGTTGAAGACAATAATTATTGCACTGTAACTGATACAACCATTATGACTCAACCTGATTCACTTATTTTGAATCTTGATCTATCTGTAAGTAATGACGGTGCTTACAATATTAATTGTTATGGCGATAGCACAGGAAGCATTGAAGTAATACCTGAGAACAGTGTTGGTGATGTTGACTTTTTCTGGACGGATGGGAATATGCAAGCTAACAGGACGGGTTTACCGGCTGGCACTTACGGGGTCATGATTGTTGACGAAAATTACTGCAGCGCTGACACGGTGCTTACGCTGACCCAGCCTGACTCTATAAGTATTGCTGCAGAAATTGTTCAGCCTTTCTGTAAGGATATGCCTGACGGTGAGATCACCATACTGCCGACAGGAGGAATACCTGCTTACAGTTACCTGTGGTTTGATAATTCAACATCCAATTACAAGGATAATATTGCAGCAGGGGAGTACTGGGTTGAGGTAATTGATGCCAACGGCTGCAGTGTCAGGGATACTATAGTTGTGACATCAGAGCAGGAAGTGTGTATTTCCATTCCAAATGCAATATCGCCCAACGGGGATAATATAAATGATGTTTGGAATATTGAACTGATTGAACTATACCCGGAGGCAGAGATCAGGATATTTAACAGGTGGGGTGAACTGGTCTGGGCTTCAGAGAAAGGTTATCCACAGCCCTGGGACGGTACCAGTAATGGTAGAAGACTGCCTGTTGACTCCTATCATTATATAATTAATTTGCATGATGGTACCAAACCGACCATTGGTGACGTTACAATAATAAGATAACAGCGTTATGAGATTTAAGAAAAGGATACTGTTATATATAGCTTGTGTTATTCTGGCAGCTACATCGTCTGCCCAGCAATTGCCGCTATACAGTCAGTATCTTTTTAACATGTATCTCATCAACCCTGCTGTTGCAGGAAGCGACGGTTACACAAGCTTTAACCTGACGGCACGGGAACAGTGGGTGGGTTATTCCGGTGCTCCCCGTACATATTCATTCAGTTATCAGACCAGATTATTGAAAAGAAGTTATATTATTAAAAGCGGCGGTGGCCGGAGAAAAAGTTTTAAACCAGGTCGTGATGGCAAGGTGGGACTGGGTGGATATGTATTCTCTGACAGGAACGGTCTAATTCATAGAACAGGCTTACAGGCGACATATGCTTACCATACCTGGATTTACGGAGGTACACAGCTTTCATTCGGGCTTTCTGCAACTGCTTTTCATTTCAGGATAGATGAAGAAAAGGTCAGGTTCGAGGATCCGGATGACCCCGTACTATACAGCAACCTGAGACAGGGGGTATTTATTCCGGATGCCAATTTCGGAGTCTACATTCTTAATTACAGGTATAATGTGGGATTTTCGATTGAGCAATTATTTCAATCTTACATAAAACTGGGTAACCCATCTTATGAAAATCTTTCCCTGCTTCGGCATTATTATCTTTTTGGGTCTTATTCATTTCCTATTGATACGAGAAGTGAGGTACAACCTAATTTCATATTTAGGATGTCGGAACAGTTTAAACCTCAAGTTGATGCCGGCATAAGATATTCTTTTATGGATGATTTTTGGGCAGGCCTGTCTTATCGAAGCGGTAATATTATTATTACAACGATTGGGGCCAGGTGGAATGATTTATATTTCGGGTATTCCTTTGACTATTCATTCAGCGAGATACAGAATTACACCTATGGGTCGCATGAATTTATGATAGCTTTTAAGTTAGGCAGCACTTCCAGGAGATACCGCTGGCTCGACCGTTATTGATACTTCCTGAAAATATAAATCAGGGAACTTGTTTCCCTGATTCTTAACAGTGAATTGATCCAGGAAAAAAATCCGGTTGCAAATCCTTTCAATAAGGGGGATGATGATTTTTTATATTTCTCACTCAATGCAGATATGTAAAAAGCATCAAATGGAAGACGTTTCATCGAATGGAGCTTAAAATGATACTTATCAGCCAGTGCCTGTATAGTATCCGGATTATAATGCCACATGTGACGTGGCACATCCCAGGCAGCCCAGAATTCTTTGTATCTTTTTGCATCAAACGACCAGTGGTTTGGAACAGCAATCACCAGGAGACCCCCATCTTTAAGGATACGGTGTGCTGAATCAAGGTATTTCCCTGGATGGTAAAAATGCTCCAGTGTATGCCACATGGTGATAATGTCCATACTGCGGGTCTCAAAATCTTCAATGCCTGAGGGAGGCTTTAATATGATACTATTTTTATTTTGCGCATAGTCCCTTGCATCCTCACTTATTTCTATACCATGGCCCTGCCAGCCTTTCTTTTTAAGGAACAAGGGAAAGTAACCAATGCCTGAACCAATATCAAGCACAGATGCTGTTTTTAAGCCGGATTTATTTTTAAGTATCCTGAATTTGAATGACAACATCCATTCACGCACCAGGTGATAGATCTTATTTACCACTCCTTTAGTAGTATCTGAGTGCGAAATATATTCATCAGAACTGTAAAATATGGCTGTTTCCTTTTCTTCAGGGTAATTATTGGTAAATGTGAAGCCGCAATTCCTGCAGCGGCTCACCGGGAACTTTTTTCCGGTTACCAGGTGGTCATTACATTCATATAATACAAAAATTTCATCCGAACCGCATAGCGGGCACTTATTGTGTTTCAGCATTTACAGGACTTGTTTTTCTTTTTACCAGGTAATAAACAAAAACAGCGATAACAAGGAAAAGAACTATTGACCCTCCAAGGGATACCATATTTCCTACCTTGTAAGACCGGGGCTCAAATCGGAATATTATTTCGTGACTGCCGCCGGGTATGATCATGGCCCTGAGTATATAATTTACACGGAAGTGTTCTGCAGGTTCACCATCAATATATGCTTTCCATCCTTTTGAATAATATATCTCGGAAAAGACAGTAAGCCTGGGACCGGGTGATTCATAATCATAGATCAGTTCATTGGCCTTATATGATCCCAGTTCAATTCTTCCCCTTGATGTGGTGTCCAATTTAGTCCCGTGAAAGCGTCCGGCATGTTTTTCATTTATAACTGCCTCATGGGCAGGATCAATATTATTCACTGCTTCAAGTGCTTCATCAGGCTTTTCAGCCAGGCGATAGGAATCAACAAACCAGGCATTTCCCAGGGCACTTGTGTTAAGCAGTGGAGGATTATCGGGATGTATGATTATATATTTGGTATTCAACATATTAAGTGCATTAAGATTTTTGAATATCCCCTGTGCCTGGTCTATTGAAGTAATATTGCCCAGTGCATTGGATAATCTGTTTATTTCAGGGCTTATACAATGTTCAATTAAGTCCTGATACCGGCGTATCTTGGCACCATGATATCCTCCTATAGAATGATGGAGGTACGAAGTTGTGCCGTCATTGAAAGGACTGACGGTGAGGTTAAGTACCCTGTACACAGTGGTATCTCTGAGGATATACTCATCAGCAGCAGTGGGTGAGAATACCCTTTCTGCTTCATTTTCCCTTACGAAGTCTTCATTATTGAGATATCGTTTATTCACCGGCCACATATCTAACAGTACTAAAACGACCAGAATTATTATAGCATAGCTGTTTTTTATTTTCTTGATATATGCCAGATATATAATTACTGAACCAGCTATCACAAAAATCAATGATCTGAGGGCATCTGTTCTGAGCATCTCTTTTCTATCAGCAATAAGGGATGCTTTGAGCCAATCAGGAAACTGAGCCTCAGCGGGGGAGATAAACGATCCGGCAAGACCCGGAAACAATAAGAAGAGCAATGATATACCTCCTGTAATTCCAAGGCCAATCTTAAATGCTTTTATCAGTTCAGGTTTTTTGACTTCCTGTCTGAATATCCGGTCCAATGCCAGTATGGCAAGTAGTGGCATACAGAATTCAGCAATAACCAGTATCATGGTAACAGCTCTGAATTTGCTGTAACCGGGGAAGAAGTCAAAAAACAGGTTGGTTAAGAACATGAAATTTTTTCCCCAGGCAAGCATAATCGATAGGACGGTAGCCACCAGCAACCACCATTTTAAAGGTCCTTTAATAAGTACTAATCCCATAATAAACAACAGGAAGATAATTGCACCAACGTATA
The DNA here is from genome assembly GCA_034659275.1 of Bacteroidota bacterium. Lineage (GTDB taxonomy): Bacteria > Bacteroidota > Bacteroidia > Bacteroidales > VadinHA17 > UBA9300. Next base: position 30,082 of record JAYEGY010000115.1, on the reverse strand, counting down.
CAGGTCCGCTGGTACTGGGTTGTGTACCCCAGTATTGGTATATACTGTTGATATATTGGGAAGCATTATTCTGCCTCAGTGTTTTTACGGTTTCTGAATCTCTGTCGAAAGGCTGTGTTGCACCACCATTAATATTGGGGATCAGCAATGTCAGTGTTTCATCAATGCCGTAACTCCAGTTAGTGGCATACGACCTGTCGAGTCCCGATGTTTTATCTTCAGGATCACTGCTTAATTCAGACTCTCCCCGCATGGAATATTTACTGTACTCGAATGTTACATAGAGGTTGGCAAAATTAATCGAAAGGGCTATCAGCACGGCGCCAACCAGCAACAACGTTATTTTGATAAGGTCAGGCAATGTGTTATTCCTTATTGAATACATCAGTTCAACTATACCGAAAACAAGGACTATCATGAAAGTATAGTATGTTATCTGGAGGTGGTTGGCTATTAGCTGCAGCGTCAGGAAGAGGGCAGTCAGGACAGAACCGACAATCCTGTCGCGTCTGTATGCGTACACTATACTTCCAATTACCGGGGCCATAAATGCCAGTGCCATGGCCTTTGTATTATGCCCTGCCGCCAGGATTATAAAGAAATAAGAAGAGAAGCTATATGCAATGGACCCCAGCAATGCCAGCCAGGGCTTAACCCTAAAGGCAATAAGCATGATATAAAAACCTATCATCAGTAAGAGTATGGGTGCGATAGGAATACCGGGTGCTCTCAGGAAGTTATAGATAGGTTTGAAAAGATTGCCCGGGAAACGGGTTGATATTAGATATGCAGGCATCCCACCAAACATTGAATTAGTCCATAAGGGCTCTTCATCATATTGCTCCCTGTGATCTTTAATTTCTTTCACACTGCCTGCAAAAACAGTTGTGTCATGGGTTTGGAGCACCTTGTTATCCAATGCAGGAGAGAAATATACCAGGGTGAGGGCAAGAAATAATAATAATGCTATAAGGTGGGGTAAATACTTGTTCTTTGCCTGAGATAATGACATATTAACTGTATTGATATTAATGTATATTTGTATTGGTACAAAAATAACCTTTTTAATTTAATACCTGTTTTGGGCGTTATTCAACAACAGACTATAAAGGGTTCGGTATATTCATTTGTTGGGGTGATACTGGGTTTTGTAAACCTGGTGATCCTGTCACCCATGATATTCAGCACTGATCAGATAGGATTAACCCAGGTAATGATAGCCATTGCTACCATACTTTCACAGATTGGGAGCCTGGGTTTCAATAACGTCACCAACAGGTTATTTCCCTACTTCAGGGCAGCAGGCAAGGGGCACAATGGATACCTTTCACTTGCCTTTCTTGTAACAGCAACAGGATTTATACTGTGCTTGATAGGCCTGGTGCTTTACATGCCCTCCTTTATCGAGAGCAACCGTGAAAAGTCTGAATTGCTTTCAGAGTATGCATGGTATATCCCGGTGCTCCTCGGCTTTCTCATGCTATTTACCTTACTTGACAATTATTGCAAGGTACTTTTTAATGCTGTGCTCGGTACTTTTCTGCATGATTTTGTCCTTAGATTAGTAATCCTCTTACTTGTTTTATCATTTTATTTCCATCTAATTGATTTCAGTACATACGTACTGCTTTTTGTCATAGCCCAGGCCGTTCCTTCCCTCATAATAATTATTTACTTATTATCCAGGGGCGATTTCAGATTTACTGGCTTCAGGGAATTTATTACGCCTGATTTTGCAAGGCAAATAGTGAGCCTGTCAGCTTTTGGTATCATTGCAGGTCTGAGCACAATAGCAGTAACCACTATTGATAAATACATGGTAAACCACTTTGAAGGACTGGGCGATGCAGGTGTTTATTCCATAGCTGTATACTTTGCAACCCTGATATTAATACCTGCACGCTCCCTGGGTAAAATTGCAATACCGGTAGTGTCGGAAGCATGGAAAACGGATGATATGAAGACAGTGCAAGAAATTTATTACAAGAGCAGCATAAATCAGTTACTGGCGGGCTTGCTGATCTTTATCGGCATTATTGCCAATATGAATAATATATTCAGGATTCTCCCGCCTGAATATGCAAAAGGTGAGATGGTGATAGTATTCTTCGGCCTGGCCAACCTTGTAAGTGCTTCTGCCGGGTCGTGCAAAGCAATTCTATCAACGTCATTATATTATAAATACCAGTCCTACCTTATGCTGGTTTTCATAATTGCTGTTATTGCAAGTAACCTTATCCTTATTCCAATTATGGGAATTACCGGTGCTGCAGTTGCAGCACTTATATCAATGTTTATATATACCGCATTGTCAGTGATAGCACTCAAAAAATTCTTTGGGCTGTGGCCCTTCAGCAGGGTGCATCTTTTATTAATTGTAAGCTCTGCTATTATTTATTATGCGATAAAACTGTTACCTGAATTGTCCCTGGTAACGGATATTGCGGTAAGGAGTGCTTTGATTATTGTATTTTTTGCGATTATTACAGTTGTGTTCAGGGTATCAGATGACGCCGTGAGATTATTCGAAGTTATCTTACGCTATTTAAGGAGAAGGAGCTAGGATCTTTCTGCAAAAACGGCATAATAGCGGGGGTAGAATCTTCTGAGAGCCGGCCTTAATCCTATTTTATAAGATGGACTTGTCCATTTTTCACGGCTGATGATATTCCATCCTGCTTTCTCGAGCAGCCAATCAAACTGCCAGTCTTCGAATTCGTGAAAGTGACGGTCACGGGGATCAGACTCACTTCTGTAGGCGCTGGAAAACCAGAGCCGTAATGGAACGGTAGCAATAAGCTTATCAGAAGGGAGTTTCCTCAGCAATTCAAAGGGTGACACCAGGTGTTCAAGTATTTCGAAGGCAGTAACTACATCAAACGGGCCGTATTTTGATTCTAAATCATTTTCTGTGTCAAGATCCTCACCTTCTGTATTCTGAATATTAAATCCACGATTAATAAGATAATCACTCAATTCATTCCTTACACCCAGATCGAGAATACGATCTGTAATTTTTACATGTTTGCTTAGAAAACTATATGCGTTCTTGAATCTCCGTTCTAAGGCTATGTTCTTTGTCATGAGATTGATCTATAGAGATTAACAAGTTGCAGGGAGTCATTATCCCAGTTATATTTACGTTCAATCCAACGTCTGCTTTTTTTATACGGATCGAGAGATGCCGGATTATGAATTATTTCTCGGAGTATATTGGATAGTGAGCCAGGATTATCGCTTTGATATACTATGCCACAATTGGTTTCCCGGATTATTCGCTCAATCGGATTACAATTTGAAGCGATAACCGGCAATTCTACATACATATAATGAAAAAGCTTGTGAGGTATGGTTGTATCGGTATGCTCACTTTTTATATGTGGTATTAATGCAATATCAGCTTTTGACAGAAGATCAAATATTTTCTCCTGAGGCTGCCATCCGAAGAATTTCACATTCTCTTCCAGGGCAAGTGACTTGCACAACTTTTTCAGGGTTTTAAGGTAACTGCCGTCTCCAATAATCCATAATTCTACTTTTCCCCTTGCATCACCAATCATGGATAAGGCTTTGAGAATGTTCTGTAACCCCCTGTGCCATGTTATTCCACCTTCATAAACAAAAATCCTTTTCCCGCTATCAGCAGTCCTCTTTGATTTTTGTGGAAGCTTATCTTTAAGGTTCAGTGTGTTTGAAACAACATATATCTCCGGCATATCACTATCTAGTGATAAGATTCTATCCCGTGCTTCTTCAACAACAACAATTATTTTGTCTGCCTTTTTCAAGTATCGCCTTTCATAATTTTCCCATTCTTTTATACTGCAAAGTAATTTTCCAAGGACACTTTGCGTATACGGGGAAACACTTAAAAGGCCGGGCCAATTTTCGTGCAGGTCGAGCACGATTTTAAAACTGAAATGGTTTTTCAGTTCATATATCGGTTTTATAAGGGGGAGGTCATGAATATGGATAATATCGAAGTTATATACCTCTAGTAATTTTCGTATTTCTTTTTTCCAATAGTTAACATAGAATGGGAATCTCAAAGCCCCGACACTGCTTTTTCTTATAAATTTTGAGGGTAATATATAATGTACCTGGAATGAGCTAAATTGGGTTTCTAACTTCTTTCGGCTTTCCGGGCAAATGAGATGAACCTTATAACCAGCAGATACCAACACCTCAATCTCATTTTCAACTCGTTTGTCGGGAGGGAAGGGTGTTTCCAGGGTCATCAGTATCTTCATAGAGCAAATTTAATTAAAATAATTTCTCATATTCATTTAACTTTAGGATATATATCATCAATTGATTGACGACGGTTGATAGTCATTTCAGTTCATTGAGAATACTTGTAAGCCTAAAGCTTAAATTCTTGCGTGAATATTGCTGAATGCCTGTTGATCGAACTTTAATTTCCCCTTTTTGAAAATTTATTATTAAGTGCCGGATATATTCTGAAAGAGTCTGGGCATCGTTATTGTTAAATATTTTTCCGCTGTTTGTATGATTTAATATATCAGCGACATCACTGGTTTTTGGTCCAAGGGCAATGATTGGCCTCCTTGCTGCCAGATATTCAAACAGTTTCCCAGGGATCATTTCCCGAGTTTTATTACTTACCGGAATCACAAGAAGCAGTGCTGATGATTCCATCAGGGATTTAACAGCATCATTATGATTCAGATACTGGATAAATTCGAATGAAATATTCCAGTTGTTATTGAGTTTATCAGCAGTCGATTTGCTGATACCGCCGATAAACCTAATATCAATACCTGAACCATTGACTGGTATCTGTTTTTCGATAATATCAAGGAGGATATCAATATTATAGTTGTCTGCAAATGTTCCAAGGTAAGTGATTGTAAATCTCTCAGGTATTTTTATATCCTCAACATTAAAATCTTCTTCATCATAACCATTGGTCAGGGTGAGTATCTTATCATTTATTTCGTTGCCAGGCAGTTTTGACCGGAACAGCTCTTCTGTGGCATTGCAGGTAACCATTATCTTATCAGCTGTTCTCAGCACCCTTGTTTCCATTTTCTTATTTATCATCGATGCCCAAAAAGTCTGGTTCAGTTTAACATTATAATATATATCTGTCCACGGGTCCCTTATATCTGCAATCCATGTTATGTCTCTTTTTTTCTTTAGTTTCATGCCCGCCAGTTGTGTTGAATGGGGTGGACTGGTTGTTATTACGATTTTTATACCTTTTGTTTCTATTATTTCTTCAGATTTTTTTATGAGCTCCCTGTTCCAGCCCCTTCTTGGATCCGGAAGGAAAAAATTACCCCGGACAAATCTTATAACCTTATCGATAAACCCGGCTTTGTTTTCATTTGAAAAACCTCCATAAGGCAATATCTTCTTACCTGTAATCTTTTTGTAAAGTTGAAATATTTTTTTCGGTGCTTTAGTATAAAAAACACATAAATCCGGATGAACGTCATCAAGCAAATCGGTATCTATCACAGGGTATTCGGCATAATCAGGATCAACGGTAAGCACATAAGGTTCCCATCCGAATTGAGGCATATACTTTGTGAATTTAAGCCAGCGCTGGACCCCCGCACCACCACAGGGCGGCCAGTAATATGTTATTATCAGTATTTTTTTCTTTGGCGGCATGGAAACCTTTTAATATGAATGTTGAATGTCGAATATCGAATGTCGAATATCGAATGTCAAATATCGAATGATGAATTTGAACCCGATAATTCATAAATCATAATTCATAATTAATTTTCATCTAGTTTTCTCAGGAAGCTGCTCATATCTACCTTATCGGCAATAATATTTCTCAGTTTGTCCACATGTATTCTTTCCTGTTCCATGCTGTCGCGGTACCTGATGGTAACGGTGTTGTCTTCAGTGGTCTGGTGGTCTATTGTAATGCAATAGGGTGTGCCTATGGCATCCTGCCTGCGATATCTTCTTCCTATTGAATCCTTTTCCTCATACTGGCAGTTGAAGTCATATTTCAGGTCATTCATTATCCTCCTGGATATTTCCGGCAGGCCATCCTTTTTCACCAGTGGCAGTACAGCCAGTTTTATTGGTGCCAGCACAGGGGGTAATTTAAATACCACACGGGTATCTGATGTCCCGTTTTCTTTTTTTACTTCCTCCTCATGGTAGGCAGCAGATATTATCTGCAGGAATATCCTGTCCAGTCCCAGTGAGGTTTCCACCACGTAAGGAACATAGGATTCATTTGTTTCAGGGTCAAAATATTGGAGTTTCTTTCCACTGAACTTCTGGTGTTGTCCGAGGTCAAAATCGGTACGTGAATGTATTCCTTCCACCTCCCTGAAACCAAAGGGGAACTTAAACTCTATATCGGTGGCGGCACTGGCATAATGAGCAAGCTTTTCATGGTCAAAGAAGCGATAGTTATCATCACCAAGGCCAAGGGCTTTATGCCACTTCATTCTTACTTTTTTCCAGTGTTCGAACCATTCTGACTCGGTACCGGGTTTTATGAAGTACTGCATCTCCATCTGTTCAAATTCCCTCATTCTGAAGATGAACTGCCGTGCAACGATCTCGTTCCGAAAAGCTTTACCTATTTGTGCAATACCAAATGGGAGTTTCATCCGGCCCGTTTTCTGCACATTTAAATAGTTGACAAATATACCCTGTGCTGTTTCCGGACGCAGATATATTTTTATTGAGCCTTCAGCTGTCGATCCCATTTCAGTGGTAAACATGAGGTTGAACTGTCTGACATCCGTCCAGTTCCTCGTGCCTGATACAGGACAGGCGATTTCATAATCGAGTATTATCTGTTTCAGGTCTTCAAGGTCAGTGTTATTCATTGCTTTTACAAATCTCTTGTCCAGCGTATCATATTTTTCCTGGTTTGCAAGTACCCGTGGATGTGTTGATCTGAACATTTTCTCGTCAAAAGAATCCCCGTATCTTTTTCTTGCCTTTTCTATTTCCTTTTCAATTTTGCCCTCAAGTTTTTCAAGGTATTCCTCTATCAGATCATCGGCACGGTATCTTTTCTTTGAATCTTTGTTGTCAATTAGAGGATCATTGAAAGCGTCAACGTGGCCCGATGCCTTCCACGTTTTTGGATGCATAAAGATGGCCGAATCGAGACCGATCACATTTTCGTTGAGCAATATCATGCTGTCCCACCAGTATTTCTTAATATTGTTTTTTAGTTCAACACCATTCTGACCATAGTCATATACAGCACTCAGACCATCGTATATTTCACTCGACTGGAAAATGAAGCCGTATTCTTTACTGTGGGCAATGAGGTTTTTAAAAACATCTTCTTTCGCCATTCCTTATATTTTTCAATATGTCAGGCAAAAGTAATCCAAAAACTTTGCTTTTACAATTTGATTTCAAAGCTGGCCGGGATTGCCTATATTTGTATTCTTAATCACATTTAGATACATTTTTTGGTAATGGCAGAAAAGACGGATTTTCTTGTTATCGGATCAGGTATAGCGGGATTATCTTTTGCACTTAAGGCGGCTGAAAGTGGTAAAGTATGCCTTGTTTCAAAAGTAAATATTGATGAAACCAACACGCGGTATGCACAGGGAGGCATTGCTTCGGTTATGTACAGCCCTGACAGTATTGAGAAGCATGTCAGGGATACCATTGCTACAGGCTGTGGTATTTGTAATGAAGAAGTGGTGCGCATGGTGGTAACTGAAGCTCCGGAAAGAATCAGGGAGCTTGTTGAAATGGGAGTTAATTTTGATCGTACCAGTGACGGCAGGTATGACCTGGCGCGGGAAGGAGGGCATACCGAGCACAGGATATTACATCATAAGGATAACACAGGTGAAGTAATTGAGAAAACCCTGATAGAAAAAGTACGAAAGCATCCCAAAATCCAGATACGTGAAAATCATTTCGCTGTTGATCTTATAACCCAACATCACCTGGGAGAGGTCATTGACAGGTCAAAACAGGATATCCAGTGCTATGGCGCATATATTTTCGATACAAAGAACAATGAAGTATCAACGGTTCTCTCTAAAATAACAGTTCTTGCAACAGGTGGCATCGGTAACCTCTACCATACAACAACGAATCCTGTTATTGCTACAGGAGACGGTGTAGCAATGGTTTACAGGGCAAAAGGGATCATCGAGAACATGGAATTTATCCAGTTTCATCCCACATCGCTTTATAATCCCGGGGAAAGGCCTTCGTTCCTGATAACAGAAGCACTCAGAGGATTTGGAGCAGTGCTCAGAAACTCGGAGGGCGAGAAATTTATGAAGCGTTATGATGAAAGGGGATCACTTGCGCCAAGGGATGTTGTTGCCCGTGCAATTGATGCTGAGATGAAAGCAAAGGGTGATGATTATGTATACCTTGATTGTAACCATCTCGATCATGATGAATTGGTTGAGAGCTTTCCGAATATTACCCGTAAATGCCTCAGCCTTGATATTGACATAACAAAGGATTATATACCTGTTGTGCCGGCAGCACACTATCTCTGCGGGGGTGTTAAGGTTGATATGAACGGTGAAAGCACTATAAGAAATTTATATGCTATAGGCGAGGTTGCTTCCACCGGCTTACACGGGGCTAACAGGCTGGCATCAAATTCCCTTATGGAAGCAGTGGTTTATGCACACAGGGCCGCAGTTGATTCAACAGGAAGATTGAAAAATATCAGATATCAGGAATCCGTTCCTGAGTGGAGCTTCGAAGGCACAAGCCATCCTGAAGAAATGGTGCTGGTAACCCAGAATTGCAGGGAAGTACAGATGATACTCAGTAATTATGTAGGGATAGTAAGATCGGACCTGAGACTTGAACGTGCTCTCAGACGCCTGGAAATAATATACGAGGAAACGGAAGAACTTTATAAGAAATCTTTTCTCAGCCGTAGACTCTGTGAGCTCAAGAATCTTATTAATATTGGTTACCTGGTGATAAAGATGGCAAGTAACAGACATGAAAGCAGGGGATTACATTACACAATAGATTATCCCAGGAAAGAAGGAAGCGAGTTTTAATTAATTTTCCGCATATGTTTTTTGAATCAGCTCTACGGGGTAAAAATACATTCTGGCGTTACCTTGTTGTTTTTGTGGTAATATTTGCTGCAACCAATACCATAGGCGCACTGCCCCTGATTTCCGTGATAATTATAAAGAGCATCAATAATCCTGAGATGCTGGATACCACATCTGAGAATTTAATGAACCTATCACATTATGGTATTGATCCAAATGTGGGCCTGGTGCTGATGTTGATTCCTTTTATTGTGGGCATACTCACACTTTACCTCTTATTTAAACCACTGCATAATCGTAAGTTCATAAGCCTTTTCAATGGCGGGGCTGGAATAAGATGGAAGAAATTTTTCCTTAGTGCCCTGCTTTGGCTGGTACTTATGGGTATTTACCTTTATGTCAGTATTATTAATGATCCGGGTAATTTTGCTGTTAATAACCTGTCGAGGTCACTGATATGGCTGGTGATAATAGCCATATTACTTATTCCTTTCCAGACTTCATTCGAAGAAATACTCTTCAGGGGTTACCTGATGCAGGGGGCTGGGGCATGGTTTGGGAATAAGTGGATGCCCCTGATAATAACATCCCTCTTATTTGGTTTAATGCATTCATTTAATCCGGAAATTAAAGAATTTGGCTTCTGGGTGATGATACCACAGTACCTTATCTACGGTTTTGTCTTCGGACTTATTACCATAATTGACGACGGCATTGAAATTGCCATGGGAGCCCATGCGGCTAATAATATTTTCCTTTCAGTTTTTGTAACACAGAAATCTGCTGCCCTTCAAACACCTGCAATATTCGAGCAACAACAGGCTTATCCATGGATCGATTTTTTGTCATTAGTCATTTTATCTCTTATTTTCATTGTTCTGATGGGAATACTCAACAGGTGGCGTCTAAGCGGGGTTTTTAAGCTTAAAAGTAATACCTAGCGCAATTTTTTTACTCTTACCTGTGTCTAAGGAAAAAGAAACCAGTGATCCAGAAAAGCGACCGGGTGATTGACAACAGAAATAGTAAGGAGAAAGAATTGATTAATGAGCTTGTTGCAGGTGAAGAACATGCATACAGGCAGGTTATCACCACGTACAGGGATCATGTCATCAGGTTGTGCATGGGATTCACCGGCTCAAGTGATGATGCTGAAGACCTTGCACAGGATGTGTTCCTGGAAATATTCAAATCAATAAAAAGGTTCAGAGGGCGGTCATCGCTTTCAACATGGATATACAGGATCACCGTAAATAAATCACTCAACTTTATAAGGGACAGAAAAAAGGGGAATTATGATGATTATAAGCAGCTAACGGATCTTGAGGACAATGACAGCGAAGAATATTCTGCAGATCAGAAACTTGTGCAAAAGGAACATTCAGAAGCATTGCATAATGCCATTGACAGTCTGCCCGCCGCACAGCGTACAGCATTTGTTCTGAGTAAATATGAAGATATGAAATACAGCGAGATTGCCGATGTGATGAAAACAAGTCTTTCTTCTGTTGAATCGCTTCTTTTCAGGGCTAAAAGGAATCTCCAGAACAAACTTTATAATTATTATAAAAGAAATCTGAAATAAACCGCAGGTTTTTTTGAGATTATGTGTCAAAGTAAATGAAAGGACAAAAAATGGATTGCAGTGAAGTACATAAAAACCTTATCTTTTATCTCGAGGGAAGTCTCGATGAGGGATTAAGCCTGTCTGTGGAAGAACACCTGGGGCTTTGCAGTGATTGTGATGCTTTTGCTGACATGATGCGGAAAAGCCTTGGCACCATTGAGGAGGAAAAGAATATTACTGAAGACAAGGGCTTTGCTGACAGCGTATTAACAGCTTTAAATTCAGGCAAAAATACGGTGAACATTCCTGTATTAAATATACTCAGGTATACTGCTGCCGCTGCTGTTATAGTATTTGGAATCTTTACCGGTATTAATATAGCAAAAGTTGCATTCGAATCAGGTGAATACGTAACAGGAGAGTTAAGCGATGAAGCATATTACCTGAATGATGTGTACCAGGAACCCATTGAAAGCTTCTTTCTTTTAAAATATGAGGATAATGAATAAAATATCAGTATATGTCATAATAATCATCTTCCTTCTGGTTACAAATGTAGCTACCATAATTACAACCATAAGCTTGAATAAAAGGAACCAGGGGGAGGCTGAGCCAGCTGCGGTTATCGAGCTGCCAAGAGACAGAAGAATTGGATTTTTTCACAATCAGATCGGCTTGCGTGAGGAACAACGCACAGCATTCAATAATTATAACAGGCAGTATAACATGAAGGCAGGCCAGCTCTTAGGTGAAATGAACCAGCTGCGTCGCCAGATGGTAGATGAAATGGCTTCTGAAAACCCGGACACATCATTACTAAATAATATAGCCTCGGAATTCGGAAGCTTACACAAGGAAATGAAAAAACTGACCATGGAATATTATTTTAACCTTAAATCAATATCCAATGAAGATCAAAAAGAAAGACTGCATTTTATGTTCAGGGATATGCTGGACCCGGAGGGTGACATATACGGACGGGGAAGAGGTGGTGCAGGCCGGGGATTGAGAAGAGGAGGTGGCAGGATTCAAAGAGATTTAAACCAGTAAATAAATATAAAATAGATATGTTTAATTAAAACAATAATGATCATGAAAAAGAAAATCAGATTTATAGCACTTACGGCAATACTTGTTTTTGCGGGTACACTGGTTAGCAGTGCACAGTATGGAAGGTTTAACAGGGATCAATACAGGATGCCACTTGAATATTGCCTGAATATACCGGGTCTCAATGAGCAACAGAAAGAAAGAATACTGGAAGTGAATAAGGCTCATCGCGAAAAAATAGATGAATTGCGGCTCAAGAGACAGACCGCAACAACTTTCGAGGAAATGAATGAGATAGGCGCCTCTATGTTGCTGCAGCATAATGAGCATATCAAACAGGTAAAAGCATTACTTACCGAAGAACAAAAAGAGTATTTAAACAATACTTATTTTGGAATGGGCCCCAGGGGACTGCGTAATGCACCCATGTATGGCAGGGGCGCAGGAAGAGGATATGGTAACTTTGCCCCCGGAAGAGGATTCGGCCGTGGCAGAGGAAGGGCTGCCTTTGGCGGACGCGGAATGGGTCCCTGCGGAGCAGGTTATGGACCGGGATACGGACATGGCTACTGGTATGATGATGAAGAATAACCTGACCAATTTTTTCTTATATATTCAAGGAGCTTGAAAATCTCATCAATATCAAGAGTGGTTAAAAGCTTCAATCGGGTCTCCTTAAAATGAGGGAGACCCTTGAAATAGTTTGACAGATGCCTGCGCATTTCATAGATTGCCCTCTTCCCTTCTTTATGCTCAATTGATTTTCTTATATGGAGGATGGCAAGATCCACTTTTTCGTCAAGCGTTGGTTCCGGTAAAAGATCACCCGTACGGAGATAATGCTTAATCTCCTTAAAGATCCAAGGGCGTCCCACAGTGGCCCTTCCTATCATTATACCATCCACCCCGTAACGTTCAAAAGCATACAGTGCTCGTTCGGGACCATCAATATCTCCATTGCCTATCACCGGTATTGTCATCCTTGGGTTTTTCTTTACTTCTCCTATTAATCGCCAGTCGGCATCACCCCTGTACATCTGTGACCTTGTCCTTCCGTGAATGGTGATGGCAGCTATACCGACATCCTGGAGCCTTTCTGCAATCTCAACAATATTTTTACTGTCTTCATCCCATCCAAGACGTGTCTTAACGGTTACCGGCAGATTGACAGCTTTTACAATGGCATCAGTTATTTCAACCATGAGTGGTACATTCTTCATCATACCTGAGCCTGCCCCCCTTTTGGCTATTTTCTTCACAGGGCAGCCGAAATTGATATCTATAAGCTCCGGCCTGACCGATTCAGCTATCCTGGCAGCCTCAACCATTGATTCCGGAATATGGCCGTATATCTGTATCCCGATAGGTCTTTCACTATCGTTTATATCAAGTTTCCTTACACTTTTTACACCATCCCTGATAAGGCCGTCAGATGATACAAACTCGGTATACATCAGGTCGGCACCGTAATGCTTACATATGCTCCTGAATGAGGGATCGGTAATATCCTCCATGGGAGCAAGCAATAATGGCCTGTAGCCCAAATCTGTATCTCCTATATTCAATACCAGCTGTTTATATAATTGTACCTAATTAATTATCTTCGCTGCAAAATTAACAAAATGGGAGATTATTCGGAATTGATCCCTTTAAGCACAAAAAAGCCTTTTGTGCAGTTCATAGTATCAATGCTGGTGATTCTTGTCGTTTCTGTAGCAGGATTGATGATTACCTTGCTGACTGCCTGGCTCTTTTTTGGGATTGCACCGGGAGAGGCAAATATCAGTGAGTTAAATCTTGGAGCAAGAGATATTAATTATTTCAAATACTTACAGACCCTTCAGCACCTGTCCATCTTTTTGCTTCCTTCGCTGGTGATCGCTTTCCTCATGAAGGGGAATGTATATTCCTATATCGGCCTTGAGAAAAAACCCGGGCTGTCAGTGTCAATATTAAGCATATTGCTGATAATCTTCCTGATTCCCCTGAACAGTTTCCTGTCCTGGCTGAACGAAGGCCTCGACCTGCCTGCCTGCCTGGAGGGACTTGAACGGTGGATGGAAAATAAAGAATTGCAGGCAGAGCGAATCACACAGGTACTTATGGAAGCAGGCACCGCCAGTGCCTTATTGGTTAATGTGTTAATAATCGCCGTAATACCTGCCGTTGGTGAAGAGTTCCTTTACAGGGGAGTGCTGCAAAATATATTTAAGGGATGGTTTAAATCGGGTCATCTTGCCGTGATACTAACGGCTTTCCTGTTCAGTGCCACGCATCTGCAATTTTATGGTTTTATACCAAGGTTTATTCTTGGATTGGGTTTTGGTTACATCTATTTGTGGTCAATGAATATCTGGCTTCCGGTAATGGCCCACCTGGTAAACAACCTCATTCCTGTTATCCTGTCTTATTTTTACGGCTGGGAATATATTAATAGCACGATGGACGAATTTTCTTCAAAGGATGGACTTATTACCATAATACCAACCATAATAGCCGTTCTTATTATGGTTAATATAAAGAAAATAAGTTTTAAGAATAATTAATTCCTGTCAAGCTTCTGGAGTTCACTTTTCCGGAAAACGTATACCAGGCCGTACTTTTCAGCTTTTGATCTTTTTTCTTCTTCAGGGAGATCGGAATAAGTATCTTCAACTTCATTCCATACCTGTGCTATCAGTTTATCAGCCTTCCTCCTCAGTTCACATATCTTATCAGAATAATTATTTGTCATTTTGTACATGGTTTTCTGAAAATGGTATGCTTCAAGGAAATTTTCAAAGTGAACCTTTACCACTGCAATTGTAGGATTGGTAATAGGTGTCCTGCCGGTCCTTATCCTTGATGCTTCGCCTTCGATGATTTTGTTCCCCCAATAAATGACATCTTTTTCGCAGGTGAGTGTTGGCAATGAGGAATGACCGTTAATCAGACCAAAAAATTCAGGTGTATCCCAGCGCAGGTCTTTTCTTTGAACTGCCATATTCATTACCCGGAGAAAATGACTGATATAGGTTTTTGCCTTTTTAAGTAGTTCCTGATAATCCTTGTTACTTTCAACCTGTTTGTTGTATGATTGTCGCTGCAGTTGATAATTATGTTTGAAAGAAGGAAGAAAAGCCTGGAGTTTAACAAAGGTATCAGGTGTGTAGGCCAGTTCAAAAGGAGGCAACTCGTGCCCCTTGCAGAGAGCCTTTTCTATGGCTCTTATCCTTGCAGCATCTGTGTTTGGTAATCTACGGTAGGGCATATATACAGGCAAATTGTTGAAAACTTGTTAGCAATATGTGCGAATATATAAAAATTGTATTAAAGAACAATAGTATTCGCCGGTGATTTTCAATACTTTTTGGGGAAAAATTAAATAATTGTCATTTTCTCTTATTATCCTGTTGAAAACCTTGTTTATAAGAGCCAGTTTTATTAGTGAATCGTGGATGAACATTTTGCAATGCAGTTTAATAGCCGTATTTTTAATTATTATTTAAGACATTTAATTACAAAAAAGCAGTATTATGTTTAAAACAGAGGTATACAATAAAAGGAGAGAATCATTAAGAAAATCCATGTCGGGTGGCATAGTGCTTATTTTAGGCAATGTTGATTCACCTATGAATTATCCTGCCAATCCTTTTCATTTCAGGCAGGACAGTGATTTCCTGTATTTTTTTGGACTCGATCTACAGGGCCTGGCAGGGGTCCTTGATATTGATAATGGGAAGGATTATATTTTTGGTGATGATATTGATGTGGGTGATATTATCTGGATGGGCCCTCAACCTTCTATAAAGGAACTGGCTTCCAGGGTTGGCGTAAAGGATTCAATGCCTATGGGCAGGCTTGAAGATTTTATTGAAGAAGCAAAATCATCGGGCAGAAAAATACATTTCCTGCCACCTTACAGGGGGGAGAATAAAATGACCCTTGGTGCTTTGTTAAAGGAGAATCCCTGCCAGATGAAATCGCAGGTATCTGAAGAATTGATTAAGTCGGTGGTGGCATTGCGTTCATACAAAGAGCCGTGTGAGATAGAAGAGATTGAGAAAGCAATTGATATAGCATATGATATGCACACTACGGCAATGAAGATGTGTAAGCCGGGAGTAAAAGAGCAGGAAATATTTGGTACCATCGAGGGAATAACTCTGGCAAAGGGTAAGGGGCCATCTTTCCCTATCATACTCAGTATAGACGGGCAGACACTTCATAACCACAGCCATGATAATATTCTTAAGACAGGAAGATTGATGGTCACAGATGCTGGTGCTGAAACAAATATGCATTATGCTTCGGATATTACACGTACAACGCCTGTAGGTGGAAAATTCAATTCAAGGCAAAGGGATATCTATGAAATAGTACTTGAAGCAAATATGAAAGCCATACAGGATGCAGGACCCGGGACATCAAACAAGGAGCTTCATATCGAGGCCTGCAAGGTACTTGCCACAGGGCTGAAGGGACTGGGACTGATGAAAGGGGATGTTGATGAGGCCGTTTCACGAGGTGCTCATGCCCTGTTCATGCCGCACGGCCTTGGCCATATGATGGGCCTGGATGCTCATGATATGGAAGGTCTTGGCGAGGGCTATGTAGGTTATAATGACGAAGTTAAAAGGAGCGACCAGTTTGGAGTGGCATCCCTGAGGTTTGCATTGCCTTTCAAAGCCGGACATGTATTCACAATTGAGCCGGGCTGTTATTTCATCCCTGAGCTGATTGAACAGTGGAAATCAAAACGCCTGCACACGGAATATATCAATTACGACAAGGTTGAAAAATACCTTGATTTTGGCGGAGTGCGTATTGAAGATAACGTACTTATAACCGAATCGGGACACAAGGTGCTGGGTAAGCCTATTCCCAAGACGGTAAAGGAAGTGGAAGATATTTGCAGTTAATGTTTACCTTCTCTCTCTTGCCGGACCCGGAAAGACAGGCAGGCTTTCATGTCCTTTGGAGTCAACACTCTGGATGGCGAAAAAATAATTATCCTTTGAATAAGGTATTGTTACTTCTGTGTCAGTGACAAAGATTTTGTTTTGCCACATTGACTGGTATGTTTCCCTCATAAGGATATAGTAGCCTGCCGGTTCTTTACCGAAGGACGGTTTTTCCCACCTTAGTGTGCTTGAATTACTCAGGCCTGATACAACTATTCCCGCATTAACGGGCTGACCGGGGGATAAAGCAAGGTTAGCCAGGGTGGCAAGGTTGATGCCGGCATTCTTACGTACATATTCATAATCAACACCTTCAGGCAGATCACCATACAGTATCCCATCCCTTATTCCAGGTGTGGTATGCGTTCGGTGGTAGTTTTCGTTGAACTCACATATCCTTACGGCTGTAAATCCTTTCCGGCAAAAAGGTGTATGATCACCGCCACGGCCAAACCTGTCGATCCTGTATACCAGTGTTACATTAATCTGATCGACATACCTCTCACCAACCTCCTTTATATATCTTGCCAGCTGTCTGGCCTTACCGTCATTTTCTCCCGCAGTATATGATCTCAGTCTTGCCATCTGCTCTGTTTCATAGGCAGGTATACCTTCACTGAAGACTCTGACCCTCATATTATCATTGAGCAGAGTGCCGCTGGAACCGCTATTTCCTATCATATCATTATTGAGCATTGCTACTATATTCCAGTCTTCTTCACTTGCTATATCGGCCATGGCTGAGGATCCATACAATCCTTGCTCCTCGCCGGTGACTATCATATACTTAATGGTTGCAGGGAATTCGTGTTTTGACATAATCCTAAGCAGCTCAAGGATGGCTGCAACACCCGAACCGTCATCATTTGCTCCCGGTGCGAATGTTGTGCTGTCGTAATTATCTTCCACGCGGCTATCCAGGTGGGCACTGACAAGTAATATCCTGTCATCTCCGGGATCGGTTCCCTTCAATGTGGCTACTATATTTTTGAGTTCCATTTCTTTCTTAATTCGCTGGCCTTCTCCGCCAACTGTGTAGTTAACAAATTCGACTGACAGACGGCCACCAGAGCCCGGTATATATTGTTCCATCTCTTTCTTTACCCAGTGCCATGCTGCTCCTATGCCAATTTCAGGATCATCCTGTACGCTCAGGTTATGACGTGTATGGAAGCTGACCAGCGTTTGTATGTATGATTCTATACTATCACGCGAAATCTCTTCAACCATATTCCTTATCAGGGGATCCCTTTTAATTATTTTCTGAGCCGTGGTAGCAGATACAGATATTATCATTACCATGGCCAGTATGATATATTTTTTCATATTGAGAATTTTAGTAATACATACCAAATATATCAAATAGTGAATACAGTTCGTAAAATTGTCCGGCTAAAAAACAAATCATTTAAATTCTTTTAACAATTTTTGACGGGATGGATAATTATGTGTAATTTTTCATTATGAGATTAAGAGTCTTATTTCTCTGGGTCACAACTTTTGGCGTTGCCATGGCTTTCATGGAAAGCTCAATTGTTATTTACCTGAGGGAAATACTATACCCCGGAGGTTTTGATTTTCCTCTTGCCACATTTGAAGGCTCCCTTGCCGTAACTGAAATAATAAGGGAGGTATCCACACTGTTTATGCTGGTGGCTTTAGCTTTCATTGCCGGGAAAGGCTTTTCCACCAGTTTTGCATGGTTTGTTTACTGTTTTGCCATATGGGATATCTTTTATTATGTTTTCCTCAGGCTGCTCATTGGCTGGCCTGCTACCCTGTTTCAATGGGATATCCTGTTTTTACTCCCTGTTACGTGGACCGGGCCGGTTATAACTCCTTTAATTGTATGCATTCTAATGATAAGCCTGGCGGTGGTAATACTACATTATGCAAACAAAGGGGTTGATACCAGGCTGAAGGCTTCGGAGTGGCTCATTATGATTGTTGGTGCCCTTGTGGTATTGGTATCATTTACCTGGGATTATTCAGCATATATTCTTGAGCGATATTCTCTGGCTGAGATATGGAACATGCCGCATGACAGCTCTCTTCTCGAATATGCTTCGGGATATATCCCCCGGCGTTTTAACTGGTGGCTGTTTACAGCCGGCAATCTTATTATTATATCCGCGATAGTTCTTTTACACCGCAGACTCAAACGCTCAGCAGCATAGTCATTCCCACTCTCTCTCATTTGCTCGCCCCTACCAGCCACAATCACCAGCCGTCCCGAAAAAGCCCAGGCTTTTTCGAGCCTGCCTGCCGGAAGGCAGGGATCCTCGAATCAAAGATTCGGGACTCGCGAGCTCGCAGTCCTCATCCCGAGGATTCGGGCTTCACACTGTTCGGTTCTCATCTCGCATCTCGCATCTCGCATCTCGCCTTTCGCCTTTCGCCTTTCGCATCTCGCGTCTCGCCTCTCAATAGGCCTTATAAAATTCCCTGTTCAGCCTGGCGATATGTACCAGCTTTATGTCTTTTGGGCATTCTGCTTCACAAGCCCCTGTATTGGAGCAATTACCAAAACCCAGCTCGTCCATTGTTTGTACCAGGGCCCGGACCCTTTCTTTAGCTTCCGCCTGGCCCTGGGGTAAAAGAGCTAACTGGCTTATTTTGGCTGATACGAAAAGCATCGCTGAGGCATTTTTACATGCTGCCACACATGTGCCACAACCTATACACACACCTGCGTCAAATGCCCTGTCTGCATTATGCTTTTTCACAGGTATGGCGTTTGCTTCAGGTGCAGCACCTGTATTTACCGAAATATATCCGCCGGCTTCTATCAGTTTATCAAAAGATGTCCTGTCAACCATAAGGTCTTTAATTACAGGGAAAGCTTTTGATCTCCATGGTTCTACTGTTATAGTGTCACCATCATTGAAGACGCTCATAGTTAGCTGGCAGGTAGTTACACTTTCCTGTGGCCCGTTGGGCCGGCCATTTATATAGAGACCGCACATTCCGCATATACCTTCACGGCAATCACTGTCAAAGGCAACAGTATCACCATCTTCGCGGATAAGCTTTTCGTTGAGATAGTCCAACATCTCCAGGAAGGTCATTTCAGTGGAGACACCATCGAGTTTATATGTGACAAATTTTCCTTTATCTTCTCTGTTTTTCTGACGCCAGATTTTGAGTGTTATATTCATATCGTTCAGATTTGAAAATTAATTATTACCCCTATTTATAGCTTCTTTGTACGGGTGTGACATATTCAAACGTTAATTCTTCCTTATGCAATTCAGGATCTGATGCTTCACCTGTGTATTTCCAGGCTGCAACATAAGAATAGTTTTCATCGTCACGTTTGGGTTCTCCTTCTCCAGTTTGATATTCTTCCCTGAAGTGTGCACCGCATGATTCTTTACGGTTAAGAGCATCTAGTACTATCAGCCTCGCAAGGTCAAAGAAATCAGCTATCCTTCCTGCTTTCTCAAGTTCGTGGTTGGGTTCATTTAAGTCGCCTGCCACTTTCACATCTCTCCAGAACTCCTCTTTCAGTTCTTGTATTTCTTCCAGTGCTTTTTTCAATCCCTCTTCGTTTCTTTTCATACCCGAATAAGTCCATAAAATATGTCCGAGTCTTTTATGGAAAGATGTGGGGCTCTGACTACCCTTCACTGACATAAGTTTATTCAGTTTTTCCTTAACTGCTTTTTCAGCTTCGTCAAATTCGGGTGTATCAGTGGATATTCGAGGAGTTTTGATCTGGTCAGAGAGGTAATCGCCAATGGTAACAGGTAAAATGAAATAGCCATCACCTGAGCATTGCATAAGTGAGCTGGCACCCAGTCGGTTGGCTCCATGATCCGAGAAATTGGCTTCCCCTATTGCATAAAGGCCGGAGATGGTGGTCATGAGGTTATAGTCTACCCATAATCCGCCCATTGTATAATGGGAAGCAGGGTATATACGCATCGGTTCTTTGTAAGGATTTATCCCCGTGATTTTCTGATATAAATCGAACAGATTTCCGTACTTTGACCTTATAGTGTCTTCCCCCTGGCTTTCTATGGCATCCCTGAAATCGAGGTAAACAGACAAGCCTGTTTCCCCGACACCATATCCTTCATCGCATCTTTCTTTTGCGGCTCTCGAGGCAACATCCCTTGGAACGAGATTACCAAAAGCAGGGTATTTACGTTCAAGATAATAGTCTCTTTCTTCTTCCTTGATCTCGTTGGCGGGTCGTTTATCCCCTTTTTTCTTGGGTACCCAAACCCGTCCGTCGTTCCTGAGTGATTCCGACATAAGGGTCAGCTTTGACTGATATTCATTAAGGACAGGAATACTTGTAGGATGAATTTGTGCCATACTAGGATTTGCCATGAGAGCTCCTTTTCTATAGGCGGCCATGGCAGCACTGCCATTTGAATTGATGGCGAGTGTTGAGAGGTAATATATTGTTCCGAAACCTCCGGTAGCAAAGACGACAGCATGGGCTGAGTGTCTTTCAATCTCACCCGTTAACAGGTTTCTTGTTATAATACCTCTTGCCTTACCGTCAATAACTACAATATCGAGCATGTCACGGCGTGCAAACAGTTTTACTTTTCCGGCCTTTACCTGTCTCATCAGTGCCTGATAGGCGGCCAGGGTGCACTGCTGTCCGGTTTGGCCCTGTGCATAAAAAGTACGGGATACCTGTACTCCGCCGAAGGAACGGTTTGCAAGATAACCACTGTATTCTCTTGCAAACGGAACCCCCTGTGCCACGTACTGGTCAATTATCTTATTGCTTACTTCAGCAGCCCGGTAAACATTTGCTTCCCTTGCCCTGAAATCGCCGCCCTTGATCATATCATAGAACAGGCGGAAGTCGCTGTCAGCATCATTTTTGTAATTCTTGGTTGCGTTAATGCCTCCCTGTGAAGCAATTGAATGCGCCCTGCGGGAGGAATCCTGAAACACGTAAACCTTAACATTATATCCCAGTTCGGCCAGACTGGCTGCTGCAGATGCCCCGGCGGCACCTCCACCAACAACAATAATGTCGAGCTTTTTCTTGTTCGCAGGGCTGACGAGTTTAACCGATGCTTGATGTTTTGTCCATTTTTCTGCTAATGGTCCGTCAGGTATTTTTGAATCCAATTTTGCCATATTGATATTTTTTCTAGTTTTTCTTTTTATTTGAACAGCCAGATAATCAAAGGTATAGAAGCAAATCCGGCAGGGATGAGAATAGCATAAAACACGGCTATAACTTCCACTATCGGTGTCCATATCCTGTGGTTCAATCCTACTGTCTGAAAAGCCGAAGTGAAGGCATGGTAAAGGTGGAAACCGAGGATAATAAAGCATATCCAGTAGAAAATGTTATATCCCGGGATAGCAAATAACTGGTGAGCAACAGAATAAAAATCTTCTGCATTACCCTCGATGAGCCCAATCTTTATGAAATAAAAATTTGTGAAATGAATGATCAGGAAAATAAATACTATTCCACCTGTCCATATCATGAATTTTGAAAAGAAAGATGTTTTGGATTTAGGGCTCGACTTATACCTTGCTGGCCTTGCCAACCAGTTTTGAATCTGCACTACAATACCGGTGAAGATATGAATCAGGAAGGCAAGTAATAAAATTATTTCAACCACCTTGATCAAAGTAAAAGTTGCCATAAAATGAGCAGCTGAGTTAAATGGTTCAGGATCTGGTTTAAGTAACATAAAATTGATCCCAAGATGAACTGGCAGGAAAGTGAGAAGGAACAACCCCGCCAATGCCATAACAAATTTCTTTGATATGGATGAGGCGATTACTTTATTCATATAAAAGGAAAGTTTATAGATTAAATTTTGTAAACAATACACAAATATATTTTAATTATTTTTAGCTTACCAATTTAAAATGATGTTATTCGAAATATTTCCTTTAATATTCCTGACATGAAAAAAACCATAGATTATCAGAAGGGAAAAATAGGGTATTATGATGAAGGTTCCGGCAATGTGATAATATTCCTGCATGGATATCTCGAAACTTCAGATGTTTGGCGTGGCTTTATACCCGGGCTGGCAGAAAGATTCAGGGTAATAAGCATTGATTTACCAGGACATGGAGGATCTGGTGTATTTGGTGAACAGCACTCAATGGATTTTATGGCTGATGCGGTACTGGCTGTTATGAATGAAGAGGGAATTGCTAAAGCCATGCTGACAGGCCACTCAATGGGCGGATATGTTACCCTGGCTTTTGTTGAAAAATACCCGGAACGCCTGAGTGCATACTGTCTTTTCCATTCCCACCCCTTTGACGACACTGAAGAAATAATTGCCAACAGGAAAAGAGAGATAAGAGTAGTGGAATCAGGTAAAAAAGATGTTATCTATCCTGTAAATATCCCGAAGATGTTTGCGGATTTCAATACGAACAGATTCAAAGACCAATTAGAGCATAATAAAGAAATAGCCTCGGCGATACCTGCTGATGGTATAATTGCTGTACTCAAAGGAATGATAAGCAGGCCATCCAGAATTGAAATACTGGAAAAAGGTGATATTCCCCTCCTCATGATACTTGGAAAACATGATAACTATATCCCTTTTAACGAAGTTAAGGATATGATTAAGTTGCCGGCCAATGATGAAATGCTCGTTCTTGAAAAATCAGGGCACCTTGGTTTTATCGAAGAAAAGGAGAAATCACAGCAAGCCATAATTAATTTTTATAATAAAAACCTGGAATAGTAATCTTAAAAACTGTAATTATGAAAAAATTTCTTACAACACTCTTTATTTTCTTACTTGTTTTAACATCCGGCTGTGTTAATGATGGTGAGAAAAGCAAGGGTGACGATCGGATGGAGTGGTGGCGGGATGCACGCTTCGGCATGTTTATCCACTGGGGGCTGTATGCAGTGCCAGCAGGAGAATGGGAGGGAACAACCAACCACGCTGAATGGATACGTACCACAGCTCAAATACCTCTTGAAACTTACGAGGGATTTGTTGAGCAATTTAACCCGGTGGAATTTGATGCCGGTGAATGGGTGAAAATGGCAAAAAATGCGGGAATGAAATATATTGTGATTACCTCAAAGCATCATGACGGATTTTGCCTTTTTGATTCCGAATACACAGATTTTGACATTATGTCAACTCCGTTCAAAAGAGATATAATGAAAGAACTGTCGGAAGCCTGTAAAGAAGAGGGTATTGAAATATGCTGGTATCATTCCATAATGGACTGGCACCATCCTGATTACCTGCCCAGGCGCGACTGGGAAGACAGGCCGACAGAAAAAGCCGATTTTGACAGGTACGTATCCTATATGAAAAACCAACTCGCTGAATTGGTGGGTGACTATGGCAGGATAGGTGTCCTGTGGTTTGATGGTGAATGGGAAGACACATGGACACATGAGAGGGGAGTTGATCTGTATAATTATGTACGTGGACTGCAGGAGGACATAATAATTAACAACAGGGTTGATAAAGGTCGCCAGGGTATGCAGGGCTTGACAAAGGAGGGTGAATACAAAGGTGATTTTGGAACCCCTGAACAGGAGATCCCTGATACAGGATTACCCGGTGTTGACTGGGAAACCTGTATGACCATGAACAAGCACTGGGGATATAATAAATATGATGATAACTGGAAGTCGGCAGAAGACCTGGTGCAAAAACTTGTTGATATAGCATCCAAGGGAGGTAATTTTCTTCTTAATGTGGGTCCTAAAGCTGATGGCACTTTTCCCCGGGAAAGTATAGAAAGACTTGAAGCAATAGGTGACTGGATGGCTATTTACGGTGAATCAATCTACGGTACTTCAGCCAGTCCGTTTACCGATCTTGAATGGGGAAGATGTACAAGAAAAGAATCAGGGAAAAACACACGACTGTACCTTCATGTTTTTGACTGGCCTGAAAACAATGAGCTTGTTGTTCCCGGTACGGGTAATAAAGTGAAAGCAGCCTATATCATGGATGATATGGTAAAGACCTCTTATGAGAAGCAGGATGATAAAATAATTATTGATCTGCCGGAAGAGGCACCTGATGAATATTGTCCGGTGATTATTCTTGATGTAAAAGGCAGGATTGAATAAAGACAAAAGACATCCGCCTTCGCCAAGGCTCCGGCGGACAGGAAAGGGAAAAGATAAAAGTAATTGGTCCTGTTTGCGCAGGACGGCTCAGATCAACTCAAAACTCATAATTAATACTTCATAATTCCTTAGCCTAAGCCTAAGCCTTAGCCTAAATAAATCATTCTTCCAGGTAATCAATAGCTTTCTTCAGCGTGGTATCCAGCTCCTGCCAGATAGGATAAAAGCCTTTATTATCGAGGATGTTCCTTGCGATGTATGCCCTGAGTTGAATATCGATTATGTCACCTGATTCCTGGAGATCTTCGCGGTTTGGTGCCACCCCGTTTTCTTTTGCAAACCGGATGAAGTTATCAAGGATAGGCTGCTTTTGAAGATAACTATTAAGTTCACCTACTTTTTGAAATTCCTGAAGTTTATCTCTATTGCTATCTGTATAGGCCAATGAGTACCTGTAGATAAGGCCGGTATTCCTGACCCTGGCAAAATACATCGAAAGACCTGTGGTATAAGCAGGTACAAAAACATCAGGCATAATGCCGCCACCGCCATATACTATATCACCCTCAGGTGTTTCAAACTTTTGTATATCATCGAACTGAATACTATCAATATTCTGGTGCTCACCCCTCATGAATCTCTCGTTAAGGTCAGCAACATAATCTTCATAGCCATCTTCGTATGGCTTCTGTATTGACCGCCCTGTTGGTGTGTAATACCTGGCTACCGTTAACCTCATGGCCGAGCCGTCATTGAACACTATAGGTTCCTGCACCAGTCCTTTGCCAAACGAACGCCTGCCTATTATAGTACCGCGGTCATTATCCTGTATGGCCCCGGCAACTATTTCGCTGGCCGATGCACTCCATTCATCAATAAGTATTACAAGCTCTCCTTCGAGGAAAGAACCATTTTCTGTTGAACGGTATTCTTCCCTTTCCCTTGTGCGACCTTTTGTGTATACAATCAGCTTATCTGCTGGCAGGAACTCATCTGATATTTTTATCGAGGGATCCATCACACCGCCTACATTACCCCTGAGATCAAGTATCAGCTTTCCCATATCTTTAGCTTTCAGCTCATTGATGGCCTGGATAAACTCATCATAAGTAGTCATCGAGAACCTGTTTATCTTGATGTATCCAATACTGTCATTAACCATATAGGCTACATCAACCGAATAAATAGGTATCTTATCCCTGGTTATGGTGAAGGATAACAGATCGTCCACACCCTTCCGTAGAACTTTAATATTAACCTCGGTACCCCCCGGTCCTTTTAACATTCCCACAATATT
Source organism: Bacteroidota bacterium (assembly GCA_034659275.1). GTDB lineage: Bacteria > Bacteroidota > Bacteroidia > Bacteroidales > VadinHA17 > UBA9300. Next base: position 4,152 of record JAYEGY010000115.1, on the reverse strand, counting down.
ATCTTCGGCAATGCCCTGGCCCGCAATCAGTGAATCGCCAACATAAATTATCTTATCACCGGACATTAAGCCTACTTTTTCGGAAGGACCTCCCGGGATGGTGCTTATTATTAGAACTGTGTCGGTGAGCATATTGAAAGAAATGCCTATGCCTTCAAAATTGCCCTGGAGCTGTTCGTTGGCAGCTGTGAGTTCTTTGGCGGGAATATATACCGAGTGAGGATCGAGCTCGTGAAGCATTACGGGGATAACCGATTCAATAAGCTTGCCGCGATTGACGGAATCAACATAATTAGCCTCAATGTAATTCAGTACCCTGCTTATTTTATCCGTTCTTGGTTTAACCGACAGGGGAGGGAGTGATGTCCGGCCGGGCATCTTTATCCCTATAAGCACACCCGCAATAATTGAAACGGCTATTATAAGAGGTAATATAGTGTTTTTGGTGCTGTTATTGTATTTCATATTCGTCTTTTTCGAGGTCAACATATATTAATTCAATTCCGGCTCTTTTCAAAAGCTTAAGGCCGTCAGACATCCTGTATTTTTCACTGAAGACAACTCTGCGGATACCCGATTGTATGATGAGCTTGGCACATTCCATGCAGGGAGAAGTAGTAACATACAGGGTGGAGTTCTCACTTGAATTATTTGATTTGGCTACCTTGGTTATGGCATTTGCCTCAGCATGCAATACATAAGGCTTTGTTACGTCATTATCATCCTCGCATACGTTTTCAAAACCTGCAGGGGTGCCATTATAACCGTCAGAAATTATCATTTTCCCTTTTACAATAAGGGCTCCCACATGTCTCCTTTTGCAGTATGAATTTTCAGCCCATATACCTGCCATCTTAAGATAGCGCTTATCAAATTGTTTTTGCTTGTCACCGTAAGGCCTAAGCTTCCTTTTATCACGCATGTTATTCTGTTTCAGGTCAAAAAATACGGCCTTCAAAAATAGTGATATTAACATCGAAAACAAAATCTCTCTGTCATCCTGAGCGCAGCGAAGGATCTATTGATATCTGGAATATTGGAATGCTGGAATACTGGAATACTGGAACCGAGCAGCGGGAGCCCCGAGTCCTCGGGGGCGAGTGCTGTGAGCTCGCGAGTCCCGAATCTTTGATTCGAGGATCCCTGCCTTCCGGCAGGCAGGCTCGAAAAAGCCTGGGCTTTTTCGGGACGGTTGGAGATTGTGACTGGTGGGAGCGAGCAATAATGGAACCGAGGAACCTGAGGTTGCTGACAGCAAGCTCCATCGTTTACTAAAGACTCGCTGGATAAATAAACGCTCAATTTGAGCTCACATACATTGTAATTACCTTTTTATTGTGTAATATATTTCGTCCTTATATAAGAACCAATTGCTATTTATTATGAGATATCTTATCTATACTTTATTACTTATCCTTTCTATAACTGCATGCAACAACACCGGTGGTGAGGTAAAAAAAGTGGAATGGGCAGACAAACCCGTTTCGGAATGGCCGGAAATTGTTTTTACAAATGAAATTGAATTTAAAGATACCACCTATAGCGGACTGGCAAATTCCTTCCTGGTGAATACGGGGACTGATACACTTGGAGTTACATGTAAACATATATTCCTTGTTTTTCAGCACGAAGAATTGCCTACGATTGACCTCGGAGAAAATTTTATCAGCTGGAAAGTCTACCCCAAGGATAAGCAGGATAAATACATGGTCTTTGGAGAAATGATCAATGAGAACAGTGATGAAATGGTGGATGCCTTCAATACCCTGAAAAGCCGCGACTGGCTGCTCTTTGAGGTTGATGATATTCCGGCTGGATTTACCCCGCTCAGGATAAGGACAAAGCCTGTACAGGAAGATGAAATAATATACTGCCTGGGCTGGCCATATAAACAAAAAGAAGGATCACCTTCACTGGTGAAGATGCAAGTGTTTAGAAATGCAGGACCGTATTATTATGTTAACACACTCACGGAAAATGTCGATCCAGCAGGCCGCAGCGGGTCACCCGTGATAGATGCAAACGGCTACCTTGTTGGTATTGTCTCAGGAGCAGAAGGTAAGCTGGGAGTGATTGGTAATGTTAACTACCTGGATGAATTCATAAAGTAAAAAGTACAAAGTAAAAAGGAAAAAGGTGAAGGCTGAGGGAAAGATAAAAGACAAAAGTAATAAGATAAAAGTAACTGGTCCTGCTTGCGCAGGACGTAATTTGCGACCTGCGGTCGCGTAATTGAAACATTGGAATGATGTCGTAGGGCCAATGTGCAGAACGGTGGAAGATGCAAGCAGGGTACTGCAGCTTATTGCCGGCTATGACCCGGAAGATCCACTTACGGAATATTCTGAAGGTAAAATACCTGCTGACTACTTGGAGTTTCTTGTGAAAGATGGTCTGCAGGGATCAAGAATAGGTGTTCTCAGGGAACTGAGTGAAAATAATCCTGACCCGGAAATAAAACTATTGTTTGAACAGGCAATTTCAGACCTGGATTCACTGGGGGCAGAGATCATTGATCCGCTTGTTATTCCGGGTTTTTCTGAATTAAGACAAAATCAGTGGTGCTCGGAATTCAGGAAGGACCTCGAATCTTTCCTGGCCAAATATGTTGAAAACGATACAGTGAAAACTCTTGAAGATATTATCAGGATAGGAACTAAATCACAGTATGTTGCGGACAGGATAACATTATTTGCCGAGCATAGCGGAAGGTGGAATGAACCTGAAATTGAATGCCTGGACGCATACAATGATGTCAGACGTATTGCATTCCGGGAGGCAATTGAAAGAGTAATGGATTCATTACAGTTAGATGCTATTATATATCCTTCATGGAATAACAAACCTGCCGGGGTTGAGCGTTTTGAAGAGGAATACCGGGGCGACAACAGCCAGGTTATTGCACCACATACAGGGCAACCGGCTTTTACCGTTCCAATGGGTTTTGCAGAAGGCAATTTACCTGCCGGACTACAATTCCTCGGAAGAATGTACTCTGAACCCATTTTAATAAAACTGGCTTACTCATATGAACAGGGGACGAAACATCGTGTACCGCCTGATTTCATTCCATAGCAACAGATAGTATCAGAGTTTTCGTGTGGATTTCTTATCTCCCACACCAACCCTGCCGCCGCGCGGAGGAGGGGAGGGGTGATTACCTTGATCCCCGGGTGCTACCGGGGCTATTATTATTTACCCACTCCGTGGGTGTTATATATCACCAAAAACCGCTGGAGGCGGTAAATAGCAATAGCCCGGGTCATACCCCGGGTAAAGTATCAACCCGCCCCATCCCGGCCGCAGCGCAGTCGCATAATATTCGACCCCTATACGGTCTAAAAAGGTTTGGTGAGCAACCGGGATTAATTGACGCCGTAGGTGTCACATAATTGTATACCGTGATCACCCACCCATCCCCTCGCCGCCGCGCGGAGGAAGGGTGGGGTGAATACTTTTAACCCCGGGGCTTGGTTCCATTATTCTATTATTCCCCGAAAAAATTGATTGAAAAAAAAGTGCTGAATGCCACCTGTCTGATGATGGGTGGCTTTAATTATTGTTTAAACAGATTTGCGTTTGAAAAATATCTTCAGATTATTCTTAAATCTCAATCATAAAACCTTGCCCTGTAAACATACCGGTTAAAATTTTCCGTTCTATGAGAAAAAGAGATGGAGTGATTAAGTCTTATTAACTCAGATTTGTCGGATAAATTTGCAGGCATTAGACTTACTGTTTAGCTAATCTTCTGGGAATAAAATATTACTTAATAATTTCTTCAGCTCTATAATGCTCTCTGATGCTGTTTTCCATACAATATCCAGATCCACATCGATATAATCGTGAATAAGAATATCTCTCATTCCTGCCATATCAGACCAGGGAACGTGAGGATTGTTTTCTTTCAGTTTTTTGGATATTCTCTTGGTTGCTTCCCCTATAATTTCAAGTTGTCTGACAATTGCGTCCTGTAAAAGACTATCTTTCGAGAATGCATCATAATTCCTACCTGAAAGGTATTGCTTAAAAAATTAAAATAAAAAATAGGAAAAGTGATGTATTTTGCTTATATTCAAAGTATTAAATCAACAAACACAAGCAAAAAAACATCACCTTCAAGATGAAAAATACAAAAAATAAGTTAAAAAA